>NZ_JBSFLQ010000022.1:0-143384 GCF_053599115.1 Streptomyces sp. NPDC001020 | reverse complement strand
GGTGGCTACGGTCGCCGTGACGAGCGTCGTGGTGATGACCGTGACCGTGGTTTCCGTCGCGAGGGCGACCGCCCTGCTCCCCGTCGTGATGACGAGCGTGGTGGCTACGGCCGCCGCGACGAGCGCCGCGACAGCGACCGTGGTGAGCGCGGTGGCTTCCGTCGTGAAGACAGCCGCGGTGAGCGCGGTGGCTTCCGTGGACGTGACGACCGCGGCTTCCGCGGCCCCCGTCGCGACGACCGCGGCGGCCGCCCCGGTGGCTTCCGGGGACGCGACGACCGGCGCGACGGCGGCCGGTTCCGCGAAGAGCGTGACCGCGACCGCGAGCCGATCAAGCGGCTGCCGATCCCCGAGGACGTCACCGGCGAGGAGATCGACAAGGACGTACGGCAGGAGCTGCAGAGCCTGCCCAAGACCCTTGCCGAGGACGTCGCCAGGAACCTGGTGATGATCGCCAAGCTCATCGACGAGGACCCCGAGCGTGCCTACGGGTACTCCAAGGTGGCGCTGCGCCTCGCGTCCCGTGTCGCCGCTGTGCGTGAGGCGGCCGGTTTCGCCGCATACGCCAACCAGAAGTACGGCGAGGCCCTCGCCGAGTTCCGGGCGGCCCGGCGCATGACCGGCAACGTCGAACTGTGGCCCGTCATGGCCGACTGCGAGCGCGGCCTCGGCCGGCCCGAGAAGGCGCTGGAGATGGCCGGTGCGCCCGACGTGCACAAGCTCGACAAGGCCGGTCAGGTCGAGATGCGGCTCGTCGCGGCCGGCGCGCGCCGGGACATGGGGCAGCTCGACGCCGCCATCGTGACACTGCAGAGCCCGGAGCTGGCCTCCACCTCCGTGCAGCCCTGGACCGCGCGGCTGCGGTACGCGTACGCCGACGCGCTCCTCGCCGCCGGACGGGAAGGCGAGGCACGCGAGTGGTTCGCCAAGACCGTCGAGTCGGACAAGGACGGCAGCACCGACGCCTCCGACCGGCTCGCCGAACTGGACGGCGTGGAGTTCGTCGACGCGCTCGACGAAAGCGCCAACCACGAGAACGCCCAGGAAGCGAACGGCGAGTCCTCGCCCGAGGCGGACACCGAAGGCACCGGGGAAAACGGCTCCGAGGACAACGAGAGCTGACCCTCACCACACGACGGGGCGGGATCCGGGCAAGGATCCCGCCCCGTCGCGTTTCGGGATGCGCGGGAGCGTGTCAGGACGTCAGTGCCCGCAGCACCAGCCCCGACGCCGGCTTCGGACCGAACGACGTCGACTTGCGCGGCATCGTCACGCCCTGACGGGCCAACTCCCGCACCACCTCCTCGCGGACCGGATGCATCAGCACGGCCGTGCCACCGTCACGCTCCGCCTTCTCGACCGTGGCAGCCGTGTCGTGGATATAGGCGATGTGCTCCGGCGAGTCCTCCGGGATGTGCCACACATGCTCCAGGAGCGTCGCGTGCAGGACCGTCGCGTCCAGAGTGCGCCAGGCCTCCGGGTGGTCCGCCGGGATCGTACGGGCCAGCAGATCCGGATTCGGCCGGTCGACCAGATGGAAGGTGCCGTCGCCCGCCAGCAGGAAGGCGTTGCCGACGTAGGCCGCGTCCGCGAGTACCTCCAGGGCCTTGGCCAGTGGGACACGCAGATCGCGTACGCGGAACAGGCCCGTGAGCGCGGACAGCGCCTCGGCCACGGGGAGGCGGTGCAGGAGGCGGTGGATCGCACGGACCCGGAGCGGGTAGCGGGCAGTGTCCACCAGGAGGACCAGGCCGTAGTCCCAGGGACTGGGAGAAGCATGCTCGTCGCGCAGACGCAGATACGTGGCCCAGCGGTGATGGCCGTCCGCGATCAGCGCCTGGTGCCTGGCCAGGTCCGTCTGGATCTCGGCCAGGTCGGCGGGATCCGTGACCGCCCAGAGACGGTGGCGGAAGCCGTCCTCCGTCGTGGTGTGCAGCAGGGGCTCGCCCTCCGTGGTGCGCTCGATGACGGCCCCCGTACCGGCCTCGGAGCCATTGCCCCGGTACGTCAGGAGAAGGGGTTCCAGGTTGGCGGAGGTCGCGCGCATCAGGGCCGCCCGGTCCGCGATCACATGCGGCATGACGTCCTCATGGGGCAGGACGACGCCGTCCGAGGGCTTCGAGACCCGAAGGGCGCCTATGACACCGCGCTGCAGCAGCCCCTCACCACGCTGTTCGTAGACGTACAGGCCCGGCTCGTCGTCCGCCGCCAGGATGCCCTCGGACAGCCAGCGGCGCAGAGTGTCCGCCGCCTGCTGATTGCGGGCCGCCGGAGTGTTGGCCTGCGGCAGTATCAGCCGGACGATGTTGTACGGGTCGGCCGACTCCAGATGAAGCAGCCCGTCCGGGCGAACGACGACGTCGTACGGCGGAGAGGTGACCGCCGCGAGACTGCCGACGCGGCGTGGGTCGTAGCGCAGCCCCCGGAAGGGGGCCAGGTCGAGGCCCATGTGCTCCGATACGTCCCCGGGGACCACAGTGTTCATTGATGCATCGTAAGTGCGTCAGCGCCATGAGCGATGATCGGAGAAAGAGAAAGAGCGAGGAGCGATGCGGAATGAGCCAGACCGTCAGGACATGGCCCGAGGAAAGCGCGCGGCCCCTGAGCGAGGCGTACGACACCGCACTGCTCGACCTGGACGGGGTGGTGTACGCGGGCGGCCACGCGATCGCGCATGCCGTGGAGTCACTCGGCATCGCCCGCGCGGGCGGTATGCACCTGGCGTACGTCACGAACAACGCGCTGCGAACGCCGAACGCGGTGGCCGCACACCTCACGGAACTGGGGATACCGACACAGGCCTCGGACGTCATCACCTCCGCGCAGGCCGTCGCCCGGCTCATCAGTGAGCAACTGCCCGCCGGATCGCGCGTCCTGGTCATCGGCGGCGAGGGGCTGCGGGTCGCGCTGCGGGAGCGGGGCCTGGTGCCCGTCGAGTCGGCCGACGACGATCCGGTGGCCGTGGTGCAGGGATATGGCGGACCCGAGCTGGCCTGGGGGCGGTTCGCGGAGGCGTGCTACGCCATCGCGCGAGGGGTGCCCTGGTTCGCGTCGAACACCGATCTGACGATCCCGAGCGCGCGCGGCATCGCACCGGGCAACGGGGCGGCCGTGGAGGTCGTACGCATCGCGACCGGCGCCGAGCCACAGGTGGCGGGCAAGCCACTGCCACCTATGCACCGCGAGACGATCCTGCGCACCGGAGCCGAGCGACCCCTGGTGGTCGGGGACCGGCTGGACACGGACATCGAGGGAGCGTTCAACGGCGAGGTCGACTCGCTGCTCGTCCTCACGGGAGTGACCGACGGTGCCCAACTGCTCGCCGCGCCGCCGCACCACCGGCCGGCCTACATCGATGCCGACCTGCGCGGCATGCTGACCGGGCAGCCACAGGTCGCCCAGGCCGACGGCGGGTTCCGCTGCGGAGGCTGGACGGCGACCGCGGGGAAGGAGCGGCTGGAACTGGCCGGTGAGGGCGAGGCCCTGGACGGTCTGCGGGCGCTGTGCGCGGTGGCCTGGACAGCGGCGGGCGAGGGCTCCTGCGGGCTGGACGGGGGAAAGGCGCTGGCTCGCCTGGGGCTGTGAGGCATGGAGGGCGGGTCCCCCGGTATTTGACCGGGAGCCGTGAGCATTGGTGAGGGTAGGCTAACCTAACTGCGTGTTGGTCGACAGTCCTTCCGAATCGTGCGCGGCTACCGCCCCCGCGCCCCCGATCCGCCGGGCGACAAGGGGCTTCGGGCTCCTCGCCTCGGTCGTGCTCCTGGCTCTCGTCGCGCTGGCCGGCATCGCGATCGGGGCGAAAGAGCTTCCGCCGGACCAGGTCTGGCACGGCCTGTTCCACGACTCCGGGACGTACTCCGATGTCGTGGTCCGCGACCGGTTGTCGCGGACGGTCCTCGGGCTGCTCGCCGGCGCCGCGCTCGGCCTGGCGGGCGCCGTCCTGCAGGCACTCACCCGCAACCCGCTGGCCGATCCGGGACTGCTGGGCATCAACGCGGGCGCGTCCGCTGCGGTCGTCACCGCGATCACGTACTTCGGTGTGACCAGCCTGCGCGGCTACGTGTGGTTCGCCTTCCTCGGCGCGGCCCTCGTCGGGGCGCTGGTCTGGTTCCTCGGCGGCAGCCGGGGCGCCACACCTGTGCGGCTCGCGCTCGCCGGCACCGCGATCAGCGCCGCGCTCTACGGCTATCTCCAGGCCGTAATGATCATGGACGGGGCGGCGCTCGGCAGGATGCGCTTCTGGATGGTCGGATCGCTGGCCTCGGCCAACGGTGAGACCATCCGGCAGGTCCTGCCGTTCTTCGCGGTCGGAACGGTACTCGCACTGGCACTCGCCAGGCCGCTGAACGCCGTGGCGATGGGCGACGACACCGCTCGAGCCCTCGGCGCGAGCCCGGGCCGCACCCGCGCGCTGTCGATGGCCGCCGCCACCCTGCTGTGCGGAGCCGCGACCGCCGCCTGCGGGCCGATCGTGTTCGTCGGGCTGATGGTCCCGCACGCCGTACGGTCCTTCACCGGACCCGACCTGCGCTGGATCCTGCCGTACGCGACCGTCCTGTCGCCCGTACTGCTGCTCGGCGCCGACGTCATCGGCCGCATCGTCGCCCGTCCCGCCGAACTCCAGGTCGGCATCGTGACCGCGGTCATCGGCGGCCCGGTCTTCGTCTTCCTCGTACGACGACGCAGGACGGCCCAGCTGTGAAGACCACCCGCACCCTGCGCACCCGCGGCGGGCTGTCCGTCCGGTTCGACCCGCGCACCCTCACGGTCGTCGTCCTGCTCCTGCTGGCCGCGCTCGCCGCGAGCGTCGCGCTCATCGGCACCGGCGACTTCTCGATCCCGGCCGGGGACGTCCTCAGGGCGCTGGCCGGAGGCGGCGACGCGCGACAGGAGTTCGTCGTCACCGAACTGCGGCTGCCGCGCGTGCTCGTCGGACTGCTGGTCGGCGCCTCGCTCGGGCTTGGCGGCGCGCTGTTCCAGTCCCTCTCCCGCAATCCACTGGGCAGCCCGGACGTGCTCGGTGTCGGGCAGGGCTCCACGGCCGGAGCGCTCGTCGTGATCGTACTGTTCTCCGGAACCGCCACCCAGGTCGCCCTCGGCGCGCTGGCCGGCGGACTGGCGACCGGACTGGCCATCTATCTGCTCGCCTGGAAGCGGGGCGTGCACGGCTACCGTCTCGTCCTGGTCGGCATCGGCGTCTCCGCGGTCGTCACGGCGGTCAACGGCTATCTGCTCACGAAGGCCGACATCGTCGACGCGGCCCGCGCGGTCGTCTGGATGACCGGTTCCCTCAACGGCCGTGACTGGGACCAGGTCTGGCCCCTGCTCGGGCTGTACGCCGTCCTCGTACCGCTTGTCCTCGGCCACGTACGCGCGCTGCGGGTGACGGAGATGGGCGACGACGTCGCGTACGCCCTCGGTGTGCGCGTGGAGCGCGTACGGCTGCTGCTGATGGTGTCCGCCGTGCTGCTGACCGCAGGCGCCACCGCAGCCGCGGGCCCGGTCGGGTTCGTGGCACTCACCGCCCCCCAACTCGCCCGTCGGCTGACCCTCGTCCGCTGCCTCAAGGGCGCGGGAGGTGCCCCCAGGCCCGGGCCGAACCTGGTGCCTTCCATGGCCATGGGCGCCACCCTGCTGATCGTCGCCGACTGGGCCTCACAGCGGCTCTTCGGCGCGGACCAGCTGCCCGTGGGCGTGGTGACCGGGATCCTCGGCGGCGGCTACCTGTTGTGGCTGCTGGTCTCCGAGCGTCGGGCGGGCCGGATATGAACACCGTGAGCGGACCGGACAGAGCGCCGGGGAGAAATCAGGCCGGACGGCCGGACGAAGACAAGAAGAACGTGAGGAGCACGGTGAACCGTCTCTTGGCCGACGACGTCACCCTCGCCTACGACCAGCGCGTGATCGCGGAGCAACTGTCCGTGGAGATCCCCTACAACTCCTTCACCGTGATCGTCGGCCCCAACGCCTGCGGCAAGTCCACGCTGCTGCGCGCCCTGTCCCGGATGCTCAAACCGTCCCGGGGACGGGTGCTGCTGGACGGGCAGGTCATCCAGACGCTGCCCGCCAAGCAGGTCGCGCGGACCCTGGGCCTGCTGCCGCAGTCAGCGGTCGCGCCCGAGGGGATCACGGTCGGCGAACTCGTGGGCCGAGGCCGCTATCCGCACCAGGGGCTCCTGCGTCAGTGGTCGGACGAGGACGAGCGGGTCGTACGGGAGTCGATGGCGCACACGGGCGTCGCCGACTTGGCCGACCGGTACGTGGACGAACTCTCCGGCGGTCAGCGACAGCGGGTGTGGATCGCCATGGCGCTCGCCCAGCAGACCCCGCTGCTGCTGCTCGACGAGCCGACCACCTACCTCGACATCCAGCACCAGATCGACGTGCTCGACCTGTGCGCCGAACTGCACGAGGAACAGGGACGCACACTGGTCGCCGTCCTGCACGACCTCAACCACGCCGCCCGGTACGCCACCCACCTCATCGCGCTGCGCGACGGTCGGGTCATCGCGGAGGGGGCGCCGAACGACATCGTCACGGCAGGGCTGGTCGAGGAGGTCTTCGGGATGCGCTGCCAGGTCATCGACGACCCGGAGACCGGCACGCCACTGGTGATCCCCGCCGCACGCACGGCACGTGCCCGCGTGGTCGCTAAAGGAGCTTCCTGAGCCGGAGCAGATCCCACAGGCCGGCTTCCAGCTTCACCCGGCCCGAGCCCCAGGCCTTCGCGAAGTTCAGTTCGCCGGCGACCATCGCCACCAGGTCGTCGCCGGTCATGGTCAGCCTTATCTGGGCCTTCTCGGACGGAGGCCCCGGGAGCGTGTCCAGAACCTCGATCCGGCCGCCCCTGAGGCGGCCGACGAAGGTGATGTCCAGGTCGGTGATACGGCAGCTCAGCGAGCGGTCCAGGGACGCGGCCGTGCGTACGTCCCCGTCGGCACCCGCCAGGTTGTCCGAAAGTTTGTCGAGTGCGCTGCGGCACTCCTCGATCGTCGCCATCGGGAGCGACGGTACCTCAGCGCCCGCTTTCGCTCGATGGCCTGGTCGGCAGGGCTCCCGACCGTTCGGGCGTGCCAGTGCGCGGACTCCCCCCTGCTCCCTGCCGAGGAACGGTAGCGTCGAGGCATGAGCGACTCTGTCCCGGAGACCGGTGCTCCCCAGAACGCGGCACTCGCGGAGCCACCGCCCCGGCCCGCCACCGCGCCCCTGAACGTGCCCCGGACCCCCACCGGCAACGCCGATGTCGACACCTGGCTGGAGCGACTGGCCGACGTGGACCACCTCGCCACGGACGGACACCTCGAGGTGTACGAGGATGTACACAGGGGGCTGCGCGACGCGCTCACCGCGCTCGACGCCCGCCCGGGACCTCCGGCGCCCCCACGGCCTCTCGGAACCGGAAACAGGAGCTGAACCGAACGTGGCAGGAGTCGCACGCCGCCGTCTCGACGCGGAGCTGGTTCGTCGTAAGCTGGCGCGCTCGCGCGAACACGCCAGCCAGCTGATCGCCGCCGGCCGGGTGACCGTCGACAAGACCGTCGCGACCAAGCCCGCCACACAGGTGGAGACCGCGGCCGCCATCGTGGTCGTCCAGGACGACAGCGACCCCGACTACGTCTCGCGCGGCGGCCACAAGCTCGCCGGCGCCCTGCAGGCCTTCGTACCGCAGGGCCTGAAGGTCGAGGGGCGGCGGGCACTCGACGCCGGCGCTTCCACCGGAGGCTTCACGGACGTCCTGCTGCGCGCGGGTGCCGCCCACGTCGTCGCCGTCGACGTCGGATACGGGCAACTCGCCTGGTCTCTCCAGAGCGATGAGCGCGTCACCGTCAAGGACCGTACGAACGTACGCGAACTGACGCTCGAAGCGATCGACGGGGAGCCCGTGGACCTTGTCGTGGGAGACCTGTCCTTCATCCCGCTCGGACTGGTGCTGCCCGCCCTGGTGCGGTGCACGAAGCCGGACGCCGACCTGGTGATGATGGTCAAGCCGCAGTTCGAGGTGGGGAAGGAACGGCTGGGCAGCGGCGGTGTGGTCCGCAGCCCGCAGTTGCGCGCCGAGGCCGTGCGCGGGGTGGCCGAACGGGCCGCGGAACTGGGGCTCGGGGTGAACGGCGTGACGGCGAGTCCGCTGCCCGGACCTTCCGGCAACGTCGAGTACTTTCTGTGGCTGCGAGCCGGAGCACCAGCGCTGGACCCGGCCGACGTAGACCGTGCAGTGGCGGAGGGGCCGCGGTGACACAGAACCGAGCTCGTACTGTTTTCCTACTCGCCCACACCGGGCGGCCCGCGGCCATTCGCAGCGCCGAACTCGTGGTCAAGGGGCTGCTGCGGTGCGGGATCGGCGTGCGCGTCCTGGCGGCCGAGGCGGCCGACCTGCCGCTGCCGGAGGAGGTGGAGCTGGTCAAGGAGGCCACTCCCCGGTGTCTCGACGGGTGCGAGCTGCTCATAGTGCTCGGCGGTGACGGCACCCTGCTGCGCGGCGCCGAGTTCGCCCGCGCCTCCGGGGTGCCGATGCTCGGCGTCAACCTCGGCCGGGTCGGCTTCCTCGCCGAGGCCGAGCGGGACGACCTCGACCGGGTCGTCGACCGGGTGGTGATGAAGGCGTACGAGGTCGAGGAGCGCATGACCGTCGACGTCGTCGTGCACCGGAACGGCGACATCGTGCACGTCGACTGGGCGCTCAACGAGGCGGCCGTGCAGAAGGTCTCCGCCGAGAAGCTCCTGGAGGTCGTCCTGGAGATCGACGGGCGGCCGGTGACCGGGTTCGGCTGCGACGGCATCGTGTGCGCCACCCCCACCGGGTCGACCGCGTACGCCTTCTCCGCCGGCGGACCCGTGGTGTGGCCGGAGGTGGAGGCCCTGCTCCTGGTGCCGATCAGCGCCCACGCACTGTTCGCCAAGCCGCTGGTGACCTCGCCGGACTCCGTGCTCGCCGTGGAGGTGCAGCCGGACACCCCGCACGGGGTGCTCTGGTGCGACGGGCGGCGGATGGTGGAGCTGCCGCAGGGGGCGCGGGTCGAGGTGCGGCGCGGGGCGGTGCCGGTGCGCCTGGCCCGGCTGCACCACGCGTCGTTCACGGACCGGCTGGTGGCCAAGTTCGCCTTGCCGGTTTCGGGGTGGCGGGGGCGCCCTCGGTAGCCCGGCGAACGCGGTTACCTCCCCAGGGTGACAAGGGCCGCTCGCACATCCCCCGCTCGACCTCGTAAGGTCTTCTCCGTGTTGGAGGAGATGCGGATACGGTCACTCGGAGTCATCGACGACGCGGTCGTCGAGCTGTCGCCCGGCTTCACCGCCGTGACCGGTGAGACGGGTGCGGGCAAGACCATGGTCGTCACCAGTCTCGGTCTGCTGCTCGGCGGGCGCGCGGATGCGGCGCTCGTACGGATCGGCGCGAAGAACGCGGTCGTGGAGGGGCGGATCGCCATGCGCGAGGGCGCCTCCGCCGTCGTACGCGCCGAAGAGGCGGGAGCCGAGCTCGACGACGGGGCCCTGCTCATCAGCCGTACCGTCTCCGCCGAGGGACGCTCACGGGCCCATCTGGGCGGTCGTTCGGTGCCCGTCGGCATGCTTGCCGAGCTGGCCGACGAACTGGTCGCCGTGCACGGTCAGACCGACCAGCAGGGGCTGCTCAAGCTGTCCCGGCAGCGGCAGGCGCTCGACCGGTACGCGGGAGACGCCGTCGCCGTGCCGCTCACCAAGTACACGGAGGCCTACCGGCGACTACGGACCGTGTCCGTGGAACTGGAGGAGATCACCACGCGCGCCCGTGAGCGGGCCCAGGAAGCCGACATGCTGCGCTTCGGGCTCGACGAGATCGCGGCCGTGGAGCCGCGGGCGGGCGAGGACGTGGAGCTGGCCGAGGAGGCCGAGCGGCTCGGGCACGCGGAGGAACTCGCGTCGGCCGCGACAGCCGCGCACGCCGCCCTCGCGGGCAATCCGGAGGATCCCGAGGGCGTCGACGCGGCCACACTGGTCGCGGGCGCACACCGGGCCCTGGAAACGGTGCGGTCGCACGATCCGGCGCTGGCCGGGCTCGCCGACCGGATCGCGGAGGTCGGGATCCTGCTCGGCGATGTGGCCGGCGAGCTGGCCGGGTACGCCGACGACCTGGACGCCGACCCGCTGCGGCTGGCCGCCGTCGAGGAGCGGCGGGCCGCGCTCACCGCACTGACCCGCAAGTACGGGCAGGACATGGGCGCCGTCCTCGCCTGGGCCGAGCAGAGCGCCGCACGGCTGACCGAGCTCGACGGCGACGACGAACGGATCGGGGAACTGACCGTCGAGCGGGACGCCCTGCGCAGCGAGCTGGGCGGCCTCGCCCAGGCGTTGACGGACGCCCGCACGGAGGCAGCCGAACGGTTCGCCGCCGCCGTGACCGCCGAGCTGGCCTCGCTCGCGATGCCCCACGCGCGCGTGTCGTTCGAGATCCGGCAGACGGAGGATTCCGACGGCATCGAGGTCGGCGGCCGTACGGTCGCGTACGGGCCGTCGGGCGTCGACGAAGTCGAGTTGCTGCTCGCCCCTCACCCCGGTGCGCCGCCGCGGCCCATCGCCAAGGGCGCCTCCGGCGGTGAGCTCTCGCGTGTGATGCTCGCGGTGGAGGTCGTCTTCGCCGGAACGGACCCCGTGCCGACTTATCTGTTCGACGAGGTCGACGCGGGCGTCGGCGGCAAGGCGGCGGTCGAGATCGGCCGCCGGCTGGCCCGGCTCGCGAAGACCGCGCAGGTCGTGGTCGTCACCCACCTGCCCCAGGTGGCGGCGTTCGCCGACCGCCAACTGCTGGTGGAGAAGACGAACGACGGGTCGGTGACACGGTCCGGGGTGAAGGTCCTGGAGGGCGAGGAGCGCATTCGGGAACTGTCCCGGATGCTGGCCGGCCAGGAGGACTCGGAGACGGCCCGGGCACACGCTGAGGAACTGCTGGCGACGGCGCGGGCGGACGGGTAGGGGCCTGCCCGGCGGGGTGCCGCACCAGAGCGGTTGCTAGCGTGCGGCCACGTGAATGACAGCGTGTACGTGGGTAACGCCGGCAAGGACGCGGCACTGGACCGGGGATGGCTCCTCGGGCACTTCAAGGACGTCGGCGATCCGCGCCACAGCGAGGCGGTGGAGATCAAGTGGGGTGTCCACCCCCCTGGCGACGAGCGATCGCAGTGGGTGAGGGGCGAGGAGCGCACGGCTCTCCTGGTGCTCATCAGCGGCCGCTTCCGCGTCGAACTCCCCGGCCGCAGCGTTCTTCTGGAACAGCTGGGTGACTACGTCGTGTGGGGGCGCGGCGTCGACCATTCATGGTTCGCGGAGGAAGAGTCGGTGGTGCTGACCGTTCGGTGGCCGTCCGTGCCCGGTTATGCGGTGGCAGAGAAGGATCAGACGGGACTGCAGGCCTGACCGGGACCGCACGGCTGCGCCCGGCCCGCTGTGTGGCCGAGAACCGCTGGACAGAGCCCCTTCGCGCGGCCAAGTCCCGGCTCACGTTCGGAGTTTCAGGAGGAACGGGTGCAGCGGCCCTCCGGCCGGCCGACCGGAGGGCGACACTGGAGGCCGTGGTCGGCCGAACTCGTGCTCAGATAACGGCCGATGCACGCGTTGGCCGTGGTTTTGCCGCGCTCGGCGCAGAAGGCCAGTGCGGAGTGGCCGTCGGTGAACGGGCCGGGGGCGTAGATCACCCAGTAGCCCGGATTCAACGACGCGTAGTCATCGCTGCGGAGAAACTCCGCTTCGGGCACCGATTGCCGGATCTTGGCGAGTCGTTGATCACGCACGGTGATGCCGGTACTGACGGGCTCGGAGTAGAGCTGGGCGATCCAGTGACCCTTCGACGGGGAAGACCCTTCGACCGGGGAGGCCGATCGCTTCTCATCCGCGGTCGGGTCGGCCGTACCGTTCTGCGTCGGGTCCTGCGTCGGGTCCTGCGTCGGGTCCTGCGTCGGGTCCGTCGTCACGGTGGGACTCTGCTCGGGTGTGGAACCCGGCGCGGTCGCCACAGGTTGTGAGGACGCCGTACTCGGCGAAGTCCCGCTCGCCTTGTCGTGGTTCGGGCCCCGCAGTGTGAGCACCAGCGCGGTAGCCGCCGTGGCCGCCAGCATGGCGGCGGTCACGGCGATGACGACCGGCTTTCGGTTCCGCTGCCGGCCCGGCGCGGGGGCGGGTCTGGGGGTGTCCAGCTGAGTGGGCGGATGGCTGGGAGTAAAAGACGGCGGCACCGAAGTGGTGGCCGTCGGCTGTGCCCAGTCGGGCGTCGAGGCGGACTCCACCTGCGCCAGCATCGCGTCCAGCCGTTGCGCGTCCGGGCGGGCCGCCGGGTCCCGTGTCAGCAGCGCCTGGAGCACGGGCGCGAGAGGGCCGGAGCGCACCGGCGGCGGCACCGGCTCGTCGAGCACGGCGGCGAGGGTGGCGAGCGCGGTCGCCCGTCGCAGCGGACTGACGCCCTCCACACACACGTACAGCAGCATGCCGAGCGACCACAGGTCGGACGCGGGGGTGTCGCCGTGGTCGCGGATGCGCTCGGGAGCGATGTACTCGGGGGATCCGACGAGTTCATGGGTGGCTGTCAGCGATGTGGCGCCCCGCAGCCCCGCGATCCCGAAGTCGGTGAGCACGGCGGTTCCGTCGGCGCGCAGCAGCACATTGGCGGGTTTGACGTCCCGGTGGTGGACGCCGGCCGCATGGGCGGCGCTCAACGCGGACAGCACCTGGCGGCCGATACGGGCCGCTTCCCCGGGCGTCATGGGGCCGGCCGCGAGCCGCTCCTGGAGGGAAGGACCGGACACCAGCTCCATCACGAGCCACGGATGGGGGTCCGTGTCGACGATGTGATGGATGGTCACGACGTTGGGGTGGCTGAGCCGGGCGAGCGCTCGTGCCTCGCGCAGGACGCGCTCGCGTGAGACGTCCGACGCCTCCGCGTCCGACCGGACGGCCTTGAGTGCGACCTCCCGGTGCAGCACGGTGTCGCTCGCCCGCCAGACCGTGCCCATGCCCCCGCTGCCGAGCGGCTCGATCAGCTGGAATCGGCCGTCAATCAGGTGTCCCCCGGTACCCATGCGCAACAGATTAGGGACTGTGTCAAATCTTGATCAGTTCGTGGCAAAAAGAGCGAGGCGCCGAGATCGTGGCAGTCTCGGATCGCTCGTGCCGCGCGCCACCCGAAAATGCTACGCCCCTCGCCCGTGTGAGTGACCTTGTCGGCCCGGGGCCACCCGGCTCGATGCCGTCGCGCACCCCGCCAGTGCCGCAACACCCGTGCGCCCTGGCATGCTTGAGTCATCCGCGGAGCACTCGCGCGGTCCACCCCCACCGCACGATCCTTCTGTACGTTTCTTCGTGACCGTCCGACGCCGAACCAGGAGCCCCGGCCACGTGAGCCTTGCGAGCAGCCCCACACCGCACGGCCGGTCGCCGCTGCACACCGTGCAGGTGCTCGGCGGTGGCAGCGCGGGCAGCAGCGCGCATGTGCGGTCGCTGGCCGCGGGACTGGTCGCCCGGGGCGTGCGCGTGACCGTGTGTGCCCCCGTCGAGGCCGAGCACATCTACGATTTCACCGGCGCCGGCGCCCAGCACGTCTCCGTGCCCCGCAGTACGGAGCCCACCTGCCTGGCCGCGCTCCGCCTCGCCTGCGCCGACGCCGACCTGGTGCACGCGCACGGGCTGCATGCCGGCCTGCGCGCCGTCCTCGCGCTCAGCGGGCGCCGCACCCCCCTCGTCGTCACCTGGCACACCCGTGGGCATGCCGAGGGCGCCCGCGCCCGTCTCCTGCGCGCTCTCGAACGACGTGTCGTCAGGGCCGCGTCCGTCGTCCTGGGCACGTCGTCCGACCTCGTCGACCGGGCCCGCCGGCGGGGCGCCCGCGACGCCCGGCTCGCCGCCGTCGCCCTGCCGGCGCCCCGCGAAGCCGTCGAGCACGACGACCCCGACCGGCTGCGCCCCAAGCTCCGCGCCGAACTCGGCGCCATGGACCGGCCGTTGCTCATGGTCGTCGGCGCCCTGGACCGTCACCGCGGGTACGACGTGCTGCTCGACGCCTCCCGCGCCTGGCGCCACCTCGACCCGGCGCCCCTGGTCGTGGTCGCGGGGGAGGGGCCGCTGCGGGCGGAGATCCAGCGGCGCATCGAGGAGGAGGATCTGCCCGTGCGGCTGGTGGGGCGGCGCGACGACGTCGGCGAACTGCTCGCCGCCGCCGACCTCGCGCTGGTTCCGAACAGTCGGGAGTCCCGGTCCGTTGTCGCCCAGGAGGCCCTGTACGCGCGTGTGCCACTCGTCGCCACCGCCGTCGGCGGTATGCACGAACTGGTCGGCGACGCTGCCGAACTGGTCCCACCCGAGGACGCCGAGGCGCTCGCCGCCGCCGTCGTACGTCTCCTCGACGATCCCGTGCGTCGGGACCAGCTCAGGGAGACGGGCGAGCGACAGGTCGCGACCTGGCCGACGGAGGACGAGACCGTCGCCCAAGTGCTCAGCGTCTACGACGAGGTGACCGAGGTGTGGCCACTCGCCTGACCTATGGCACGTGCCGGCGTGCGCGCAGTGCCAGGCTGAGGGCCAGGACCGTCTGCGGGTCGTCGAGGTCCGTGCCCAGCAGCTCCCCGATCCGGGCCAGCCGGTTGTAGAGCGTCTGCCGGTTCAGGTGCAGCTCGCGGGCTGTTTCCGCCTTGCGGCCCGCGTGCGCCAGATAGGTCTCCAGCGTGGGCAGCAGCGGCGGCCTGGAACGGTGGTCGTGGTCGCGCAGCGGGCCGATCGCGCGGTCCACGAAGGCCGCCAGATCCGGATGGTCGCGCAGCCGCCACAGCAGAAGGTCGATGTCGAGACGGCGGGCGTCGTACCAGGGACGCTCCGGCAGTCCCTGGGCCGCCGCCGCCGTCTCCGCCGCGTGCCGCAGCCCCGCCGACGCCGCCGCCCAGCCGCCCGCGACGCCGACCACCACGACCGGCGGCGGCGCACCCGGCCGCTGCATGCCGGCCCGCTCCACCCCCGCCCGCAGTGCCGCGGCCACCCGGTCGGCGACCGCCGAACGCTCCGACTCCGAGCGCAGGCCCAGCAGCAGCGGGACCCGGCCCTCCACCGGACGTACGCCCAGGAGGACCGGTACGCCCACCGACGCCAGTGTCTCCGCGACCGCCCGCGCCAGGACCGCCCAGCCCCCGCCGCCCGGCGACAGGCCGTCCGCAAGCCGCATCACCACCGGCAGCAACGGGTTGCCGCCCGGCTTGAAACCCAGCACCCGGGCCTGCGCCGGCGCGTCCTCGGCGGCGATCCGGCCCTCGGCGAGGTCGGTGAGGAAGTCGCCGCGCCCGCGCGCCGCCAACTCCTCCTCCTGCCGGGCCTGCATCAGCACCACGGCGAGGATGTCCGCGGCACGCTCGGCGGCGATCCGGTGCACCGGCGCCACCGGTGCACTGACCGGCAGCAGCACCAGACGGGCCCGTACGGAGCCCGTGCCGGGGCCGCCGCCCGGCACGTCCACGAGGGTCGTCCCGGCGGGCGGCTCGTCCTTGTGCTGGCCGCGCAGACCCTCCCACACCTGGAGCGGGTCCGTGTCGGCCGGACCGGTCCCGGCGGCGTACAGCAACTGCCCGTCGGCGGTCTCCAGGAACACCGGGTTGCCGCTGAAGCCGGCCAGGATACGCAGCACCTGGGGCACCCCGCCGCCGCCGAGCAGCGCCTCGGTGCAGCGGCGGTGCACCTCCTCGGCCCGCTGGAGCAGGGCGTAGTGGCCGTTGACGATCTCGGTGTGGATCTCCTCGGTGACCGCCACGAACGGCACCTCGCGGTGGAGCTGGACGAGCGGCAGCCCGGCCGTCCGGGCCGTCTCCACTAGGGCGGCCGGTAGCCGGGAGAAGCGCGGGCCCAGCTCCACGACCAGGGCCGCGATGCCGCGCTCGGCCAGCGTGCGGACGAACGCGCGCTGGTCGGCGGGCCGGGTGCCCAGCCCGTATCCCGTGGTCAGGAGCAGCTCGCCGCCCTTGAGCAGCGAAGCGATGTTCGGGACCTCGCCCGCGTGCACCCAGCGGACCGTGCGGTGCAGCCGGTCGGCGCCGGCCAGCACCTCCGGCAGTCCGCTGTGCAACCCGGGCAGCTCCAGCGCCCGCTGCACGGTGATCCCGGTGCCCTGGGTGCTGTGAGGGTCGAAACGGCTGTCCATGCGGTGACGCTACTACCTGCGCGGATTCCTCGGGCGCACGGGCGGTCGCTGGTCAGGCCGGAGCGATGTTGTGGTTGTACCGGAACACGTTGTCGGGGTCGTACCGCCGCTTCACCCGCGCCAGCCGGTTGAGGCTGTCCGTGTCCAGGCCGGCCACCAGCCGGTCCCTGCCCTCGTCCTCGATGAGGGGCAGGTGGACGGCGCCGGTGTGCCAGGGCCCGATGTCGGCACGCGCGTCCTCGACCCACCCCAGAACCCGTTCGTCGTCCGACGGGTCCGCCCAGATGCCGCAGGGGTGCACGGCCCAGGGCGCGTCCCGCCGGGGGAGGGGGTACGCGGAGCGCGCCAGTGGGCACAGCATGAACCGGCAGCCGGTGGGGACGGGCATCGTGCGGGCACGGGCGCAGAAGACGTCGACCAGCGCGTCGGGCAGGGCGGTCAGATACTCGGCCGATCCGTGGTTCCGCATCCCGGACGGGGTGTCGAGCATGCGCTGGACGCCGGTGTACGGCAGGGCGGCGAGGGCCTCCGAGATGTGCGGCAGGGCCAGCAGCGGCCGGGCGAGCCCACGCAACCGGCCCTCGCCGCCCACGTACGTGAGCACCACCAGGCACAGCAGCGTGCCGACCAGGTGACGAGGGACGAACGGCTCGGGCGGCCCGGTCAGGTACAGCACGCCGCCGCCGGCCTCCGCCGGGCCGCCGGCGATGACATCGCGGAAGACGCGGATCGCCTCGGGGCCCGCCTCGGGCCGGAAGACGACCAGCGCGACGGAGAACTCGCGCAGCTCGTGCAGCCTGAGCGTGAGCGCGGTGGCGACGCCGAAGTTCCCGCCGCCGCCGTGCAGAGCCCAGAACAGCTCGGGGCGCTCCTCGGCGGTCGCACGGACCGTGGTGCCGTCCGCGGTCACCAGCTCGACGCCGAGGAGATTGTCGGCGGCCGGGCCGAAGGCCCGCTCCAGCCAGCCGCTGCCGCCACCGAGGACGAAGCCCGCCACGCCGGCAGCGGAGTCCCGGCCGCCGGTGGTCGCGAGGGCGTGCGGACGGGTGGCGCGATCGAGGTCGCCCGTCAGGGCACCGCCCTCGACCCGTACCGCGGCGGCCCCGGGATGGACCGTGACCCCGCGCAACCGGCTCAGGTCGACGACCAGCCCGTTGTCGTTGACCCCCAGGCCGGCGACGCTGTGGCCGCCGCCGCGCACGGCGATGTGCAGATCCAGATCGCGGGCGAAGCGCACGGCCCGCACCACGTCACCATGCCCCGCGCACCGGGCGATCACGGCAGGCCGACGGTCGATCCGCGCGTTGTGGACGGTGCGGGCCGTGTCGTAGCCCGCATCGCCGGGGGCGAGGACCTCACCGGCCAGATCGGCACGGAGCGCGGCGAGCGCCGTACGTGCCGTGGCGAAGGGAGCCGTGGCAGCCGCCCCCTTCCCGCAAGCGGGGGACAGGACTGCCGTCAGCCTAGTGCGGCACGACGCGTCGGTCCTGCCCGGCGGCCCGGCGTCACGGGCAGGCGGGCCTCAGCCCCCGTACGCCCCGGAAGCCGTCAGCCGTAGTGCCGTGTCGATCAGCGGCACATGGCTGAACGCCTGCGGGAAGTTGCCGACCTGGCGCTGCAGCCGGGAGTCCCACTCCTCGGCGAGCAGGCCCAGGTCGTTGCGCAGGGCCAGCAGCTTCTCGAACAGCTTGCGGGCCTCGTCCACCCGGCCGATCATCGCCAGGTCGTCCGCCATCCAGAACGAGCAGGCGAGGAACGCGCCCTCGTCGCCCGGCAGCCCGTCCACGCCCTCGCTCCCGCCCATGGTCGGGTAGCGCAGGATGAACCCGTCGGACGTGGACAGCTCGCGCTGGATGGCCTCGATCGTGCCGATCACACGTTTGTCGTCCGGAGGCAGGAAGCCCATCTGCGGAATCAGCAGCAGCGAGGCGTCCAGCTCCTTGGAGCCGTACGACTGGGTGAAGGTGTTGCGCTCCTTGTCGTAGCCCTTCTCGCACACGTCCCGGTGGATGACGTCGCGCAGCTCGCGCCATCTCTCCAGCGGGCCGTCGGCGTCCCCGGACTCGAGCAGCTTGATCGTGCGGTCGACCGCGACCCAGGCCATCACCTTGGAGTGAACGAAGTGACGGCGTGGGCCGCGCACCTCCCAGATGCCCTCGTCCGGCTCGTCCCAGTGCTGCTCCAGGTAGCGGATGAGCTTGAGCTGGAGAAGGGAGGCGTAGTCATTGCGGGAAAGGCCCGTCATATGGGCCAGGTGCAGGGCCTCGGTGACCTCTCCGTACACGTCCAGTTGCAACTGGTGCGCGGCGCCGTTGCCGACGCGTACCGGCGCCGAGTTCTCGTACCCGGGCAGCCAGTCCAACTCGGCCTCGCCCAGCTCCCGTTCGCCCGCGATGCCGTACATGATCTGCAGGTTCTCCGGGTCCCCGGCGACGGCCCGCAACAGCCATTCGCGCCAGGCGCGGGCCTCTTCGCGGTAGCCGGTGCGCAGCAGCGACGACAGGGTGATCGCCGCGTCGCGCAGCCAGGTGTAGCGGTAGTCCCAGTTGCGCACGCCGCCGATCTCCTCCGGCAGGGAGGTGGTGGGCGCGGCCACGATGCCGCCCGTCGGCGCGTAGGTGAGCGCCTTCAGCGTGATCAGAGAGCGGATGACGGCCTCGCGGTAGGGGCCGTGGTACGTGCAGTGGTCCACCCACTCCCGCCAGAAGTCCTCGGCCGCCTCCAGCGACTGCTCGGGCTCCGGCAGCGGCGGCGGCTCCTTGTGCGAGGGCTGCCACGAGATGGTGAACGCGATCCGGTCACCCGGCGCGACCGTGAAGTCCGCGTACGTGGTCAGCGCCTTCCCGTAGGTCTCGGCCTGGGTGTCGAACCACACCGAGTCGGGTCCTGCCACTGCCACCGTGCGCCCCTCGTGCTTGTGCACCCAGGGCACCACTCGTCCGTACGAGAACCGCATGCGCAGCATCGAGCGCATCGGTACACGGCCGGTGACGCCCTCCACGATGCGGATCAGCTGCGGGGCGCCGTCACGAGGCGGCATGAAATCGGTCACTCGGACCGTCCCGCGCGGGGTGTCCCACTCGGATTCGAGGATCAGGGACTCGCCGCGGTAGGAGCGCCGCGTCGCCGGCGGCGGCTGGAGGTCCGCCGCGTGGGCGGGGCCCAGGCGCCAGAAGCCGTGCTCCTCCGTGCCGAGCAGTCCCGCGAAGACGGCATGGGAGTCGAAGCGGGGCAGGCACAGCCAGTCCACGGTGCCGTCCCGGCAGACCAGCGCCGCGGTCTGCATGTCTCCGATGAGTGCGTAGTCTTCGATGCGCCCGGCCAATGCAACTCCAGTCCAACGGCCACGTCGCCCCGAGGGGCGGTTGCTTTTGGGGTCAGGGGGTCGATGAGAAGTCGTCGGTCACCGACCCGTTCGTAAATGATGCGGTCGATGTTCAACGAACTGATGAGCCGATGTTGTTCCGGTGACGGGCGGGGGTGGTGCCGTCTGCCGGGAGTGCTCAGCAGCGAGTTTCCGAGCAGGATACGACGCGCTTTGGTGATCCGCTTGCCGCTCTGGACAACGGAAGTACCCCGAACGAGTGAGTGACGGGTGAGAGGCGCGGAAGCATCACGCATGGGTGCCGACGCGTGCGCGGAGTGTGGCCGGGAGCAGCCTCCTCCTGGCGCTGATACCCTGGTAGCCCGTGGACCGGTGGGCTCGAAACCCCCGAACCGCAGCGACGGCACCCCCGGAGATCCTTCGGAGAAATCAGCCGTACCGCACCCCAGACCGCGACCACGGGAGCCCCCTCTTGGCCATGCCGCCCAAATCAACGACGACCAAGCACATCTTCGTCACCGGGGGTGTCGCCTCCTCGCTCGGCAAGGGCTTGACGGCCTCCAGCCTCGGCATGCTGCTCAAGGCGCGGGGACTGCGTGTCGTCATGCAAAAGCTCGACCCGTATCTGAACGTGGACCCGGGCACGATGAACCCCTTCCAGCACGGTGAGGTCTTCGTCACCAATGACGGCGCCGAGACCGACCTGGACATCGGACACTACGAGCGCTTCCTCGACCGTGACCTGGACGGCTCCGCCAATGTCACTACAGGCCAGGTCTATTCGACGGTGATCGCCAAGGAACGACGCGGCGAGTACCTGGGTGACACGGTGCAGGTCATCCCCCACATCACCAACGAGATCAAGCACCGCATCCGGCGCATGGCCACCGACGAGGTGGACGTGGTGATCACGGAGGTCGGCGGCACGGTCGGCGACATCGAGTCGCTGCCGTTCCTGGAGACCGTCCGCCAGGTCCGTCACGAGGTCGGCCGCGACAACGTCTTCGTGGTGCACATCTCGCTGCTGCCCTACATCGGCCCCTCCGGTGAGCTGAAGACCAAGCCGACCCAGCACTCCGTCGCGGCCCTGCGCAACATCGGCATCCAGCCGGACGCGATCGTCCTGCGCTGTGACCGCGAGGTCCCGACCGCGATCAAGCGCAAGATCTCGCTGATGTGCGACGTCGACGAGGCCGCGGTCGTGGCCTGTCCCGACGCCCGCTCGATCTACGACATCCCGAAGGTCGTGCACACCGAGGGCCTGGACGCCTACGTCGTCCGCAAGCTGGACCTCCCCTTCCGTGACGTGGACTGGACGACCTGGGACGACCTGCTCGACCGTGTCCACAACCCCGACCACGAGGTCACCCTCGCCCTGGTCGGCAAGTACATCGACCTGCCCGACGCCTACCTGTCGGTGACCGAGGCGCTGCGCGCGGGCGGCTTCGCCAACAAGGCCCGGGTGAAGATCAAGTGGGTCACGTCCGACGACTGCAAGACCCCGGCGGGAGCCAAGAAGCAGCTCTCCGACGTGGACGCGATCTGCATCCCCGGCGGCTTCGGTGACCGTGGCGTCTCGGGCAAGGTCGGCGCCATCCAGTACGCCCGCGAGAACAAGATCCCGCTGCTGGGCCTCTGCCTCGGCCTGCAGTGCATCGTGATCGAGGCGTCGCGCAACCTGGCCGGCATCCCCGACGCGAACTCCACGGAGTTCGACGCGGCCACCGCCCACCCCGTGATCTCCACCATGGCCGAGCAGCTCGACATCGTCGCGGGCGAGGGCGACATGGGCGGGACGATGCGCCTGGGCATGTACCCGGCCAAGCTGGCCGAGGGCTCGATCGTGCGCGAGGTCTACGGCGGCAAGGAGTACATCGAGGAGCGCCACCGCCACCGCTACGAGGTGAACAACGCCTACCGCGCCGAGCTGGAGAAGAAGGCGGGCATCGTGTTCTCCGGCACCTCCCCGGACGGCAAGCTCGTGGAGTACGTCGAGTACCCGCGCGAGGTTCACCCCTACCTGGTGGCCACGCAGGCGCACCCCGAGCTGCGCTCCCGCCCGACCCGCCCGCACCCGCTGTTCGCGGGCCTGGTCAAGGCCGCGGTGGAGCGCAAGACGGGCAAGTAACGCACGAGCTGTACGGTGACCGGGGTGCGCGTCCTACGGGATGCGTGCCCCGGTTGTCGTAGGCGCGTGGGAGGAACAGGGCGAGATGGCGATCAAGGACACCCCGGAAGAGTGGGAGGTCAGGGCGAGTGACACCCCGTTCGTCGGCAACAAGACCTCCGTCCGCACCGACGACGTGGTCATGCCCGGCGGCTCGGTCGCCCGCCGCGACTATCAGGTGCACCCCGGTTCCGTCGCCGTCCTCGCCCTCGACGAACAGGACCGGGTGCTGGTCATACGGCAGTACCGCCACCCCGTGCGGCACAAGCTCTGGGAGATCCCGGCCGGCCTCCTCGACGTCCCCGGCGAGAACCCGCTGCACGCCGCCCAGCGCGAGCTGTACGAGGAGGCGCACGTCAGGGCCGGGGACTGGCGGGTGCTGACCGATGTCTACACCTCGCCCGGCGGCTGCGACGAGGCCGTGCGCATCTTCCTCGCCCGGGACCTGTCCGAGGCGGAGGGACAGCGCTTCCAGGTCGAGCACGAAGAGGCCGACATGGAGCTGGCCCGGGTGCCGGTCGGGGACCTCGTGCGCGGTGCGCTGGCCGGCGATCTGCACAACAACTGCCTCGTCGTAGGCGTCCTCTCACTGGTCGCCGCGCGCGACGGCGACGGCCTGGACGCCCTGCGCCCGGCCCAGGCGCCGTGGCCGGCGCGGCCCTTCGAGGCCTGAGGCCGCACAGCCCCGTTCGCCCGCGCACCGCACACCCGCCCCACACCACTGGTCGTACCATCGCCTGATCCGATCGGGGGATGTCTGTGCCGTGCTCCGCCGGGGCCGTCGCAGAGCGTGAACTAGGCTCTGCAAGCGACCCGCCCAAGGCCCGGCGGGCCCGTGTGCGCAGTGGGACGGGAGCGTGGCCCGTGACGGATCAGGCGGTGGAGACAGACGACAGCGAGCTGTCGGAGGGCGACCGGCGTCCCGCCGCCACAGGGCATCATTTCTTCGGCCGCACAAGGGAGTTGAAAGAACTTCAGGCCGACATCGAACGCGCGGGTCTGGACACCCTCACCGGCCGCAAGGCGCCCGTCGCGCGGGTGCTGCTCATTGCGGGTCGGCCCGGTTCCGGGCGCACCGCGCTCGCCGAGGAGCTGGTACGCGAGGTCGCGCACCGTTACGAGGACGGGGTGCTGCGTGTCCGCCTCAGCGAGCCCGACGGCACACCCGTACCGACCGAGCGCGTCGCCCGGGAGCTGCTGACCGCCCTGGGTCTGCCCACCTCGCCCGGGGCCGACGAGGACGAGCTGAGTCAGACGGTGCGCGAGGCCCTCGTGGAGCGCCGCATGGTGCTCCTGCTCGATGACGTGGTGGCCGCCGACCAGGTGGACGCGGTGCTGCCTCAGACGCCCGACTGTCTCGTCGTCGCCGTCTCCGAGGGCCCGCTGACGGGCATCACGGACGTGCGCCCATGCACCCTGGGCGGCCTGGACACCAAGTCCGCGCTGGAGCTGCTGACCCAGTACGCGGGCTCGGTGCGCGTCACCGTCGACCCACGTGCCGCCGAGTTGCTCGTCGAGGAGTGCGCCGCTCATCCCGCATCGCTGGTCCTCGTCGGCGGCTGGCTGACCGTCCGCCCCAAGGCCGCCGTCGCCGACCTCGCCAAGCAGCTTCGCGCAGTCGGCGACGACGGGCCGCCGCGGGCCCGGGTCTTCCGGTTCTCGTACGAGGCACTGCCGAACGCGGCCCGGCGGACGCTGCGCCTGCTCTCCCTGGCCCCCGCCGGCCTCGTCGATCCGCACATCGCCTCCGCGCTGGCGGGCTGCTCGGTGGAGGAGGCCGGCGGCGCCCTCGACGACTTCGCGACCCTCGGCTTCCTGCGGCGCGTGGACTCGCGGATGCCGCGGTACGAGGTCCCTGGTTGTCTGCTGCCGCTGTTGCGCGCGCTGGCCGAGGACCAGGACCGACCGGCCGAGTTGCAGCTGGCCCGCGCGCGCATGCTGGAGCGGACCGTGCGACTGCTGCACTCCTGTCGTGCGATCACCGAGACCGACAGTCCGCAGGCCCGTGAGAAGCTCCTCGCCCTGCCCTCGGCCCTGCGCTTCCCGAGCCCGCGGGCCGCCGAGGACTGGCTGCGCACCCGGCAGCCCGCGTTGCTGGCCGCGGCGCGGCTCGCGGCCGCCGACGGCGAGCTCACCACCCTGGCCCGCCGTCTCATGGCCGCGCTGGTGCGGGCCATGGTCGCCCACTTCGGCAGCCGTGCGGCCGCGCCCGAGTTGTACGGCATCCACCGGCTCGTCCTCGGCGTCGCCGAGCGCGGGAACCTGCCCCGGGAGAAGGCGGCGGCCCTGCTGAACCTCGCCGACCTGGACGCGCAGACCGGCCGGACGGCCGAGGCACTGGCCCGCTACCGGGCGGCGCTGGACGCCGGACGGGAGGCGAACGACCCGTATGCGATGGGCCGCGCGATGGAATCCGTAGCCGGCGCCCACCAGGAGCTGGGGGACTACGACCGGGCAGCCGACTGGTACGGCCGGGCTCTGGCCCAGCGTCTCGCCCGTGATCAGCGCGCGGAGGCCGCCCGGCTCTATGCTCGCATCGCCACCGCCCACACTTACGCGGGCCGCTACGAAGAGGCCCTGCGTAACTGGCGCGCGGCGGCTGCGGGGCACCGCAGGAACGGTGATGTGGCCGCCCACGCACGGGCGTTGAGTGAGCTGGCTCGGGTCCAGGAGTACGCGGGCCGGCCCGAGGAGGCGCTGCACACCTGCCAGGAGGCGGTCCAGTGGGCCCGACGCGCGGACGACGTGCGGCTGCAGGCAGCGCTGCGACTCCGGCTGGCCGACACCCTGGAGCACCTCGGCGACCCGGCGGCCGCCCAGCTCCACCGGGGAGCGGCCGAGCGTCTCCTCGGAGAAGAGCCCCAGGACAGCGCATGTGCGGCGGAACATGCCACTAACGCCTACGAAATCCGCAGTGCAGTCGATAAGGATTAATGCAATGAAAGGCTAGACAGGTCGAAATCCTTCATTAGACTGGCCCTGCCGCCGGTTCTCCTGCGGTGTCTCCCGGTACGTTCTCTTACGCCCGGGTATGACATGCATCGACCGGGCTTGCTCTGCCCCGGCATGCACAGCCCCAGAACCCCTCTGAGCCAAGGACCGTGATCGACGTGAAGGTCGGCATCCCCCGCGAGGTCAAGAACAACGAGTTCCGGGTGGCTATCACCCCCGCCGGCGTGCACGAGCTGGTGCGCAATGGGCACCAGGTCGTCGTCGAGCGGAACGCCGGTGTCGGCTCCTCGATCCCGAACGAGGAGTACGTGGCCGCCGGAGCGCAGATCCTGGAGACCGCCGACGAGGTCTGGGCCACCGCCGACCTGCTGCTCAAGGTCAAGGAGCCCATCGCCGAGGAGTACCACCGGCTCCGCAAGGACCAGATCCTCTTCACCTACCTGCACCTGGCCGCCTCCAAGGAGTGCACGGACGCCCTGCTGGAGTCCGGCACCACGGCGATCGCCTACGAGACGGTCGAGCTGCCGAACCGCGCGCTCCCGCTGCTCGCCCCGATGTCCGAGGTCGCGGGCCGTCTCGCCCCGCAGGTCGGTGCGTACCACCTGATGCGTGCTGCCGGTGGCCGCGGTGTCCTGCCCGGCGGCGTCCCGGGTGTGCCGGCCGGCGAGGCGGTCGTCATCGGTGGCGGCGTCTCCGGCTGGAACGCCGCGCAGATCGCCATCGGGCTGGGCTTCCACGTGACCCTGCTCGACAAGGACATCAACAAGCTCAAGGAGGCGGACAAGATCTTCGGTACGAAGATCAAGACCGTCGTCTCCAACGCCTTCGAGCTGGAGAAGGCCTGCCTTGAGGCCGACCTCGTCATCGGCGCCGTCCTCATCCCGGGCGCGAAGGCCCCGAAGCTGGTCACCAACGAGCTGGTCTCCCGGATGAAGACGGGAAGTGTCCTTGTCGACATCGCGATCGACCAGGGCGGCTGCTTCGAGGACTCCCACCCGACCACGCACGCCGAGCCGACCTTCAACGTCCACGGGTCGGTCTTCTACTGCGTCGCCAACATGCCCGGCGCCGTCCCCAACACCTCCACCTACGCGCTGACGAACGCCACGCTGCCCTACATCGTGGAACTCGCCAACCGCGGCTGGGTCGAGGCGCTGCGCCGCGACGCCGCGCTGGCCAAGGGCCTCAACGTTCATGACGGCAAGGTGGTTTACAAGGAGGTCGCCGAGGCGCTCGGTCTGGAGCACATGGATCTCGAGTCCCTGCTCGGCTAGGCCGCCCACCGGCCCGGGTTCGACTGCCCGGCGCCACAAGGCGACAGGTCAACTCACGTCGTCAACACCACATGCCCGGCCGGACCTTGCCCGACAAGGTCCGGCCGGATGTGTGTATGGTCACTTTGCGACACTCGTTCAACTCGCCTCGAACGCAACCCTTTCACCGTTTCGCACACCGGTGAAACCTGGCGAACGACGTCCGGACACCCTTGACAGCGGGATGTTTCATTGCCGACACATCCGGCCGGGTCCGGCGGATTGTGTTGCTGCGGACCGCCGACACGCCATAGAGTCGCCAACCGTCGGCATGGTGCCACGCTGACCTATCTAGAAGTTTCCTGGTCACCAAGGAGGTAAGACGACTTGTGAATGAGTCGACATTTGCTCCCGGGGGTGGCCAACCAGGAATGCCTGCGCGGGTCACGGGCCCCACGGGGCTCGAGGCTGTCGGCTCCGTCGCTGTCCGTACCTTCGCAGCCCACCAGAGCCAGAGCCCGCAGCTGGCTCCGACAGCACACCAGAGCATGGATGGCCCACACGTGAACGCCATGGCCGGCAACGGGAGAGGCGGGGTCCACAACAACTTCGCCGACTACGACGAGCTGCCCGACGGGCACTTCTACGATCCCGACGCCGAATACGAGCCCGACCCCGAGTACGCGGCGACGCTCGCGCCCGACGCTGCCCGTCAGCGCCGTGAGCGCATCGGCCCGACCGGACGCCCGCTGCCGTACTTCCCGATCCCGGGTCCGCTGACCGATCACGGCCCCGCGAAGATCATCGCGATGTGCAACCAGAAGGGCGGCGTCGGCAAGACGACGTCGACCATCAACCTGGGCGCCGCGCTCGCGGAGTACGGGCGCCGGGTGCTGCTCGTCGACTTCGACCCGCAGGGCGCGCTGTCGGTGGGCCTCGGCGTCAACCCCATGGAGCTCGACCTCACCGTCTACAACCTGCTCATGGAACGCGGCATGTCCGCGGACGAGGTCCTGCTGAAGACCGCCGTCCCGAACATGGATCTGCTGCCGAGCAACATCGACCTGTCGGCGGCCGAGGTCCAGCTGGTGTCGGAGGTCGCACGCGAGTCGACGCTCCAGCGCGCCCTCAAGCCGCTGCTGCCCGACTACGACTACATCGTGATCGACTGCCAGCCCTCGCTCGGCCTGCTCACCGTGAACGCGCTCACTGCGGCGCACAAGGTGATCGTGCCGCTGGAGTGCGAGTTCTTCGCCCTGCGCGGTGTCGCGCTGCTCACCGAGACCATCGAGAAGGTCCAGGAGCGGCTCAACCCGGAGCTGGAGCTCGACGGCATCCTCGCCACGATGTACGACTCCCGGACCGTGCACAGCCGTGAGGTTCTCGCGCGGGTCGTCGAGGCGTTCGACGACCACGTCTACCACACGGTGATCGGCCGGACCGTGCGCTTCCCGGAGACCACGGTCGCCGGTGAGCCGATCACCACGTACGCCTCCAACTCCGTCGGTGCCGCCGCCTACCGCCAGCTCGCCAGGGAGGTGCTCGCCCGGTGTCACGCCGAGTGAGTCTGCCGGGGGCCGACGAACTGTTCCGTACCACCGGGGGAATGGCGCTCCAGGCGTCCACCCCCAGGCGCCAGGCCAACGGCGAGGCCCGGGTGCCGGCTCCCGCGGGCGAGAGCGATGTGACGGCCGCGGAGGACGCCCCGTCGGCGGTGCCCGCACAGGGCGGCGACGGGGAGGGCGACGAGCACGCCGCGGCGGACGCCGCGGAGGCGGAGGCGGGGGAGTCCCGCATGCGAGCCGCCGCGGAGCGGCCCGCACGGCGCCAGGCGGCGCAGGAAGGGTCTGCCGGTTCTTCCACGGCCCAGCCGCGCAAGCGGGGGCGTGCGGCCGGGCGGCGGCCCAGTGGGCGGGAACGGCACGACGAGAAGATCACCGTGTACGTCTCCGCGGAGGAACTGATGGACCTGGAGCACGCCCGCCTCGTGCTCCGGGGCGAGCACGGGCTCGCGGTCGACCGCGGACGGATCGTGCGCGAGGCGGTTGCCGTGGTGCTGGCGGATCTGGAGTCCCGGGGGGACGCGAGCATCCTCGTACGTCGGCTTCGCGGGCGGTAAGCAGGTAGCCTTCGACGGCCATGACCTCGTACGACGGCTCCGTTCCCGCCACCGGCTCCTTGGGCCGTCGGCGTGCGCTGGGACGTGGGCCCGGGACCGCGACCCGGCCTGCTCCACCCGCGGCCGAGAGTGAATCACCGGTCGGCGGTCACCGGCCCGACGACCTGGGGCCTGGGGTCGAGCCCGATCCGCAAGCCGCGTTCGAGGGGCCCGAGGCGGCCGTCGTTCTTCCGGGCGGCGAGCCGGCGGCCGAGGCGCCCGCCGACGGAAATGCCGAGCCGGCTGATGTCGAGCCGGAGGTCCCGGCGGCCGAGGGCACCGGCTCCCGTGCGGAGTCCCCGGAGGAGCCGGAGCCCGGTGACGGTGTCTTCAAGGTCCGGCTCGCCAACTTCGAGGGGCCGTTCGACCTTCTCCTCCAACTGATCGCGAAGCACAAGCTCGACGTCACCGAGGTCGCCCTGTCCACGGTGACCGACGAGTTCATGGCGCACATCCGGGCCATGGGGCCGGACTGGGACCTCGACCAGACGACCGAGTTTCTCGTCGTCGCCGCGACCCTGCTCGATCTCAAGGCCGCGCGGCTGCTGCCCGTCGCCACGGTCGAGGACGAGGCCGACCTCGCGCTGCTCGAAGCCCGGGACCTGCTCTTCGCGCGGCTGCTGCAGTACCGTGCGTACAAACAGATCGCCGAGATCTTCAACCGGCGGACCGAGGACGAGGCCCGGCGCTACCCCCGCACCGTCGGCCTCGAACCCCACCACGCCGACCTGTTGCCCGAGGTCGCCATCAGCATCGGCCCGGAGGGGTTCGCCAGGCTCGCCGTCAAGGCGATGCAGCCCAGGCCCGAACCGCAGGTGTACGTCGAGCACATTCACGCCCCGCTGGTGTCCGTACAGGAGCAGGCGGGGATCGTGGTCGCCCGGCTACGCGAACTCGGCGAGACCAGCTTCCGCGTGCTCGTCCAGGACACGGGCGACACCCTCACGGTCGTCGCACGCTTCCTCGCGCTGCTCGAGCTGTACCGCGAGAAGGCCGTGGCACTGGAGCAGGAGACCGCCCTCGGTGAACTGTTGGTGCGCTGGACCGGCGGGGACGGCGACGGGACACCGATGGTCACGGACGAGTTCGACCGGCCGCCCGAGGACCCAGTGCCCCAGCAGACATTGCCTGCCGGGGCACTGGCCGAGAACGGCACGACACCACAGGAGAAGGTGTGAGCGAGGAGACCGCCGAGGTTCCGCCCGGCCCGAGTGCCGTGTCCGGCCTCGACCTCAAGCCCGCCCTGGAGGCCGTCCTCATGGTCGTGGACGAGCCCGCCACCGAGGAGCACCTCGCGAAGATCCTGGAGCGGCCCCGGCGGCAGATCGCCGACACCCTGCGCGAGCTCGCCGACGACTACACCGTGCAAGGGCGCGGGTTCGAGCTGCGGTTCGTCGCGGGCGGCTGGCGCTTCTACACCCGAGCCGCCTACGCCCCCGCCGTGGAGCGCTTCGTGCTCGACGGGCAGCAGGCCCGGCTCACCCAGGCCGCCCTGGAGACTCTCGCGGTGGTCGCGTACCGCCAGCCGGTCAGCCGCAGCCGCGTCTCGGCGGTCCGCGGAGTGAACTGCGACGGTGTCATGCGCACCCTCTTCCAGCGCGGTCTGGTCGAGGAGGCGGGCACGGAACCCGAAACAGGTGCGATCCTGTACAGGACGACGAACTACTTCCTGGAGCGGATGGGCCTGCGCGGCCTGGACGAGCTCCCGGAACTCGCGCCCTTCCTCCCGGAGGCGGAGGCGATCGAGGCCGAGACCCAGGAGGGCGTACTGTCGTTCGACCCGGATGCTCCCGATGCTCCGGTCGCAGACGACGATCACACGACGAACACGACGACGGAACTTTGATGCGAAGCAGCGGCAGCGGCAAGAGCGGCGGGCGCGGTAACTACCGCGGTGCCGGCAACAACAGGGACCAGAAGCAGGGGCAGGGCCGCCCCCGCAAGCCCCGCCCCGAGGAGCGCCGCTACGACGTGGGCCCCGGCGCCTCCCAGGACGGCCCCAAGTCCGGGCGCGGCGCGAGCGCGCGTGGTGGCGCCAAGGGCGGCCCCAGGCCGTCCCAGCAGCGCGGAGGCCGTACGGCGCCCGCGCGCTCCCGTGAGTACGAGGCGCGCGCCGAGGAGCGCAACCGCGAGCGGTACGCGGGCAAGAAGGACGTCAAGCTGCCCAAGACCTTCCCGGGCGCCGAGCAGGAGGGCGAGCGGCTGCAGAAGGTGCTCGCGCGGGCCGGCTACGGCTCCCGGCGGGCCTGCGAGGAGCTGGTCGACCAGGCCAGGGTCGAGGTCAACGGCGAGATCGTCCTCGAGCAGGGTCTGCGGGTCGATCCCGAGAAGGACGAGATCAAGGTCGACGGGCTGACCGTGGCCACGCAGTCGTACCAGTTCTTCTCGCTCAACAAGCCGGCCGGTGTCGTCTCCACCATGGAGGACCCGGAGGGCCGTCAGTGCCTCGGCGACTACGTCACCAACCGTGAGACGCGGCTCTTCCACGTCGGCCGGCTCGACACCGAGACCGAGGGTGTCATCCTGCTCACCAACCACGGTGAGCTGGCCCACCGGCTGACCCACCCGAAGTACGGCGTCAAGAAGACCTACCTGGCGGCCATCGTGGGCCCGATCCCGCGCGACCTGGGCAAGCGCCTCAAGGACGGCATCCAGCTCGAGGACGGTTACGCGCGCGCGGACCACTTCCGGGTGGTCGAGCAGACCGGCAAGAACTACCTCGTCGAGGTGACCTTGCACGAGGGTCGCAAGCACATCGTGCGCCGCATGCTCGCCGAGGCCGGCTTCCCCGTCGACAAGCTGGTGCGCACCGCCTTCGGTCCGATCACCCTCGGCGACCAGAAGTCGGGCTGGCTGCGTCGGCTGTCGAACACGGAGGTCGGCATGCTCATGCGCGAGGTCGACCTCTGAGTTCGCCTTTCGGCATCTCGAGCCCGTGCATCGGCCGGTCCTGGTTCCAGGACCGGCCGATTCCGTTTCTCTTCCCGAAGAATCCGCACCGCACCGCGGGTTGTGGGATCCCACTCCCTTCTTTATAGTCGAACTGACTGTTAAAGGGGTGGGGTGGGTGTGAGTCCTGAGGAAATGCTCGGGTTCGCGAGCGGCGCGCTCTGTGTCTGGCTCGTGGCCCGCCAGCACATCGCCAACTGGCCGATCGGCATCGCGAACAACGTGTTCTTCATCGTGCTGTTCACACAGTCGGGCCTGTACGCGGACGCCGGTCTCCAACTGGTCTTCATCGCCCTCGCCGGGTACGGCTGGTGGACCTGGGCCCACGGGGGTGGTCCCGGTTCCGACACCCTGCCGGTACGGCGCACCAGCCGCACCGAATGGGCATGGCTGCTCGCGGCGGGGGCGGTGGGCACCTTCGCCCTCACGGCCCTCCTCGACCGGGCCACCGACTCGACCGTCCCCGTGTGGGACGCCGTGACGACCGCGCTGTCCCTGATGGCGACGTACGGCCAGTGCAAGAAGCTCGTGGAGTCCTGGTGGCTGTGGATCGCCGCCGATCTGGTCTACATCCCCCTGTACGCCTACAAGGACCTCTATCTGACCTCGCTGCTGTACGCCGGGTTCCTGGCCCTGTGCCTCGTGGGGCTACGCGGCTGGCGGCGCGAACTCGGCGCGCCACGACCGATGGAGGCGGCCGCGTGAAGCGCTTCAGGCACGGGCTCGTGCTCGGCAAGTTCTATCCACCGCACGCCGGCCATCACCACCTCGTGCGCAGCGCGCTCGAACACTGTGACCACCTCACCGTTCTGGTGTGCGCCGCGTCCGTGGAGTCCGTACCGCTGCCCGAACGCGTCCGCTGGATGGCAGAGGTCCATGACACGGCCCGGGTCCGGGGCGTTGTCGACGACGTCCCGATGGACCTGCACGACCCCGCGATCTGGGACGCACACATGGCGATCTTCCGGGAGGGCGTGAGCTACTGGCCCATCCCTGTCGACGCCGTCTTCACCTCGGAGGGCTACGGCGACGAACTCGCCCGCCGCTTCGACGCGCGGCACGTCTGCGTCGACCTGGACCGCACCGCCTTCCCGGTGTCCGGCACCGCCGTCCGTAAGGACCCGGTCGCGTACTGGGATCAGCTCGCCGAGCCCGTCCGCGCCTGGCTCACCCGCCGCGTCGTCGTGCTCGGCGCCGAATCCACCGGGACCACCACCATGGCCCGCGCCCTCGCCGAGCACTATCAGCGGCGCGGGGGGGCATGGGCGGCGACCCGCTGGGTCCCCGAGTGCGGGCGCGACTACAGCGAGGAGAAGCTCGCCGCGCTGCGCGTCGACCGGCCGCAGGCGCAGTGGGAGGACGTGAAGTTCGGCTCCGACGAGTTCCCGGTGATCGCCGAGCGGCAGAACCGACGCGAGAACCGGTACGCCCGCAACGGCTCACCCGTCCTCTTCTGTGACACCGACTCCTTCGCCACCACCGTCTGGCACGAGCGCTACGTGGGCGGGCGCAATCCCCGGGTCGAGGAGATCGCCGACCGGGTCGGCCACGACCTGTGGCTGCTCACCGACCACGAAGGCGTGCCCTTCGAGGACGACGGGCTGCGCGACGGCGAGGAGCTGCGGCCCTGGATGACCGCACGCTTCCGCGACGAACTCACGCGCACCGGACGGAGGTTCATCACGCTGACCGGATCGCACGAGGAACGGCTCGCGACCGCAGTAGCCGCCGTGGACGCGCTGCTCGCCAATGGCTGGGACCTCGCCGACCCGCTCCCGGAGCGGAGATGAACGGCATGGCGCAAGCACCACGGGGGCACGAGAACGGTATGGACGGCTACGACAAGTACGCCTTCGAACCCTTCGCCGTCACTGTCGACCTCGCCGTCTTCACGGTCCGCGCGGGTGCGCTGCACGTCCTGCTGATCCAACGCGGCCAGGAGCCCTACGCGGGCCACTGGGCGCTCCCCGGCGGCTTCGTCCTGCCCGACGAGTCCGCCGAGACCGCCGCGCGCCGCGAACTCGCCGAGGAGACCGGCCTCGTCGCGGCCCCGGGCGGGGCCGACAGGCCCGTTGTCGGCCTGCATCTGGAACAACTGCGCACGTACAGCGACCCCGACCGCGACCCGCGGATGCGCGTGGTCTCCGTCGCGTTCGCCGCGCTCGTCCCCGACCCTCCCCCGGACTCCGTCCGGGAGGACCCCCAGCTCGCCTCGCTCGAGCCACGCGGCGGCGGTGACGCGGCGCACGCGCGCTGGCTGCCGTACGACGGTCTGGTGCCGCAGCAGGCAACGTTTACGCCGCCCCTTCACGGGCAGACGTTGCCTGCTGCAGCACCAGGCCCGCTCGCCTTCGACCACGACCGCATCCTTGCGGACGCTCACGACCGCGTCTGCGCCAAGCTGGAGTACACCTGCCTCGCCACCTCGTTCTGCCCGCCCGAGTTCACCCTCGGCGAGCTGCAGCAGGTCTACGAGTCCGTGTGGGGCACCGCCCTCGACCGGCCCAACTTCCGGCGCAAGGTCCTCGCCACCCCGGGCTTCGTCGAGCAGGTTCCGGGCGCCGTCCGGCTGACCGGCGGCCGGGGCAAACCCGCCGCCCTCTACCGCGCGGGCGGCGCCACCGCTCTGTACCCGCCCCTGCTCCGCCCCGTCACGGAAGGACGGTCCTCATGACCACCCCGGCCCTCGTCAAACGTGCCGCCACCGGAGCCCTGATCGGGCTCGCTCTGGGCGACGCGCTCGGCTTCCCGACCGAGTTCAACGACGTGCCGTCCATCGTCGCCAAGCTCGGGCCCTGGCGGGAGATGGAGCTGCCGAGGCCGGCGATCGTCACCGACGACACGCAGATGACGCTGGCGCTCGGGCGCGGACTGCGCACGGCCATGGATCGCGGGGTTCTGGCGCCGAAGCGGATGGAGCGGCCGGTACGCGAGGAGTTCGTCGACTGGTACCAGTCGCCCGACAACAACCGAGCGCCCGGCCGGACCTGCCTGCTCGCCTGCAACCTGCTGAAGGACGAGAAGCGTCCCTGGCAGCAGGCCAGCCAGATCGGCTCCAAGGGCTGCGGGGCCAACATGCGGGTGGCACCCGTCGGGCTCGTACCGGGGCTGAGCGATGAACAGCGGGCCGGAGCAGCCCAGTTGCAGGCCGCGCTCACCCATGGCCACCCCACGGCGCTCGCCGCGTCCGACCTCACCGCACACGCCATACGTCTGCTCGCGCAGGGCGCTGAACCGACGGGTCTGCTGGAACTGCTGCGGGCGTACGCGCACGAGAACCGCAGCCGCTACCACGAGCGGTGGCTCGGCGATCTGTGGGCCCACGCCCAGGACCCCACGCCGGAGCACTTCATCGCGCGCGGCTGGGACGAGTGCCTGGCGGTCCTCGAACGCGTCCGGACGGCCGTAGGGACCGCATCGCCGGAGACCGACCCATGTCTGGCGACCGGCGAGGGATGGATCGCTGAGGAGGCGTTCGCCACCGGTCTGCTGTGCTTCCTGTTCTTCCCCGACGAACCCGTCACCGCCCTGCGCCGGGCCGCCTGCACCCGTGGCGACTCCGACTCGATCGCCTGCCTGACGGGCGCCTTCGCGGGTGCCCACCTCGGCGACGAGGTGTGGCCGCGGGAGTGGGCGGACCGGATCGAGTACGCGGGCGAGCTGCAGGCGCTCGGGGCGCTCTGGGACGCGTGAGCGGTTTCCGTGACCGGCGCGCGGCAGCGGCCCGCGTCTCGGCAGGCGGGCGCCGCGCACCTGCGTCCCCGGGCTGACTAGGCTGGTGCGATCAGAGGCTTCCATAGGCCAGCCGGAGAACCAGCGAGGAGCATCACCGTGGCGGTACGAGCGGTCCGGGGCGCTGTCCAACTCGAACGGGACGAGGCCGGGCACATGGAGGAGCAGGTCGGCGCCCTGCTGACCGCCGTCCTGGAACGCAACGACCTCACCGCCGACGACCTGATCAGCATCTGGTTCACCGCCACGCCCGACCTCCACAGCGACTTCCCGGCGGCCGCGGCCCGCAAGCTGGGCATCGTCGACGTGCCCCTGATCTGCGCGCAGGAACTGGACGTCGAGGGCGCCATGCCCCGGATCGTCCGCGTCCTCGCCCACATCGAGTCCGACAAGCCGCGCGCCGACATCGCGCACGTCTACCTCGGCGCCGCGGCCGCCCTCCGCAAGGACATCGCCCAGTGAGGACCGCACTCGTCATCGGCACGGGGCTGATCGGCACGTCGGCGGCCCTGGCGCTCGCCGCGCGCGGGGTCACCGTGCACCTCGCCGACCACGACCCCGAGCAGGCCCGTACGGCCGCCGCGCTCGGCGCCGGCACCGACAAGGCGCCCGAGGGACCCGTCGACCTGGTGATCGTCGCGGCCCCGCCCGCGTATGTGGCCACCGCGCTCGCCGACGCCATGCGGCGCGGCCTCGGGCGCGGCTATCTCGACGTGGCCAGCGTCAAGGGCGGCCCGCGCCGCGAACTGGAGGCGCTCGGCCTCGACCCGGTCCTCCTGTCGAAGTACATCGGCACACACCCCATGTCCGGCCGCGAGAAGTCCGGGCCGCTGGCGGCCAGCGGGGACCTCTTCGAGGGGCGCCCCTGGGTGCTGACCCCGACGCGGGAGACGGACACCGAGGTGCTGAACCTCGCCCTGGAGCTGGTCTCGCACTGCCGTGCCGTGCCCGTGGTCATGGACGCCGACGCCCACGACCGTGCCGTCGCGCTCGTCTCCCACATGCCCCACCTGGTCTCCAGCATGGTCGCCGCACGCCTGGAGCACGCGGAGGAGACGGCCGTCCGACTGTGCGGTCAGGGCATCCGGGACGTGACGCGCATCGCGGCGTCCGACCCCCGGATGTGGATCGACATCCTGTCCGCGAATCCGGGCCCGGTCGCCGACCTGCTCTCCGCGGTGTCCGCCGACCTGGACGAGACGGTACGGGCCCTGCGCGCACTCCAGTCCTCCGACGACGCCAAGCGACGTGAGGGCACCGCCGGGGTCGAGAACGTGCTGCGCCGCGGCAACGCCGGCCAGGTCCGGGTGCCCGGCAAGCACGGCACCGCTCCGCGGGTCTACGAGGTCGTGGCGGTACTGATCGACGACCAGCCGGGTCAGCTGGCCCGCATTTTCGCGGACGCGGGCATGGCGGGCGTCAACATCGAGGACGTACGCATCGAGCACGCGACGGGACAGCAGGCGGGTCTGGTCCAGCTCACCGTGGAGCCTCAGGCGGCGCCCGTGCTGACGGCGGCGCTGCGGGAGCGGGGCTGGGCGATCCGGCAGTGAACCGGGGGCTGCCTGAGCCGGGCCGGCGCCGGGTGACGGCAGGTCCGGCCGTCCGCCAGTCATACCGGGTCCGGCGAGCCAGTAACCTTGTGCGGGGCGCCAGTGCGTCCCGCCCACATCCACCACCCCGCACCAGGAAGGTGTCTCCACCGTGGAAAACGGCGCCGCCCGGACCGCCCCGGCAGTGATTGTCGCCATTGACGGCCCCTCCGGCACGGGCAAGTCCAGCACCTCGAAGGCCGTGGCCGCGCAGCTCGGGCTGAGCTACCTGGACACCGGGGCCCAGTACCGGGCGATCACCTGGTGGATGGTGAACAACGGCATTGACATAGCGGACCCCTGGGCGGTCGCGGCGGTGGCGGGCAAGCCGGAGATCGTCTCCGGCACGGACCCGGCCGCGCCCACCATCACCGTGGACGGCACGGACGTCTCCGGCCCGATCCGCACCCAGGAGGTCACCTCCAAGGTCAGCGCGGTCAGCGCGGTGCCCGAGGTGCGGGCCCGGATCACCGAACTGCAGCGCTCCCTCGCCGCCTCCGCGGAGAACGGGATCGTCGTCGAGGGCCGTGACATCGGCACGACCGTACTGCCGGACGCCGACCTGAAGATCTTCCTCACCGCCTCTCCGGAGGCGCGCGCCGCCCGCCGCAGTGGCGAGCTGAAGGGCGTGGACGTCAACGCCACCCGCGAGGCGCTGATCAAGCGGGACGCGGCCGACTCCAACCGCAAGACGTCCCCGCTGGCGAAGGCGGACGACGCGGTCGAGGTGGACACCACCGACCTCACCCTCAAGCAGGTCATCGAGTGCGTCGTCACCCTCGTCGAGGAGAAGCGGGCCGGAAAGTGACCGAGGCTCCTTCGGCACGGAGCGCCGAGGTCGGGCGGCGCATCGGCGTCCCCCTGATGTACGGGCTGTTCAAGCCGCGCGTCCTGGGCGCCTGGAAGGTTCCGGCGACCGGTCCGGTCATCCTCGCGGTCAACCACTCCCACGTCATCGACGGCCCGATGGTGATGGGCGTGGCGCCGAGGCCGACGCACTTCCTGATCAAGAAAGAGGCGTTCGTCGGCCCCCTCGACCCCTTCCTGCGCGGCATCGGGCAGCTGGAGGTGGACCGGGCGACCACCGACCGGACGGCCGTGACCCGGGCGCTGGGCGTGCTCAAGAACGGGGGAGTCCTCGGGATCTTCCCCGAGGGCACCCGCGGCGAGGGCGACTTCGCCTCGCTGCGTGCCGGGCTCGCCTACTTCGCGGTGCGCGGCGGAGCCCCGATCGTGCCGGTCGCCGTGCTGGGAAGTTCCGAGAGGCACGGACGGTTGATACAAGGGTTGCCTCCGCTGCGCAGCCGTATCGACGTCGTCTTCGGCGACCCGTTCGAGGCGGGCGACGGCAGTGGGCGGCGTACGCGCAAGGCGCTGGACGAGGCGACCGGGCGCATCCAGAAGCAGCTCACCGCGCACCTGGAAAACGCCAGGCGCTTCACCGGGCGCTAGGCGACACTTGAGTAGTGGATCACCGTAGGAGCGGTGCCCCACCGATCACCACGATGAACGAGGTACGGACTTCATGAACGACCAGATCCAGCCCGACGGCTCGGCCGAGCACGAGTACGAGCACGGGGCGCTCGGCGATGCCGAGTACGCGGAGTTCATGGAGCTCGCCGCGGAAGAGGGCTTCGACATCGAGGACGTCGAGGGCGCCATCGAAGCGGCCGGACACGGCCCGCTGCCCGTCCTCGCCGTCGTCGGCCGCCCCAATGTCGGCAAGTCGACCCTGGTGAACCGCATCATCGGCCGTCGTGAGGCAGTCGTCGAGGACAAGCCCGGGGTCACCCGCGACCGTGTGACCTACGAGGCGGAGTGGGCGGGCCGCCGCTTCAAGGTCGTCGACACCGGCGGCTGGGAGCAGGACGTCCTCGGTATCGACGCCTCCGTGGCCGCGCAGGCCGAGTACGCGATCGAGGCGGCCGACGCGGTCGTCTTCGTCGTCGACGCCAAGGTCGGTGCCACCGACACCGACGAAGCGGTCGTACGACTGCTGCGCAAGGCCGGCAAGCCCGTGGTGCTGTGTGCCAACAAGGTCGACGGCCCGAGCGGCGAGGCCGACGCGGCGTACCTGTGGAGCCTCGGCCTCGGCGAGCCGCACCCCGTCTCGGCCCTCCACGGCCGTGGCACCGGCGACATGCTGGACGCCGTCCTGGAGGCGCTGCCCGAGGCCCCCGCACAGTCCTTCGGTACCGCCCTCGGCGGTCCGCGTCGCGTCGCCCTGATCGGCCGCCCGAACGTCGGCAAGTCCTCGCTGCTGAACAAGGTCGCGGGCGAGGAGCGCGTCGTCGTCAACGAACTCGCCGGAACCACCCGCGACCCGGTCGACGAGCTGATCGAACTCGGCGGCAAGACCTGGAAGTTCGTCGACACGGCCGGCATCCGCAAGCGGGTCCACCTCCAGCAGGGCGCCGACTACTACGCCTCGCTGCGCACCGCGGCGGCCGTCGAGAAGGCCGAGGTCGCCGTCGTGCTGATCGACGGCTCCGAGACCATCTCGGTCCAGGACCAGCGCATCATCAGCATGGCCGTGGAGGCGGGCCGCGCACTCGTCCTCGCCTTCAACAAGTGGGACACCCTCGACGAGGAGCGCCGCTACTACCTGGAGCGGGAGATCGAGACCGAGCTCGCCCAGGTCACCTGGGCACCGCGGGTGAACGTCTCGGCGCGCACCGGACGGCACATGGAGAAGCTGGTCCCGGCGATCGAGACCGCCCTGGCGGGCTGGGAGACGCGGGTGCCGACGGGGCGGCTCAACGCCTTCCTCGGTGAGCTGGTCGCCGCACATCCGCACCCGGTCCGCGGTGGCAAGCAGCCGCGCATCCTCTTCGGCACCCAGGCGGGCACCAAGCCCCCGCGGTTCGTGCTCTTCGCCTCCGGCTTCATCGAGGCGGGCTACCGCCGGTTCATCGAGCGGCGGCTGCGTGAGGAGTTCGGCTTCGACGGAGCGCCGATCCACATCTCCGTGCGCGTGCGCGAGAAGCGCGGCAAGAAGAAGTAGGGCGCACCCGCGCCACGCGTAAGGGGCGGTCTCCATGACGGAGCCGCCCCTTACGGGTTTTGCTCAGCGTCCCTGGCGCGGCGCGGGCGGCAGCGCGGGAACGTGATGCGTCCCCCCGATGTGCTGCCCCACTCGCTGCCAGACGGAGGACTGGGTGGGCGTGTGGCCGTGCTGGGGGGCCAGATGCCCGGTCGCGTGCTGGGGGACGCCGTGGCCTGTTCCATACGTCCCGGTGCCGTACGAGCCCCTGTGGTGCGGGAGGTTGAAGGCGATGAAGCCCAGGTCCTCCTCGCCGCTGCGATCGCCCGGGAACGCCCGGAAGGACTTGACGTACTCGTCGTAGAGCGCGTCGTAGATCGGCGTGGCCTGTGCGCCGTCCTGGGCCGCTGGCCCGGAGGGGATCGGTGAATAGGACTGGCGGCGGGGGACGTCATATGCGTGCACGTAAGGGCCAACGACCCCGCCGCCCAAGAGATGCGGTCGATTAGGCCGCTTCGGCGGCTCGCGGCCGGGAACCGCTTTCGGCGAACGCTCAGGTACCCGCCAGCGGCAGGGCGGCGGCCACCAGCATTCCGTTCGCCGCCGCCTTGTCCAGCGCATCGCGCAGCAGGTCCTCCCGCGGCTGGCGGCCGATCGAACCCACCGGCGCCGCGAACATCAGTACCTGCTGGTGCTTGTTGGCGGCCGCGCGCCACCCGTCGGTGACGTGCAGCGGCTGGTGCGCCTGCCACCAGGCCACCGGCTGTCCGCCGTTCGGCCCGGGCTGCAGCACGGCGTGCAGCTGGCCCATCGCGAGCAGGACCGACCAGCCGTGCAGCACGGGCGGCATCGACTCGGTCGTGGTCAGCGGCATGAATCCCTGCTCGATGAGCAGGGTCAGGAAGTCGTCACCGATGCCGACCGTGCCCGGGCGCACGATGGGCGCGGTCGGCTCCACGACGAGCGCCGGATACAAATCCCCGGCGATCAGGACGAGGCCACTGGTGACGCCCAGCACCGCCTGCTCGGGCACGCCCCTGGCGGGCCCCTGTTCGGCGGTGATGGAGCGGACGGCGCCCTGCAGTTGCTCCTCGGTGACCTGGACGACCTGGGAGGGCAGACAGGTGGCGTGGGCGAAGGCGAGGACGGCGGTCTCCTCGCCGATGAACAGGACGGTGCTGGTGCGCTCCAGCACGGAGTCGCCCGGGGTGCGGCAGGAGGTGCAGTCGTAACTGCCCGGGGCGTTCTCTCCGGCGAGCAGCCGGTCGGCTTCTTCGTCGCCGATCTCGGCGCGTACGGCGTCGCTGACGTCGAGCATGCGCGGCACGGGTGGCTCCCTCGGGATGCGGTGCGTGACGGTGCCGGGTGGCTCCCGGCCCATGAGCCCGGGGGTCCCCGGGCTCATGAAGATGACAACGGGCGATCTGTGGCCGGAGTCACGCTTGGAAAAGAACGGAGCCGAACCATCAGAAGCGCAGGGTGAAGTTGCCTGCGGAATCGGTTACTCAACGTCAACTGGACGATCACTGACGGAAGTTGACTTCATGGAGTGACTCACGCGCCGATGGTGTGGCCGGTTGATATATCCGGAAATCAGTGAATGAAATGGGTGTCCGGAAACCGCCGATACCCCCGGTAACAGACAACTGGCCTGGAACGACAAGGCGTTGATTGATACCGAACCGTCGGCCTGCCTACTTTCCTCCGCCGTGTGCAACGAGCACCGCCCGGGTACGTCCACCGGCCGCGCCGCAGCATCGGCGCGCAGCACCATCTCCGGCGGACGGGGCGGCGCGACGACCGCGTCCCACACGCGGGCCGACGCGCCCCGCCTTGGGGGATCCCGGGGCCTTGGAGGGGAAAACTACGGTGGCGCGCCCGCCGCGTCCGGCACAGCGGCGGCCACACGCCCGTCCCCGGCGCCCGCCAGCACTCGGTCGGCCTCGCCGAAGCAGCGGTCGAAGGCGCCGGAGCGCTCGACCGGACACACCGGCCGTCGGGCCGCACACGGCGACTACACCGTCCGCAGCGACGACACCCTCAGCGGCATCGCCGAGCGGCACGGGAGCACCTGGCAGCGGCTGTACGTCCGCAACAGGGCGGTCATCGGCGGTGATCCCGGCCTGATCATGCCCGGTCAGCGGCTCGACGTCCAAGGTGCCTGATCCCGCCGAACCGCCGGGACGGTAGGGATGCCCAACACGACCCGGACCGGCTGTCCTTGGCTCCCGAACGGGCTGGGCGACGGGCTCTGCTGGAGCCCGGGGTCCGGCTGTTCCGCGGGCTCGCACCAGGATGCGGCCGCCGACCCGCGTTCCGGCAAGGGTGTACGGGGATTCTGTGCCGAAGTCGTGCGCTCCTTATGTGGAACCCGGCAGTGCGGGGCATCCCGGAATCGGAATGGAAAGGAAAGGAGTGAACCGATCGCGGTCATTTCCGCAGGGTTATCCGGAGCCCCGTCGGACCGTCCGAAAGCCGGTCCCGAATTACGTTCGAGGAGGTGTGCGACACATGCGGAACCCCTCGTACGTGTGACTCCGTTGGGGCGAAACGGGTGTCGTGAATCTGTGACAGAAGCGTGACGGAGGGGGATGGCCGGCCCGGGAGACGAGCCCCGACTTCCGTGGCCGGGGTCCGCGGCCTAACGTGGCGGCATGGCACCCATTCCCACCCCCGGCGCAGAACCCGAGGATCCCCCGGAGACGTATGTCGGCCTGGATGTGCACCGAGCCGAGCGGCTCGCCCGTGAGCGCGGCTGGACCACGGTCCGCTCGCTGCCGCCGGGCGCGATCATCACCATGGAGTACCGCCCCGGACGGCTGAACTTCGAGGTCGAGAATGCCCGTGTCAGGCGCTGCTGGAAGGGCTGACCCGGCGACGCACAGGTGACCGGTCGCGTCGAAAGCCCCGGCTCGGGCGAGCCGGGGCCTTCGGTGGGCGGGCGGGGAGGCGGTGTGTACCGGGACCCGCGTGTCGGTCGCTCAGCCGCCCGCCACGGGCCGGGCCGACGCGGTGCCGCGCGACACCCGGTCCGAGTGCGGCGGCCGTCGGCTGCCCGCAGGCGTGACCGGAGTGCGCTCCGAACGGGCCGTGTGCGGGCCAGGAGCGAGGTAGACGGGTGACCGGGGCGTACGGGTGGCGGCCACCTGCTCCCGGGCCTGCACGTCCTTGTCCACGGCCACGCGCGGGAGGGCGACCGGTGTGGGCGTGCCGACCGGGACCGGTCCCGGGACGGCACGGCGGCTGCGCCAACGGTCCCGCAGGGCGAAGATGCCCGTCTCCGCGCGGGCGATCAGCGGCTCGAACCAGGGCAGCGCCAGCAGGATGAGCAGCCCCGCGGCCCAGCCGAGGAGCACGTCGCTCAGCCAGTGCGTACCGAGGTAGACCGTGGTCAGGCCGACGCCGAGGGAGGTCACCGCGGAGAGCGCGGACAGCCACCGCCTGGCCCGCGGCGTCGAGGCCAGATAGGCCAGGATGCCCCAGGTCACCACGGCGTTCGCGGTGTGGCCGGAGGGAAATATATCGCCGCCGCTCCACATCTCGTTCGATCCGATGACGGTCGCGTAGTGCGGCCCGAGGCGGCCCATGCCGTACTTGGCGGCACCCACCGTGGCGTTCAGCAGGAGGAGCGCCGCGCCCAGCGAGAGCAGCGGGCGCAGGGTGTGCTGCCGCCAGGAGCGCCAGCCCAGCCAGGCCGCGACCATCACCGCGGTCGGGCCGCGCTGGCCCAGGACCACGTAGTAGTCGAGGAACGCGTGGATCTGCGGCCACTGCTGGTAGGGCCGGAAGAACATGACCTGCCAGTCGAGCCGGACCAGCCAGGAGGAGACGACCACGGCCCACACGATCGCCGCGTAGAAGGCCAGAGTCGCCGAGAAGAGAACCACTCGGTGCCGGCTCATCCTGGGCACATCAATGTGGGCCGGTCGTTCCGGCTCACGGTCCAACCGGGCGAACACCCGGTCCAGACGGCTCAGCTTTGGTTCGGTACACACGTCAATCGACGTTACAGCCGGTGAGCAGCGCGCCCGGCCGAATCACCGGATTTGTGATGACGATGTGATGTGGGATTCCTCTCAACAACAGGGTGATTTCTGGGAATTCGGCAACGGTGTGGTACCGGCGTTCAATTCACCATGGGCTCTGGGCTCGCGCATTTTATTAATTCGTTCGCCGAATGCCGGGGTGGAATTATCCGGCCGCTCACCTGTCCCGGTGAAGTGGATCACGGCGGACCGGAGCCGTTCAGCCAGAACGCCCCGTAGAGGGCCGACGCGGCCCCGACAGCGCCGAGAACCGTCGCCGACCTGGAAGGACGCACCCGGGCAAGGGCTCGGGCGAGGGGCAGCAAAAGGGGGAAGGCGGGCAGTAGCAGGCGCGGTTTCGAACCGAAGTAGCTTGACGCGCACAGGGCGAGTGCGGTGACCACACCTGTGTACACGAGCAACGGCAGCGGTTGGCGCTGCCGTACGCACACCACGTACAACCAGACGATCAGCGCGACCCCGACGATCAGCCCGACGCCGGCCAGAGCCGACGGAAAGGATGTGAACTTGTCGGCGACGAAGCGGGCGAAGGCATAGCCGCCGTCGAAGCCGTTCCGCCAGCCGGCCTGGACGTCCAGATAGCCGAGGGGGCCCTTGCCGGTGCGGTGGCCGACCCAGAGGACGTAGCCGGCGGCACCGAGGGGAGCGAGGAGCATACCGACGGCGTGACGAAGGGGCGGCGCGCCGGTCGTCGGGTGTGTGCGCCGGTCCCGTAGGTACGAGGCGAGGGCGGCCGCCCACACGGCCGCGACGACGGCCGCCCCCACCGGCCGGGTCAGCCCCGCCAGCGAGGCGAGCACGCCCGCCGTCACCCACCGGCCCGTCAGGACCGCGTACAACGACCAGGCGGCCAGTGCCGTGAACAGGGACTCGCTGTACGCCATCGACTGCACGATCCCGACCGGCAGCACCGCCCACAGCAGAACCGCACAGACGCCGACGCGACGGTCGTACACATGCTCCGCCACGGCGAAGATCCCCCAGGCCGCGGCGAGAGAGGCGAGCGTGGCGACGAGGAGGCCCGCGTCGGGGTACGACAGTGGGGTCAGCGCCGCGCCCACCCGCTCCAGCCAGGGCAGCAGCGGGAAGAACGCGAGATTCGAGTGCACGTCGCCGTTCGGGAGGCGGACCTCGTAGCCGTAGCCGAGCTCGGCGATCCGGGTGTACCAGAGCGAGTCCCAGCGGGCGGTCAGCAGGGTGTGTGCGCTCGTGCCCCGCGCCGCGCTCCACAGCGCGAGCGCGACGAGGCCCACGGCGCGGACCGCCGCGTACCCGGCCAGGGCGGGGGCGGCCCGGTGCACGGCGCCGGTGCGAGGCGGCGCCAGGCACGTTTCAAGATCGGTCACGCGCTCGATTATCGACGTTCAAGGGAACCCGAGATGTTCCTCGGCGTATTGGCGCAGGGGGGCGTGTTGTATGCCACACCCCCTTCCCGCCGCACATGAGAGGTCCGCCACGCGACGGCCATCAGAACTCGCGTACGCTTGCGGATCACTCGCATTGTTGCGTGGGCCATGGGAGAACCGCTCCTCCCGGCCGCAGCCGCGGGCAAGTCCCCATCCCGTGGATCCGCCGAAGCGAGGGACCATCTGGGAGGTACGTACATGTCCGGGACGACCACGGCTGCCCTTGCGTCGCGCCGTCGGGAGACCGGGGACGGTGCGCGCCGCTGGGTCGTCCTCGTGGTCCTCTGCGTGAGCCTGCTGCTCGTCGCCGTCGACGCCACCGTGCTGCACGTCGCCGTGCCCGCCGTCACCGAGGACCTCAAGCCGGGCGCGATAGAACTGCTCTGGATCGTCGACGCCTATCCACTCGTCTGCGCCTCGCTGCTGATCCTCTTCGGCACGCTGGGCGACCGGATCGGCCGCAGACGGGTCCTGCTCGCCGGATACGCCCTCTTCGGTGTGGCCTCCGGTGTCGCGGCCCTCGCCCAGGACGCGCATGTGCTGATCGCGGCACGGGCCCTGCTCGGCGTGGGCGGCGCGATGATCATGCCCGCGACCCTGTCCATCCTGCGGCACGTCTTCCCCGACCGGCGCGAGCGGGCGCTGGCGATCGGCATCTGGAGCGCGGTGGCCGCGGTGGGCGCGGCGGTCGGACCGCTGCTGGGCGGCTTCCTGCTGGAGCACTTCTGGTGGGGCTCGGTCTTCCTCATCAACATCCCGCTGATGCTGGTCAGCCTGCCGGTCGGGCGGCTGCTGCTGCCGGAGTCGAGGGGCGAGGGCGACGGCCCGTGGGACGTGGTCGGTGCGCTGATGGCGGCGGCCGGTCTCTTCGTCGTGGTCCTGGGCGTGAAGCGGCTCGGTGGCGAGGCGCCGTTCGGCCTGTGGACGCTGCTGTTGCTGCTGGCGGGTGCGGCCCTGCTGGTCGCGTTCGTACGCCGTCAGCGCCGCCGCGCGCACCCGCTCGTCGACCTGCGGATGTTCGCACGGCCGGCGTTCAGCACCTCGGTGGGGTGCATCGTGCTGGCCATGCTGGCGCTGGTCGGTCTCGAACTGATCGCGGCGCAGTATCTGCAGCTGGTCCTGCGTCTTTCCCCGCTGCAGACGGGTCTGCGCCTGCTGCCGCTGACGTTCGCGGCGATGGCGGCGGGGCTGGCCGGCCGGAACATGCTGCAGCGCTTCGGCCCGCGGCGCATGGTCGTCTTCGGCTTCTGCCTCACAGCCGGAGCGGTGACCGCGCTGACCGCGATGGGCGGGCACGACAACCCGGGGCTGCTGTTGTCCGGTTTCGTCCTGCTGGGCTTCGGGCTGGAGACGACGCTCTTCGGGGCGTACGAGTCGATGCTGAGCGAGGCGCCGCAGACCCAGGCCGGCGGGGCGGCGGCGGTCGGGGAGACCTCGTACCAGCTGGGCGCGGGCATCGGGATCGCGCTGCTGGGCAGCGTGATGAACGCCGCGTACGCGCCCGGCCTGTCGTCGGTGCCGGGTGTTCCGGCGTCGGCTTCCGCGGCCGCCACCCATTCGCTGGGGGAGGCTTACGACGTTGCCGACCGCCTCGGCGGCACGCGCGGCGCGGCCCTGCGTCACGCCGCCCGGGAGTCCTTCGTGCACGGGCTGCATGTGACGCTGCTGGTCAGCGCGGCGCTGTTGCTGCTGGGAGCGGTGATGGCGCTCCGGTTGCCGCGAGTCATGAACTGCGAGCCGCCCGCGGCGGGCCCGATGAACGTGGTCCCGGCGCCCCGGGAGGCCCCCCAGGAAGCCCCCGGCAAGGCCACGGACTCACCCGTCTCGGCGTAGCCGCCCCACCCTTCCGCGCGGCGCACGCCGACGGCCCTGGCGCACCTCTGCCCCGCGATCGCCGCCCCGATACTGGACGCACAGTACGGCGCCCCGTAGCGTCGGCCACGTCCCTTGGTTAGCGCTGCTAGTTTTCAGTGTCACGGAGGCTGTCCATGTCCGCGTCCTCGACGTTGCCGCCCTTCGACCCCGCCGATCCGCTCGGGATCGACGACCTGCTGGATGCCGAGGATCTCGCCATTCGTGACACCGTGCGGGCCTGGGCGGCGGAGCGTGTGCTGCCGAACGTCGCCGACTGGTACGAGCGGGGCGAACTGCCTCAGATCCGTGAGCTCGCCCGGGAGCTGGGCCGGATCGGCGCCCTCGGGATGTCGCTGAGCGGGTACGGGTGTGCCGGGGCCGGCGCCGTGCAGTACGGGCTCGCCTGCCTGGAGTTGGAGGCCGCCGACTCCGGGATCCGGTCCCTCGTCTCCGTGCAGGGATCACTGGCCATGTACGCGATCCACCGGTTCGGGAGCGAGGAGCAGAAGCAGCAGTGGCTGCCCCGTATGGCCGCCGGCGATGTCATCGGATGCTTCGGGCTCACCGAGCCCGACCATGGCTCCGACCCGTCCGCGCTGCGCACGTACGCCAAGCGTGACGGGTCCGACTGGGTGCTGAACGGCCGCAAGATGTGGATCACCAATGGGTCGGTCGCAGGCGTCGCCGTCGTGTGGGCGCGCACCGACGAGGGGATCCGCGGGTTCGTCGTCCCCACCGACCGTCCCGGGTTCGCCGCCCCCGAGATCAAGCACAAGTGGTCACTGCGGGCGTCCGTCACCAGTGAGCTGGTTCTCGACGACGTGCGGGTGCCCTCCGACGCCGTACTGCCGGGCGTCGTCGGGCTCAAGGGGCCGCTCACCTGTCTCTCCCACGCCCGGTACGGGATCGTGTGGGGGGCGATGGGGGCCGCCCGGTCGTGTTTCGAGGCGGCTGTCGAGTACGCGAAGACCAGGGAACAGTTCGGCAGGCCCATCGGCGGGTTCCAGCTGACCCAGGCCAAGCTCGCCGACATGGCGGTCGAACTGCACAAGGGGATCCTGCTCGCCCACCATCTGGGGCGGCGCATGGACGCGGGACGACTGCGTCCCGAACAGGTCAGCTTCGGCAAGCTCAACAACGTGCGTGAGGCCATCGAGATCTGCCGCACCGCGCGCACCATCCTCGGCGCCAACGGGATCTCACTGGAGTACCCCGTGATGCGGCACGCCACCAATCTGGAGTCGGTGCTCACCTACGAGGGCACCGTCGAGATGCACCAGCTCGTGCTCGGCAAGGCGCTCACCGGGCTCGACGCCTTCCGCTGACCGGACCCGAAGCGGGCAGGGCCGGTGAGCGGCCCTGCCTCAGCTCTGGTTGAAGAAGCCGTCGCTCCGCCGGCCTGCGGTGTCGCCGCTGACGATCTCCGTGTTCGCGGGAGTCAGCAGGAAGACCCGGGTGGAGACGCGGTCGATCGAGCCGTGCAGGCCGAAGATCAGGCCGGCCGCGAAGTCCACCACGCGCTTGGCGTCGGCCCCCTCCATGTTCGTGAGGTTCATGATGACGGGGACGCCGTCCCGGAAGAGCTCGCCGATGATCCGGGCGTCCCGGAAGCTGTCCGGGGTGACCGTGCCGATCCGGCGGCCCGTGTCCTGACCTGTGTCGGGCGCGATCTGCACGCGCGGGTCGGTCACCCAGGCGTCACCCTGCTCCTGACCCTCGGCGTAGTCGTCGTCGTAGTAACGCTCGTCATCGTTGTCGTCGACGAGGCCAAGCCAGGCACTCGCCTTGCGCACCGATCCCATGGACGCCTCCTCTCACAGCGGACTTTCAAGCCTTACGCGATCCCATGGTCGTCCATGATGCGGATGTGGCGCCAAGCGGATAGACGCCGCGCGGGGGATTCGTGACGGTACTGGTGCACAACGCGTCCGTCGAGAGCCCGCTTCCCCCAAGGGGCGTTCGGTATACGGCTGCTGACTGAGAGTGAAATATTATTTGCGGCGGCGTATGGGTGACGGGTCGTGCGTACGGGTGAACGAGGTGGCAGATACGATGCCGCAGCTCAACATCGCACGAGTCACGGGGGAGTGTCGTGTTCGGGATGGTACGGCCTTGTCGGCACCGGCTGGGCGAGGATCTCGGAACCCAGTGGATGGCGCATCTGTGCGGGCTGTGCCTCGCGCTGCGCGAGGACCACGGGCAGTTCGCCCGCGTGGTGACGAACTACGACGGGCTGCTCATCTCCGTCCTGACGGGGGCTCAGGCAAAGCGGACCACCGGATGGCGGCGCACCGCGGGTCCCTGTCCGCTGCGCGGTATGCGCACCGCATCCGTCGCGCGGGGCGAGGGGGCGCGACTGGCGGCCGCCGTCTCGCTGGTACTCGCATCCGCCAAGGTGCGCGACCACGCGGCCGACGGAGACGGGCTGTTGGCGCGCAAGCCGGTGGCACTCGCCGCGCGCCGGGTCGCCACGAGCTGGGGCAGGGCCGGAGCCCGCGCCGGCTCCGCCGTCGGCTTCGACACCGCCGTGCTCGTGGACGCCGTGGACCGTCAGGTCGGCATCGAGGCGCTCGCCGGGCCCGGCACCCCGATCCTGACCGTGACCGAGCCGACCGAGACCGCCACCGCCGCCGCCTTCGCGTACACGGCGGTGCTGGCCGGGCGCCCCGGCAACGTCGAGCCGCTCGCAGAGGCCGGCCGGCTCTTCGGGCGGCTCGCGCATCTGCTGGACGCCGTGGAGGACCAGGAGGCTGACGCCGCGTCGGGTGCCTGGAACCCGCTCACCCACACCGGGACGTCGCTGGAGGAAGCCCGCCGCCTGGCCGATGACGCCCTGCACGGGATACGGCTCGCGCTGCGTGACGTCACCTGGGGGTCCGGGGGATCCTCCGAAGGACACGGCACCGACCGACGGCTCGCGCACGTCCTGCTCGTGCACGAACTGCGGCGCTCGGTGGACCGGGCTTTCGGGGCCGAGTCATGCGGGCATGCCGTCGAGGGCGCCTTCGGTCCACCGCAGCAGGGCGGTCCGTACAGCCCGCAGGGCCCCTACGCGCCACCCCGGCACCCCCAGGACTCGGGGGGTCCGCCCGACGGGAACCCCTTCGGTGGCGAGCCACCGCGCCCCGACAGGCGGGGCCTGTGGGCCGGGTGCGCGGCCGCCGCCGGACTGTGCTGCACGTGCAAGGTGTGCTGCGCCGACGAGTTCGAGGGGCCCTGGTCGCGGAAACGGCGGGAGGGCTGGTGCCAGGGCGGCTGCGACTGCTGCGACGGGTGCGGCAACGCCTGTGAATGCTGCGGGAACTGCTGTAGCTGCGGTGACGGATGTGACTGTGGCTGCGACTGCTGAGCCACGCCCGTTTGCCCGGCTGCCCCTCAATCCGCCTGATGCACCGACGGGGTGAGTGATGCGCGGCCGAAAGGTGCCCTTGCGCCGATCGGCCGCGCGCCCGAATACTCCCCTCTAGTGCTTGTCAGGGGCACGGCATGTTCGGAATCCGGACCTACTGCCCCTGGCTGCGCCTCACGGGCCCCAACCCCACGTGGGCCCCCGAATTCCCTTGGAGGGAACGAAAAGTGAGGATCAAGCGCACCACCCCCACAACCAGGGCCGCGAGATGGACCCGGCTTGTCGCCGTGGCCACCGGTTTCATGGCCGCGGCCGCGTTCGCCGTCCCCACCGCGAACGCGAGCGACGCACAGACCTTCAGCGCGACCCAGCTCAGCAGTGTGAGCGACTCGGTACTCAAGTCCGATGTCGCGGGCACCGCCTGGGCCGTCGACCCGGCCACGCATCGCGTGGTCGTCACCGTCGACAGCAGGGTCTCCCAGGCCGACATCGCGAAGATCAAGAAGGCGGCGGGCAGCAATGCCGGCGCCCTCACCATCAAGCACACGCCGGGCCGGTTCAGCAAGCTGATCTCCGGTGGCGACGCCATCTACGGCGGCGCCTACCGCTGCTCGCTCGGCTTCAACGTGCACAGTGGAAGCACCTACTACTTCCTGACCGCCGGACACTGCGGGAAGGTCGCCTCCACCTGGTACTCCAACTCCGGTCACACCACCGTGCTCGGCACGAACGTCGGCTACACCTTCCCCGGCAGCGACTACGCGTTGGTGCGCTACACCAACTCCTCGATCGCGCACCCGAGCGCGGTCGGCAGCCAGACCATCTCCAGTGCCGCCACCCCGAGCGTCGGTACGACCGTCTACCGGCGCGGCTCCACCACGGGTACGCACAGCGGCAAGGTCACCGCACTGAACGCCACCGTCAACTACGGCAGTGACGGCATCGTCTACGGCATGATCCAGACCACGGTCTGTGCCGAGGGCGGCGACAGCGGCGGTCCCCTCTACAGCGGATCCGTGGCCTACGGCCTGACCTCCGGCGGCAGCGGCAACTGCACCTCCGGTGGCACGACCTTCTTCCAGCCGGTCACCGCGGCCCTCAGCCACTATGGCGTGAGCGTCGGCTGACAACCGGCCACCTACCGCAGCCAGCGGTGGGCGAGCCCCCGTACGCAACTTGCGTACGGGGGCTCGCTCTTGCTCACATTCCGGAGTTACCGTCAAAAGTGCGCGCGGCGAACGCGTGCGAACTCCCCTGAGTACGCCCACTTCGGACCCTGGGGGGCCGACATGGTCGAGGAACTGGTGGCGGCGGGAGTGGCCCTCGCGTCTGCCGGCGCCGTCTACGCGATGGCGGCGGCCAGGGTCGTCAAGCAGTACGAGCGGGGAGTGGTGTTCCGCCTCGGGCGGCTCAGGCCCGAGGTGCGCGGGCCCGGATTCACGATGGTCGTGCCCTTCGTCGACCGGCTCCGCAAGGTCAACATGCAGATCGTGACGATGCCGGTGCCCGCGCAGGAGGGCATCACCCGGGACAACGTCACGGTGCGCGTGGATGCCGTCGTGTACTTCAAGGTGACCTCGCCGGCCGACGCGATCGTTCAGGTCGAGGACTACCGGTTCGCCGTCTCGCAGATGGCGCAGACCTCGCTGCGGTCCATCATCGGCAAGAGCGAGCTGGACGATCTGCTGTCCAATCGCGAAAGGCTCAACGAGGGGCTGGAGTTGATGATCGACAGCCCGGCCGTGGAGTGGGGCGTCACCATCGACCGCGTCGAGATCAAGGACGTGTCGCTGCCGGAGACCATGAAGCGTTCCATGGCCCGGCAGGCCGAGGCCGACCGGGAACGGCGGGCCCGGGTCATCAACGCCGACGCGGAACTCCAGGCTTCCAAGAAGCTGGCGGAGGCGGCACAGCAGATGTCCGAGTCCCCGGCCGCGCTGCAACTGCGACTGCTGCAGACCGTGGTGGCGGTCGCCGCCGAGAAGAACTCCACGCTCGTCCTGCCCTTCCCGGTGGAACTGCTGCGGTTCCTGGAGCGGGCGCAGCAGCCGGTGGCGGAAGCGCCCCGGCGGCAGGCTCCGGCGGCGCCCCAGGCGGCCGAGCAATCGGTGCAGGAGCAACTCCCGCTGCCCGTCCCCGCGCTGAATGAAGACCTCGAGGGGACGAAATCCGGACAGGACTAGACCTCGCAGGCCGCGCATGGATGACCAACCGTCAGTGTTTGCAACGGGAACGGAGCGCGGTGCGACCAGGCAGGGTCATCTCATCGGGAACGTAGGCCCGTTGATGGACAAGCGTCCTGAAGTCGACCTTGTGTGCGCCCTGTCGACCTCGGAATAGTGGGCGCCGCACGTCGGGTACGGATGTGGCTGTTGTGGTGCGCCGCCCCGTTCCCGTACGCCTTTCGGCCGCGGCGGCCCCCCACCATCTCCCCGCGGTCGACCCCCCACAGGAGGACGTGAGTTGAAGCACCGACGCATACCCAAGCGGCGCGCGGCCCTGGCCGGCGCCGGCGTTGCCGCACTGATCGCCGCGGGTGTCACCTTCCAGAACGCGAACGCGAGTGAGACTCCGAAGGCCGAGACGCCCCACACCCTCTCGGTCGCCGCGGCTGGAAAGCTCGCCTCGTCGCTCGACAAGGACCTGGGCGCCGGTACGGCCGGAACGTATTACGACGCGAAGGCGAAGCACCTCGTCGTCAACGTGCTCGACGAAGCGGGCGCGAAGAAGGTCAGGGCGGCCGGGGCCCAGGCCAGAATCGTCCGGCACACCCTGAGCGAACTGGCGGGCGCCCGCACCACGCTCACCAAGGACGCGACCATCCCCGGCACCTCGTGGGCGACCGACCCCCGCAGCAACAGGGTCGTCGTCACGGCCGACAAGACCGTCTCGCAGGCCGAGTGGGCGAAGCTCACCAAGGTCGTCGACGGCCTGGGCGGACGGGCCGAACTGCGCCGGTCCAAGGCGGAGTACAAGGCGTTCATCGCGGGCGGTGACGCGATCAAGGGTTCCGGCGGGCGCTGTTCGCTCGGCTTCAACGTGGTCAAGGGCGGCCAGCCGTACTTCCTCACCGCCGGACACTGCACCGAGGCGATCTCCACCTGGTCGGACTCCGACGGCAAGGAGATCGGCCAGAACGAGCAGTCCAGCTTCCCGGGCACCGACTTCGGTCTGGTCAAGTACACGGCGGAGGTCGACCACCCGAGCGCCGTCGACCTCTACAACGGCTCCACGCAGGCCATCACCAAGGCGGGCGATGCGACGGTCGGCGAGAAGGTGACGCGCAGCGGCTCGACGACCCAGGTGCACTCCGGCACGGTCACCGGCCTGGATGCCACCGTGAACTACGCGGAGGGCACGGTCAGCGGCCTCGTCCAGACCGACGTCTGTGCCGAGCCCGGTGACAGCGGTGGCGCGCTCTTCGACGGCGACACCGCGATCGGCCTCACCTCCGGAGGCAGCGGCGACTGCACTTCGGGCGGTGAGACCTTCTTCCAGCCGGTCACCGCGGCGCTCTCTGCGGTGGGCGCCGAGATCGGCTGACCCCTCCCGCCGGCCTGACGAAGTCCCGCCCCCCGCATTTCGGGGGGCGGGACTTTCATCGTCTGGCCGGTGCCTGTTCCGGGCCGCCGGCCAGTGTGGCGGGGCGTACGGCTCCTGAGCCGAAGCGGTGGCGGGCCTTGTCCGCGGCGGCCTCGGCGGCGCGGGAGCGGTCGTCGCCGGGGTCCATGGAGAGCTGGCGGTGAGCGGCCTCGGCCGGCGACAGGTCGTCGGCGCGGATCGCGAAGGCGCGTACCCTCGCCCGCTGCAGTCCGAGGCCGGCCAGCAGGCCCAGGGCGGCCTCGGCGAGGGCGGGTGAGTGGTCGGTGAGTTCCGTCAGCTTGCGTGTGCGTGTGGTGGAGCTGCGGTCGGCGTATCGCACCGTGAGGGTGATACGCCCGGTGACCTGGCTTTCACCGCGCAGGCGTCTGCCGATCTGTTCGGCGAGGCCGAGGACGGCTCGGTGATGCTGGGCGGGATCGAGGCAGTCCCGGTCGAGCACGAGATCGGCGGTCAAATGTGCCGCCGGTTCCAGCGGGGTGACCGGACGGGGGTCGTGACCGCGGGCGCGTTCGGACAGCAGTCGTGCCTGGCCGACGCCGAGGAGGCGTTGCAGGGTCGCCGGCGGCAGATCGGCGATCTGGCCGATGGTGTGCAGACCGTACCGGTCGAGGGTGGTCGCGGTGACGCGGCCGATCCCCGGCAGCGCGATGACCGGGCGGGGGCGCAGCCAGTCGGCGGCCTGGTCGGTGGGGACCCAGGTGGTGTGTCCCGGCGCGGACGTGTCGGCCGCCATGGCGGCCAGCATGCGGTTGCCCGCGAGTCCGGCGCTGGTTTCGATGTCGTAGAGGGCCTTCAGCCGGAGCATCGCCATCTGGAGCACGTTGTAGGGGGACTGGTTGAAGTACCTGAGCGCCGAGGTCAGGTCGAGCTGAACGGCGTTCGGCGGGACGGCCTGGACATGAGGCGTGATGCCTGACATCAGTTCGATGATGTCGTCGAGCTGGGCCTCCGTCAGCGTGGCGTGCAGATGGAGGTGGGCGATGTGCCGCTGACGCGTGGCCATTCCGCACTCCCTGGGTTCACCAGACGCCTCACGTGTCTCGGGCGTTCCTTGTTTCCACCGTAGACCTTGTTCGAATATTTGTGCGACTTCGAGGGCTGCGTCAGCGGGCGGACCCGGGTGTAGTCGAAGTGGACGCGCAGAGTTGCAGGAACGTATCTTCCGGATGCTGTGCGTGAGCCTCGGGGAGAGTCGTGCACGGCGCTTCCACGTCTGTGCCTGTCTCGTACGTCCCGGGGGACCCGTATGCTCTGTGCCCGCTGTCGCCATGCCGCCGCCGTGCCCGAAGGCACCCTCTGCGCCCAGTGCGCCATCACGCCGCCACTCGGCCCGTCGCACGTAGGTGCCCCCGGGGCCTGGCTGCGGTCGCCGGTCGGTCTCGGCCGGGCCGCCGCCGCGGCGCTCGGACTCGTCATCGCCGCGGACCTGTTCTCCATCTGGGCGGACTTCCTGCAGTTCGACGTCACGGGCGACCTCATGGACGGCGTCATCGGCCCCGACGTGACCCGGCGCGCCGACCACGCCGACGACATGTACGGCGTGTCCGGCATCGCTCAGGTCGTCACGCTGGTGATCAGCATCGTCGTGTACCTCTGCTGGTTCTACCGGGTGCGGGTCAACGCCGAGGTGTTCGACCAGTCCGCGCACAGCAAGTCGCGCGGCTGGGCGATCGGCGCCTGGTTCACCCCCGTCGTGAACCTCTGGTTCCCGCGCCGGATCGCCCTCGACGTCTGGGACGCCAGCACCCCCTGGGCCGCGCGCCGCTCGCACGGACTGGTCAACGCCTGGTGGTCGCTGTGGATCGTCTCGCTCCTCGCCGACCGGGCCGCCTACACCTCGTACGACCGCGCAGAGACCGCTTCGGCACTGCACGACGCGTCCCGCACGATGGTGTTCTCCGATGCCGTCGATGTCGCGGCCGCGCTGCTCGCCATCGCCGTCGTGCTGCGGCTGACGCGGATGCAGCACCAGAAGGCGCTGGCGGGACCGTTGCCCGTGTGACACGTCAGCCTGCCGAACCGGGGCTGGTGTAGCCGAGCTTCCTCAGATCGGCCGAACGGCTGCCGGCCGGCTGCAGGTCGGCGTACGGGTGCAGCCGGGCGCCTGTGGTGCCGTTGGCCAGGGTGCGCTGCGGCTGGGCGGGAGTCGGGTACGGGTGGTCGGCCCCGAGCAGGGCGAGCGCGGCCTCCGGGCCGTGGTCACGGCGGGCGGCGGCGATCTTGTCCAGGTCCCAGGCCATGGTGCCGACGACCGTGCGACGGGTGCCGCGTACCTGGACCGTGCCCCGCACCAGCAGCAGCCCGCTGTGGAAGACGGTGTGCGCGCAGGCCGGGTGGGAGTCCTCGAAGAACGCCAGGTCGACCAGGCCGGAACCGTCCTCCAGGGTGACGAAGATGACCCGCCTGCCGCTGGCGATCGGCGGGGTCTGGGTCGCGGCCCGCACACCGGCGACGAGGACCTGCCGGCCCGGGCGCATACCGGCCAGATGTGCCGCGTCGGTCGCGCCGATCTCCCGCAGCAGCCGGTGGTGGTGCTCCATCAGGTGCTTGGAGACGTCGATACCGAGGGTGCTCAGTTCCGCGCTCAGGGCCTCGCGCCCGGTCATCTCCGGCAGACCGCTGGGCTCCGCTCCTCCGACGGCTCCCGCGTCGAGGGGCAACTGGCCCGTGCCCGCGGACCGGGTGCGGGACTGCCGGTGCAACTCGGAGATCTGCAGCAGTAGATCGCGTCGGGTCAGCTGTCCGTCGTGCAGGCAGTCCAGCGCGCCGATCTGAGCGAGGCGTTCGGCGACGGGCCTGCTGGGGTGGGCCCGCTGCCAGAAGTCCGACAGCGATCCGTACGGCCGGCCCTCCTCGATCCGTGCGCACTGGCCCTCGCTGATGCCGTGCACCGCGGACAGCGCCAGCCGCACGCCCCACTGCCCCGACTCGGTCTTCTCCACGGTGTGCTTCACCCCGGAGCGGTTGATGTCGACGGACAGGACCGGCACACCGTGGCGGCGGGCGTCGGCGACGAGGACACGCTTGGGCCACATGCCGGGGTCGTGCTCGAGGAGGCCGGCCAGCAGGAACGCCGGGTAGTGCGCCTTGAGCCAGGCGCTCTGCAGGGCGGGCACGGCGAAGGCGACCGCGTGCGCCCGGCAGAAGCCGTAGGCACCGAAGGCCTCGACGGTCTTCCAGACCTCGTCCAGGACCGCTGGGCTGTAACCGCGGGCGCGCGCCTGGCGATGGAACCAGTCCCTGATTCCGGGCAGCCGCGCCCTGTCGCCGAGCGCCCGCCGGGCGACCTCGGCCAGGGAACGGTCGCAGCCCGTCATCACCGACAAGGTCTCGATGATCTGCTCGTGCCAGATGGTCACACCGTAGGTGTCGGCGAGCACCGGCTCCAGGTCCGGGTGGGCGTACTCAGGCGAGCCTCCGTGACGTGCGGCGATGTACCGCTCGGGCATGCCTCCGGCGACCGGCCCGGGCCGGAAGAGGCTGATGTCGGCGATGACGTCCTGCGGATCGCGGGGCTGCATCCGGGAGAGAAGGTCCTGCTGGCCAGGGGATTCCAGCTGGAACAGGCCAAGGGTCCGACTCTCCTGGATGAGCTTGAACGCGAAGACGTCGTCGAGCGGCACCTGCCGTGGGTCGTCCAGGTCGATGCGGTTGCCGGTCGTCCGTTCGATCTCCGCGACGGCATGGGCCATCGCGGACTGCATCCGCACGCCCAGGACGTCCAGCTTGATGTTGCCCAGCGCCTCGATCTCCTCCTTCGCCGCCATCGCCATCGGGTAGTCGCCCTGAGGGGTCGGCTGCACCGGCAGCCGGTCCAGGAGCGTCGCGTCGCTGATGACCACACCGCAGGGGTGCATGGCCATGCCGTGGACCAGGGAGTCGAGCCCCTCGGCGAGCTCCCACAGCGGCCCGTACCGGTCCGCCTCGGCCGCCAACTGCCGCAGTTCGGGCAACTCGGCGAGCGCACCGGTGATGTCCGAGGCCCGCAGATGCGGGAAGCTCTTGGCGATCCGGTCGACCTCCGCCGGCGCGATCCCGAGTGCGAGACCGGTGTCCCGCAGGGCCCGGCGGGCCCGGTAGGTCTCGGGCATCGCGGTGACCGCCACCCGTTCCGCACCGAACCGGTCGAAGATCGCGTCGTAGCACTCCAGCCGTCGGGCGGACTCCACGTCGATGTCGATGTCGGGCAGCGACGCCCGGCGCACGCTCAGGAAGCGTTCGAACAGCAGGTGGTGGTCGAGCGGGTTGGCGGTGGCGATGCCCAGCGCGTGGCAGACCATCGACCCGGCGCCCGAGCCGCGGGCCGCGACCCGGATGCCCTTCGCCCGGATGTCGGCCACGACCTGGCCGACAGCGAGGAAGTAGGAGCCGTAGCCCAGCCGGGAGATCACGGCGAGTTCCTCGTCCAGCCGGTCCAATGCGGGCCGGTCGTGTTCCAGGCCCCGCCGGGCCAGGCCGTCCTCGCACCGCTGCCGTAGCAGCCGTGCCGCGCCGCCCGGTCCGGGCTCGGCACCGAACACTTCCGGTTCCGGGAGATGCGGTGTGCCCAGGCCGAGGTCCGCCGCGGGGTCGACCGTGCACGCGGCCGCCGTGGCGGCGGTGTCCGCCAGCAGCCGACGTGCCCGTCGGTCATCGGCTCCGGCGCATTCGGCGACCAGCCGCGCGATGCCGGCCATCCTTCCTTCGTCCTTGAGCCAGCGCTGCCCGCTGTCCAGGCGGCGCCGGTCGATGGGCCGCAGCAGCCGCGCGGCGTCCAGGACGTCGGCGAGGCGATGCTGGTCCGGGTCCGCGTAGCGGACGGCGTTGGAGAGTACGGCGGTGGTACCGGTGCGGTCGGCCAGTGTCAGGGTGCGGGCGGCCAGGCGAAGCGACCCGGGCCCGGTGCCGGAACGTTTGTGCACGACGGCTTCCAGCCGGACCCCGTCGCCGAAGATCTCCCGCCAGGGCGCCAGCAGCTTCACCGCGACGTCCTCCCGGCCCGCCGCCAGCGCCCGCACCGGCTCCGAGAGCGGCCCGAGCAGCACGATCAGGTCGGGGCCGCCGTGCTCGCGCAGCGCCTGCCACGGCACGACCGGCGCCCTGCCGCCCACGGCACCGGCGTGGGCGGCCGAGGTGATGCGGCACAACCGGGCCCATCCGGTCCGGTTCCGGGCGAGCAGCACGACCCGCAGCGGCGGTTCGACCACATGCGCGCCACCGCGCGCCGGGGTGCGGCGGCGCTGTGCCGGGGGAGGGGGCGCGAGGGCTTCCACCGCCAGGTCGACACCGAAGACCGGCCGGATCCCGTCCCTGGCGCAGGCCTCGGCGAACCGTACGGCACCGGTGACCGTGTCCCGGTCGGTGAGCGCGAGCGCCCTCATGCCGCGTTCGGCTGCCCGTCGGACGAGGTGCTCGGGATGGGCGCCGCCGTACCGCGCGGAGTAACCGGACGCGACATGCACATGCGCGAAGTCCGCCATGTCGCACCTCCATCACTCCACCCTATTTTCGACTATTCGCCCGAAATATCTGTCGCACTTGCGTTCGATTACTCTAACCCCATCATCCCAGGTCGGCGACATGATTCGAACGTGAGATCGGTTTCGAGGTGATCGGGGAAGCGGGCCGAACGAGCGCTGCCCCGTCATCTTCATGACGGGGCAGCGGAGTTGGGGTGACCTGGGTGTCAGTGCGCCCAGGGGGGAGTGATGCGTGTGCCGTCGGCGAGTTCCGCCTCCAGGCCGATGGAGGTGGTGACCCAGGAGACGGCGACCTCGTCCGTCGGGTTCTCGACCCCCAGGGTCGCGCCGGGGTTGATGATCACCGTGTCACCCGCGGTGATCCGTTCGGTCTGGCCGTCGAGCGTGATCAACAGCTCCCCGCCGAGCAGGTGGAAGATCTCCTCCCGGGTCACGGTGTGGAGGGGGGCGCGGGTGCCCGCGGGGATCTCGCCGCGCCAGGCGCACAGCTCCTTGCTGCCGGTCGCGGGGGTGGCGTACGAGATGAAACGGGCGCCGTGCATTTCGTGGGTCACGGCTTCGGGTGAGCGGACGATGGGCATGGGTGTGCCTCCGTCGAGAGATGGTCAAGTTGCTTGACTGTAATAATAGTCAAGCTGCTTGACTATCTGTCAAGGATGTTTCAATGCCTTCGTGCAGAACTCCGAGGCCATGGCCCTGTCCGCCGCCTTGCTCGCCGTCGCCGGTGAGCTCACCCAGCGCATCCATGACGGTGTCGTCGCCCGCGGCTTCGAGGGGGTGCGGCCCGCGCACGGATTCGCCTTCACCCGGCTCGCCCCGGACGGCGCGACCGTCACGGAGCTGGCCGCCCATCTCGGGGTGACCAAGCAAGCCGCGAGCCAGCTCGTCGACGAGTTGGTGCGCAAGGGGTACGTCGAGCGTCGGCCGCATCCCGAGGACGCGCGAGCCCGGCTCATCGTGCTCACCGAGCACGGTTGGGAGTGCACCCGGGCCGCCGAGGAGGCCGCGGCGGAGGCTGTGCGGCCCTGGGCGGAACTACTCGGGGAGCGCGAAATGCGTGCTCTGCGAGGACAGTTGCTGCGCATGGCGCCCCGTGGGCCGATCCGGCCTGCCTGGTGACCGAGTGTCACGCGGGGTCGGTTCGCTTCCAGGAATAGCGGGCACCGTCGGCCGTCACCGGAGTTTTTACCGACACGTAACTTCACGCGCGGGCTACTCGTTCGTAACTTGACGGGTGAACAGCATCCTCGTGATCCGGATCACAGGGCGCAAGGTCTTCACATCTTCCGTGAGCCGCAAGGAGATCACCCGATGCTGCCCTGGAAACGCATGCTCAGACCGCTGGCCGCGCTGCTGCTGACCGCCGCGGTCGCCGTCATTCCCACCGCCACCGCCGAAGCCGCCGCACCGAGCGGGGGGTGGAACGACTACTCCTGCAAGCCGTCCGCCGTCCACCCCCGCCCGGTGGTCCTCGTCCACGGCACGTTCGCGAACTCCGTCGACAACTGGCTGACCCTCGCGCCCTACTTGACGAGCCGCGGATACTGCGTCTTCTCGCTCGACTACGGTCAGCTGCCGGGCGTCCCCCTCTTCCATGGGCTCGGCCCCATCGCCACCTCCGCCGAGCAGCTCGGGGCCTTCGTCGACAAGGTGCTCACCGCGACCGGCGCGGCCAAGGTCGACATCGTCGGCCACTCGCAGGGCGGCATGATGCCCCGCCACTACCTGAAGTTCCTCGGCGGCGCCGCCAAGGTGAACGCCCTCGTCGGTATCGCGCCCGACAACCACGGCACCACCCTGAACGGGCTCGCCAACCTGCTGCCGTACTTCCCCGGTGCCGGGGACCTGCTCTCCATGGCAACGCCCGGGCTCGCCGACCAGGTGGCCGGCTCCGCGTTCCTGACCAAGCTCAACGCGGGCGGCGACACCGTGGCCGGCGTCCACTACACGGTCATCGCCACCAGGTTCGACGAGGTGGTCACACCGTACACCTCGCAGTTCCTCAGCGGATCGGACGTCCGTAACGTCCTGTTGCAGAACCTCTGCCCGGTCGACCTCTCCGAGCACGTGGCCATCGGCCTGTCCGACCGGATCGCCTTCCACGAGGTGGCGAACGCCCTCGACCCGGCCCACGCCACCGCGACCACCTGCGCGTCGGCGTTCAGCTGATCCCAAGTACCGTGCGTCACATGACAGATGTCAGGACAGACGCGGAGGTCAGGCCCGCCGTCGCCGCCGACGTACCAGCGGTGAAGGCCGTGACCGAAGCGGCGTACCACCACTACATCGAACGGATCGGTGTGGTGCCGCAGCCCATGGAGCAGGATCACTCGGCGGATGTGGCCGCGGGGCGGGTGTTCGTGACGGGGAATCCGGTGGCCGGCCTCGTGGTGGTGGAGGCGTACGAGGACCATCTCTTCCTCGACAGCATCGCCGTGCACCCCGACGCCTGGGGACGGGGTGTGGGACGGCGGCTGCTCGCCTTCGTCGATGCACGCGCGCGTGCGCTGGGGCTGCCCGAGGTCAGGCTCTACACGAACGCGATGATGTGGGAGAACCAGAAGATCTACCCCAGGTACGGGTACGAGGTCGTGGAACGCCGCGTCGACGGACCGTACGACCGTGTCCACTACCGCAAGCGGCTGGGGTAAGGGTTCTCACGGCGTCGGGTGGCGGGCGGGATCAGCCGTCCGGCCACCAGACGCGTGCGATGTCCTTTCGCACCTCGGCACGCCCGGTGGGGAGTTCGTCGGCCTTCTCCCGCGTCCGGCGGGAGTCGGTCTTCTTCAGGGGCTTGTGCACGGTCACTCGGCGCATAGCTGCCTCCTTGTGCCTACCGGGTGTGCGGAGGTGGAGCCTTTCGGTGCGGCTCCTGATCGGTGGCGGGCTGTGTGTGGCGACTGCCGTGAAGCGATTGTCAGTGGTGACTGTCACTCTGGTGGCATGACCGGGTACATGACCAAGAAGAAGGTGGCCGAAACCTCGGCGGCCCCGGGCGCGGAGGTGAACTGGGACATCGAGGCCGCCACGTTCGACGACGAACCCGACCACGGGCTGCGCGACCCTGCGGTGCGCGAGGCCTGGGCCGCCCGGCTGGAGGCATGGCTGCCACCCCGTCCCGGTGACCTCCTGGACCTGGGCTGCGGCACGGGCAGCCTGTCGCTGCTGGCCGCCGAGCGGGGTTACCGGGTGACGGGGGTGGACCTGTCGCCGGCCATGGTCGAACTGGCCCGCGCCAAGACGGCGGGCCATGACACCGTGTTCCATATCGGTGACGCCGCGACCCCGCCGGTCGGCGAGCAGCTCTTCGACGTCGTCCTCGTCCGCCATGTGCTGTGGACCCTGCCCGACCCAGGCCGCGTTCTGCGGCACTGGCGGGGACTGCTGCGCCCCGGCGGACGCCTGGTACTGGTCGAGGGCGTGTGGGGGACGGTGAGCCCGGTCGGTGTGCCCGCCGACCACCTGACCGACCTCCTTGCGCCCCTCGCCCGGGACGTCCGCGTCGAGCGGCTGTCGGACGACGCCCGGCTGTGGGGGAAGGAGGTGGCCGACGAGCGGTATGCGGTGGTGGCGGAGGTCTGAGCACCGGGCTCAGGCGAACAGCGCCTCGAAGTCATGCTGACGGGCGAGGAGTTCGAGGGTGTCGAGGGCCTGCGTGGCAGCCGTCGCCGCCCGCGGGTCCGCCGTCGCCAGGCCGCTCGCCGCGAACTCGTCCTCGTCGAGGCGCAGTACGGTTGTGCCGTCGGCGGAGCGCCACAGGTCCAGGTCGAGGTCCTCGACGACCAGCTCGCCGCCGCGGAGCGTGGCCGGGCGGGTGATGTCGCAGTACCAGCCCTTCAGCACTCCCTGCCCGTCGCGGACCTCCTTCACCGCGTACCACCGGTCGCGCCAGTAGTACTCGGTGAAGACGTCACCGGGTTCGAACCGTACGAAGCCGAAGTCACGGACGCCGTCGCCCGCCCAGGGGGCGCGCACGGTGATCCGGGTGCCGTCGTCGTGGAGCAGCCCGGCAGGGTAACGGATCTTCGTGCGGCCCGCCTTGACGAGGACGACCTCCACCCGGGTCGTCACCTCAGCCGAGTTCGCGGACATACCGGACCTCCGTAGCGCAGATCTCGTAACCGAACCACTTGTTGATGGCGAGCATCGGGCCGTTGCCGACGTCGTTGCCCGTGAACGCCTGGGTGAACCCGGCGGCGCGGGCCCGGTGCAGGGAATCGTTCTTGGCGAGTTTGGCGAGGCCGCGGCCGCGGAAGGCGCGGGCGGTGCCGGTCATGGCGGTGACGTAGCGGTCCGTACCGTCCGTGTAGGCCACGCTGAAGGAGGCGGGGCGACCGTCGACGACCGCGACCGTGGTCAGTTCGCGGTTCAGGAGCGGATGCTTCCAGTACTCCTCGACCCAGGCTTCGTAGTCGGTGAACTCGGAGTCGATGTCGCCCGGTTCGTCCTCCATCGTCTCCGCGTCCAGCTCGAACAGCGGACGCGGATCGTCCGCGAAGTCGGCGCCGGTGCGCAGCTCGACGCCCGCGGGAAGGGTTCCGGGCGGCGGGAGCGTGGCCTGCGCCAGGTCCAGGCGCAGGAAGTGGGCGGAGCGGCTGCTCCGGTAGCCGTGCCGCTCGGCGAAGGCGCGGTTGGCCGGCTCGTCCAGGACCCAGGCGAACAGCCTGGTCGCGCCGAGGGAGGCCAGATACTCCTCCGCGGCGCGGACGAGGAGCTCGCCGGCGCCGCGCCGGGTCCTGTCCGGGCGGACGTAGACGTTGAGCTGGCCCTGGCCCGGCTCCGGGCTGTCGTGGGCGAGTCCGATCTGGGCCGTGCCGATCACCTCGCCGTCCTCTTCCGCGACAAGGCAGCGGCGGCGAGCGTCCGGGGGGCTGTGGAGGAGATGGTGGCGGACGGCGTCCGGCGTCCACAGGATGTACGGGAGCGCGAGGTGGCGGACACGGGCGAAGCCCTCCACGTCGGCCGGAACGTCGGGCCTGAGGTCGCGCACGATCACAGTCATGAGGGCGCACAGTACGCGGAACAAGCGCCGGAACGCTCATCATTTTCCTGAAGAGTGCGGGACAATCGCCCCGTGACCTTGAAGATTCACATCGACGGGAGCGCACCGCCCTACGAACAGGTGCGGATGCAGATCTCCGAGCAGGCCCGCTCGGGGGTGCTGCCGGTGGGCTACCGGCTGCCCACCGTGCGAGGGCTGGCCGAGTCCCTCGGCCTCGCGGCCAACACGGTCGCCAAGGCGTACAAGGCGCTGGAGGCCGACGGGGTGATCGAGACGCGGGGGCGCAACGGAACGTTCGTGGCCGCCGCCGGCTCAGCCGCCGAGCGCGAGGCGGCGGCAGCGGCGCAGGCCTATGCCGAGAAGGTACGGCGGCTCGGACTGGACGAATCCGCGGCGCTGGCCGCGATACAGGATGCCCTGCGGTCGGCTTACGGGGACTGAGGACGGGTTGCCGCCCGGGGCTGCGGGGCCGGGTCCGGCACCGTGCGGGCTCACGCCGTGCCCGCGGGCGTCGGCAGGTGTGAGGGCGTGCGGGTCACCGGCAGGCCTGCCGCCGTGGCCGCGCGGGCGAACGCCGTCGCGTCCAGGACCGCCGCCGCGTGCGGGTCGTTGTTGAAGTAGGCGTACACGTCCCGGCCCTCGGGCCAGGCCTCGGCGACGCGGTGGACCCAGGTCGTCAGGGACTGGCGGCCGTAGTGAGGCCACGGCCGGGCACGGCCCGCGTGGAAGCGGACGTAGCCCCAGTCGGCGGTCCGCCACAGCGGGGTGACCGGGCGGGACAGTACGTCGGCCCAGCACAGCGCCGCGCCCCGGGCCTCCAGCACCCCGCGCACCCGAGGCGTCCACCACGAGTCGTGGCGCGGTTCGACCGCGACCCTGGTGCCGGAGGGGAAGCGGGCGAGGCAGTCGTCGAGGAGGACCGGATCCACGCGCAGGGTCGGCGGAAGCTGCAGCAGGACCGGGCCCAGGCGGTCGCCGAGGCCTGCCGCGTGGCTCATCAGGCGGTGCACCGGCTCCTCGGGATCCCGCAGACGTTTGATGTGCGTCAGGTACCGGCTCGCCTTCACCGCGACCACGAAGTCCCGCGGCACCCGCTCCCGCCAGGACTCGAAGGTCTCCCGGGACGGCAGCCGGTAGAACGCGTTGTTGATCTCGACCGTGGCGAACCGTGTCGTGTACTCCTCCAGCCACAGCCGCATGGGTACGTCGGCCGGGTACAGGACGTCCCGCCAGTCCCGGTACTGCCACCCCGATGTGCCGACCAACAGGGTCATACGTCCATCAAAGCACCGGCCGCGCTCTTCTACAGGTAGAGCTGCAGGTAGAGCTACAGGTACAGCCCGGAGTCCGCATCCGCCCGCTGGTCCGGCACCGATGCGGGCGTTGTCCCCCGCCGCAGCGCGTACAGCTCCGCCAGTGTCGCGCCGTCGCGGCCCACGCCCTCCTCCCGGCCCAGCCAGCTCACCGCCTCCGTACGGGTCAGCGGACCGACCTCGATCCGGGCCAGGCAGCGGCCGGGGCGGACGACAGCCGGGTGGAGGCGTTCCAGGGCCTCGTTGGTCGTGACGCCCACCAGAACGTTCCTGCCCTGTCCCAGTAGTCCGTCCGTCAGGTTCAGCAGACGTGACAGCGCCTGGCCGGCCGTGTGCTTGGCCTCGCCGCGGATCAGCTCGTCGCAGTCCTCCAGCAGGAGCAGCCGCCAGCGGCCCTTGCCCGCCACCTCCTCCTCGCCGATCGCGATGTCCATGAGGTAGCCGACGTCCGAGAACAGGCGTTCGGGGTCCAGGACGCAGTCCACCTGGCACCAGTCCCGCCACGAGCGGGCGAGTGTGCGCAGCGCCGACGTCTTGCCCGTGCCCGGCGGGCCGTGCAGCAGCAGCAGACGGCCCGCGATGTCTTCCGGTGTCGTCTTCATCAGCCGGTCCATGGTGTCCGCCACCGGCGCCGTGTAGTTCGGACGGACCTCCTCCCAGGTGCCTGCCGAGATCTGACGCGTCGTACGGTGCGCGCCGCGCCTCGGCGACACGTACCAGAACCCCATCGTCACGTTCTCCGGCTGTGGCTCCGGCTCGTCCGCCGCGCCGTCCGTGGCCTGGTCCAGCACCTGTTCGGCCAGTTCGGCGCTGGTCGCGGTGACCGTGACGTCAGCGCCGCGGTTCCAGCGGGAGACCAGCAGGGTCCAGCCGTCCCCTTCGGCGAGCGTCGCGCTGCGGTCGTCGTCGCGGGCGGCCCGCAGCAGCCGGGCGCCCGGTGGCAGAAGAGTGGCCCCGGACCGTACGCGGTCGATGTTCGCCGCGTGCGAGTACGGTTGCTCGCCCGTCGCGAAGCGGCCGAGGAACAGCGCGTCGACGACGTCGGACGGCGAGTCGCTGTCGTCGACGGCGAGCCGGATCGGCAGAGCGTCGTGTGGGTTCGCGGACATGCCGCCATGATCCGTCACTCAGGCGCCCAGCGCACCGGATTTCCGCGGCCTGTCCCCCGGGTACTGCGCATGGCGTGCGTGCGCCGCGCCCACCGGCCGGGGGCGCGGGGCCGTACCCGGAGATGTGGGTTGCTGTCGTATGACCGGTGATTTGGTCCGACGAACGGGCCTGGCTGGGTGAGGTTTCCTCTGTGGTGCTGGTGCAGTCACTTCGGGATCTGCCCTTGAGACAGGTACGGACGGCAACCACCAACGGGCCGGGCACCACGAACGACGCCGCCACCTCCCGCAACCCGCCCATGATCCACGCCCCGCCCGACAACCGAAGACCCTGCCACCGCAGTCAACGAGCACCTACCCGCACCGGTCACGCACTCGATACAAGAACTCCCATTCCCATCCCCGGAATCCAGCGCGCTGAGCCACAGCACTTACTCATGCACGCCAGAACGCACTCAAGTGCTGTCAAGCAGCAGCAGTTCACAACCCCTGGTCGATGTCCATGACCGGGGAGGTGAAGGCGCCGGAGGCTCCTGCCTCGAACGGCGTCTGGCCTTCCATCAGGTGGTCGAACTCCCAGACGGCCCGGCCGACCCCGGCGGCAGTTCTCTGGAACGGGAAGAACCCGGCAGGTGCATGGTCTCGGAGCGGTGTGTTCCGCCCAGGGCTGAGGAAAGAGTGGGGCAACTTCCTCAAGATTTCAAGGGGTTGGCACGTCGTCACATATCTGTCATGGTCACGTAATCAATCGGGCAGTGGTCATGCGGGGGCGGGATCTGAGCAAGCGCTAAATCTTGGCATGAACACTTCCGGTCAACGCGCGTAGCTGGTACCACAGTTGCGGCACCGTTCGTGCCCCACCCCCCGCAAAGGAGATTCCATGAGACGTACTCGCCTTGTGGCGTACGTGACTTCGTTGTTCCTCGCCATCGGCATCGCCCTCACGGGGGCGGCCTCGGCGCAGGCATCGACAGGGGCCTATGTGGCCCTCGGTGACTCCTACTCCTCCGGTGTCGGCTCCGGCAGCTACATCGACTCCAGCAGTTGCAAACGCAGCACCAAGGCCTACCCGTACCTGTGGCAGGCCTCCCACGCCCCGTCCTCGTTCAGCTTCATGGCCTGCTCGGGCGCCGTCACCACCGATGTGATCAACAATCAGCTCGGTGCCCTCAACTCGTCCACGAGCCTCGTCTCCATCAGCATCGGAGGCAACGACGCCGGCTTCGCGGATGTCATGACGAACTGTGTGATCACCTCCGACAGCGCCTGCCTGTCGCGGATCGCCACGGCCAAGGCGTACGTCGACTCGACCCTGCCCAGCCGGCTCGACGCCGTCTACAACGCGATCAGGTCCAAGGCCCCCTCGGCCCGCGTGGTCGTTCTGGGCTACCCCCGCTTCTACAAGCTCAACACCACCCTCTGCCTCGGGCTGTCCGAGACCAAGCGGTCGGCCATAAACGGCGCAGCCGACTACATCGACGCCGCCATCGCCAAGCGTGCCGCCAACCACGGCTTCGCCTTCGGTGACACCCGCTCCACCTTCAGTGGCCACGAGATCTGCTCGGGAGACTCCTGGCTGCACAGCGTCGACTGGCTGAACATCGGCGAGTCCTACCACCCGACCGCGGCCGGCCAGTCCGGCGGCTACCTGCCGCTGCTCAACAGCCTGGCCTGACGGTCAAGAAGCGGAGGGGGAGGCCCCGCCCGTCGGGGTCTCCGTCTCGCAGGTGATCGAGAACGGAACCGAGTTGGACGTGGCCCGCACCGGGCCGCGCACCTCCAAGTGCACCTTGCCGCGCACCGTCGTGCCACCCGTGTCGTCGGTGGTGATCGCGATCTGCCGCTGCGCCGTCCGCTCGCCGCCCTTCGGGAACGACAGCGTTGTCCACTCCGGGTTCGAGATCTGCCCCGCGCTCGCGACCCAGCGGTAGGACACATCGGCCGGGACGCTGCCCACCGTGAAGGTCGCCGTGAACGTGGGTGCCTCCGAATCCGGCGACCAGCAGACGCCGGAGTAGTCGGTGTGCTCGCCCACGACCTTCACCGACACGGACTGGGCGGGCGGGCTGTCCGTATGACGGCTCGTACTGGGGGACGGGGAACCGCTGGTAGGAGTGCTGGTCGCAGTGGTACCCGCGCCGGTGCTCTTCGCGGGACTGCTCGGACCGCCGCTGGTGACAGTGCTGTTGCCGTGCCGCGTGGCCCCGCCGCCCGGGTTCCCCCCGTTGTCGCCGGCATCGCGGTTCACCAAGGCGTACGTCAGTCCTGCCACGGCCAGCGCGAGGGCGGTCAGGCCCACGAGAAGGGCGACGACGGCACGGCGGTTGCGCCTCGCAGGCTCGGGCGGAGCCGTGTAGGTGGGCCCGGTCACGGAGTCGGCCCCGGAGGCGGGCGGATGAGGATCAGGTGCTCCGTCCGGGAAGGCCGCGACGGTCGGCGTGTACGTAGGCGCACCCGTGCGTGGGGTGCCGCCCGCGCTGATGATCCGCAGGTCCTGCTCGACCCGCTCGCCCGGGAGACGTTCGGCCGGGTCCTTGCGCAGCAGTCCCTCGATCACCCAGGTCAGCGGGCCGGCTCGGCGTGGTGGCGGCAGTTCCTCGTCGACGACCGCCCGCAGCGTGGTGAGCGGGGTGTCCTGCCGGAACGGCGAGTGGCCCTCGACCGCCGCGTACAGCAGCACACCGAGCGACCACAGGTCGGACTCGGGCCCCAGAGTGCGCCCCAGCGCCTGCTCGGGGGAGAGGAACTCCGGCGAACCGATGACCTCGCCGGTCATCGTCAGCGCCGAGCTGCCCTCGACCCGGGCGATACCGAAGTCCGTGAGGACCACCCGGCCGTCGTTCGCCAGCAGCACATTGGCCGGCTTGACGTCCCGGTGCAGCACCCCGGCCGCGTGCGCCGCGCGCAGTGCGGCAAGCACCTCGGCGCCGATGGACGCCGCCCGCTGTGGAGCGAGGGGGCCCTCCGCGTCCAGCAGATCCGACAGGGCGATGCCGCGGATCAGTTCCATCACGATCCACGGACGGCCGTCCTCGTGGGCCACGTCGTAGACCGTCACCACGTTCCGGTGCGCCACCCGGGCGGCGGCCCAGGCCTCGCGCTCCAGACGGGTGTACAGGCGCTCGATCTCGGCCGCCGAAAGCCCGACCGGGGCACGCACTTCCTTGACGGCCACCTCCCGGTGCAGGACCTCGTCGCGGGCCCGCCACACCGTTCCCATGCCGCCCTCGCCGAGGGGGGACAGCAGACGGTAGCGCTCCGCGACCACACGTTCACGGCCGGGCTCTTCGGACACGTCCGCCCCCATTCACATCCGCGCGACGAATTCACTCCGCGCGATTTCTCCCCAAATTAGCTCAACCGAGCGCGGATGCCGTCCCTTTTGAACACCGGGCCACGAGGCGACGACGAGCAGGAGGCCGAGGAGCACGGTCGTCGCCCTCGGTGGACCCGGCGCACTGCCAGGCGGCAGGGTGCGTCAACTCCGGCCCACGCGCCTCACCGTGCACCCGTGCTCCCCTCGAGCTCCTCGCTCGCGACACGCCCCGGGACGACAAGGGGTCCCAGCGCTCGGCGACGTCACCCACCACAACGGTCCGGACCGACGGCGTCACACATCGTCACCAGCCGATCCTCCCTCCAACTCTCCCTCCAAACCGTCGGATTCGGACAGTGATCGTCAATCCCCTTACAGAGAAGGTGAATCCTGGGCCCGCGATACACGAGTGCCGCGAGGGGGCGATAGGGTTACTCTGCCCGGGCCGGGTGGACTCGTACGGGTGGGGAGTGACATGGAACAGATAACAGTGCGCAGCAGGGCAAGAGTCCCTGCCATCGTCTGCGGGAACAGTGCGACCAGTTCGCGGCTCGACCGCCATCTCTCGGTGCTGGCGGGTCCTGCCGTTCCGCAGCGCGAGACGGCCGAGGCGACCTTGCTGATGCGCGAACTGACCTCGCGTAGTGCCGCGCACGACCGCTCCGACAGGGGTGCGCGCGTGAGGGGGGTCTCGCTCTTCGCTCCGCTGCGCCGACTGCGGCGTTCACTGTTCGGCGGGCGCTGAGCGACACCGGCGTTCCTCCCGGCGCCCGCGACGCGGGCGTCTCGCAAGAGCCCACGCTCAGGCCGCCACACCGTCCCGGCACAGCGCTGCGATCGAGTCGTCCGCCATCCCCACGGCGCGCGGCAGCGCCTCGGTGTGCTCCCGGGCGCGGGCACGTCCCCCATGCGCGTCTCGCCCCCACCCGGTAGCAGCGCTGTGGGCGGAACCACCGGCATTCCCACCCCGTCGGCTCGGATGTTCCGCCGTGTCCCGACGGTCCCCTCCGATCGAGAGGCCTTGAAAGGGGGGCCCTGCCTCATGCCTGCCGTCAGGTGACTGGCGCCCCAGCGGGTGGGCGACCGCCCCGTCGCGCCGGTGCCTCCGCCGCGCCGCCCCCTGTCAGGGTCCTCCGACTAGAGCAGCGCGAACTGGCCCTCGGGGCCCTCCTCGTGGTGGTCCAGCACCGAAGCGGGCAGACGGGCCGTCTCCGGCACCGGGAGCACCCCCGCTGTGCGCAGCTCGGTGGCCGTGACGGGGGCGGCCAACTCGAGCTCCGACTGCCGCGGTCGGAGTTCGGCCAGGAGCGCGAGGATCGTGATCAGTTCCAGCAGCTCGGACGTCCAGGCCTGCGGCCAGGCGGCCGGGCGGATCGCCGCCAGGGTGCCGGGCTGCGGCTCGGCGGTCCGGGCCGCGAACCACTGCTCCAGGATCCGGGCCCCGGCCACCTCGAAGTCCCAGGCTTGTGGCGGGACCGGGGAGATACGGCCCCCGTCGAGGTGGAGGGTCTCCTCGTCGCGGTCGTAGTGGAGTGCCATGGGACGCGCGGGCAGCGGAGCGCGGACATACGGCCGCCGGCCGCCAGGAAGCTTGGGGCGCTCGCCGTCCCGGCGCATCAGCCAGAGCATCCGGCGGCCCAACTCGGCTCCGCGTGCCCACAGTCCGGGGTCCTCGGTGAGGGGGACGGCGAGGCCGTCGGGGCCACGGCGTACGGTCGCCACGCACCAGGCAAGGACATCCTCCGGCTCAGGGCGGTGGCCGAGACGGGCACCCAGATGCTCCAACAGGCCCGGCGTCAGGTTCGGTTCCCTGCCACCGGGGCGCCGGTACAGCGGGCGGACGCGGCCGGCCCGGAGCACCGGCAGCAGTGACGACACCAGCAGGAACGGGCCCGCAGAACCGGAGGCGGCGGCCGTCTCCACGACGAAGACCTGGTGCGGGTCCGCCACCCGCCACAACTCGGGGCGGGCCACGTCGATCAGCCGGTGGTCGGGGATCAGCCACTGCTCGTCGAACGGTGCGTGCAGCACACGAACGGGCTCCGGGCAGGGGCCCGAGGCACGCAACAGCCTCCCGGTTCCGCCGGCCCGGCCCGGTAGCTGCCCGACCGACGTGTGCAGCGTGCGCGCACGCGAGGGCTCGAACAGCGCCTCGCGGCCGGACGGTTCGGCCCTCATCAGCGCGCCCCAGCGCGCCCTCAGCGAATCCGCGTCGGGCGCCGACGGCCAGGCCCGGCCCGGCCGCAGAGGTGCGACGGACCACGGCAGGAGGTCCGCGAGCAGCGGAGCGTCGTCGTACGTCACGCTGGGCATCGTACGACTGGTGCCCTGGCAGGCGTCGCCTGTCGGGACAGCTCTCGAGTCAGTCGGCCTCGAGGGTGACCGTGAACGAGAAACGGTCCCCCCGGTAGTGGATCACCGCCACGTCGAGCGGCAACCCTTCGGCGTCGTACGCGATGCCGGTGTAGTGCAGGATCGGGCTGAGCAGCGGGACCTGGAGCAGCCGTGCCGTCTCCGGGTCGGCCAGCCGCGCCTCCACGGTGTCCGTGATGCGGCTGATTTTCGCGCCCACGACGTCCCGCAGCACCTTGGTCATCGGCCACCGCGTCAGATCCTCGCGGTCGATGAGGCGGGCCAGCTCGGGACGGACGTAGTTGCGGGCGTGGTTGGTCGGCTCGCCCGTGTTCTCGTCGCTGCGCAACCGGTGGTACGTGGCGACCTCCGCCAGATCCGGGAAGTACTCGGCGAGTTCGGCCGGCACCGGGACCCGGCCATGTTCCAGCAACTCCGTCGTCATGCCGGACTGCTGGGCCACGATCGCGTCCACCGAGCCCAGCAGCCGTACCGGGGCGCCCCTGAGCGCACTGGGCTCGATGAACGTGCCGCGCCGGCGGTGGCGGCTGATCAGCCCCTCCTCCTCCAGTTCCTTCAACGCCTGCCGCATGGTCAGCACGCTCACCCCGTAGTGTCCCGCCAACTGCTCTTCCGTGGGCAGGCGCAACGGGTCCCGGGGCGAGCGGCTGAGTATCGAGGCACGCAGCGACTGCGACACCTGATACCAGAGAGGCAGCTTTCGGTTCAGGACGACCGAGTCGGGGGCGAAGGAGGACACGGGGCTGTCCGTACCGGTCGTCGCCACTCAGCGCACCGGGCGGAAGTGGCGCTCGACGCCCTGCCACACGTCGTCGTACCGACGTTGCAGGTGGTCCGCCGCTGCCGCGTGCGGCGTCAGGGTGACCGGCCAGCGGGTCTCGAACATGAACGCCAGCCCGTCGTCGATCTTCTGCGGCCCGAGCTCGGCGGCGCTGGCCCTCTCGAACGTCTCCTGGTCCGGACCGTGCGCCGACATCATGTTGTGCAGCGAGCCGCCGCCCGGAACGAAGCCCTCCGCCTTGGCGTCGTACGCGCCTTCGATGAGACCCATGTACTCGCTCATCACGTTCCGGTGGAAGTACGGCGGCCGGAAGGTGTCCTCGCCCACCAGCCAGCGCGGCGCGAAGACGACGAAGTCGATGCCCGCCAGACCCGGAGTGTCGCTCGGTGAGGTCAGCACCGTGAAGATCGACGGGTCCGGATGGTCGTAGCTGATGGTGCCGATCACATTGAACCGGTGCAGGTCATAGACGTACGGCACATGGTTGCCGTGCCAGGCGACGACATCGAGCGGCGAGTGGTCGTAGACGGCCGTCCAGAGGTTGCCGCAGAACTTGTTCACCACCTCGACCGGGCCCTCGACGTCCTCGTACGCGGCCACCGGGGCACGGAAGTCGCGGGCGTTGGCGAGGCCGTTGGCGCCGATCGGGCCGAGGTCGGGCAGCCGGAAGGGTGCACCGTAGTTCTCGCACACATAACCGCGGGCCCACTCGTCGAGCAGCTCCACACGGAAGCGCACCCCACGTGGAACCAGCGCCACATGACCAGGTTCCACATGCAGCATCCCGAACTCGGTGCGCAGCAGCAGCCCGCCCCGCTCCGGGACGATCAGCAGCTCACCGTCGGCGTCGCTGAACACCCGGTCCATGGACGCGTTGGCGTGATACAGATGCACGGCCATGCCGGCGCGCTGAGCGGCGTCGCCGTTGCCGCCGAGGGTCCACAGGCCGGCCAGGAAGTCCGTCCCCGCCGCGGGTTCCGGCAGGGGGTTCCAGCGCAGCCGGTTCGGGTCGGGCACCGTCTCCGTGAACGGAGCCGAGCGCAGCGCGCCGTTGTCCGCGCGGGTGAAGGCCGGGTGCGCCGCCGAGGGGCGGATGCGATACAGCCATGAACGGCGGTTGTGCGCCCGGGGTTCCGTGAACGCCGTGCCGCTCAACTGCTCCGCGTACAGCCCGAGCGGAGCGCGCTGCGGGGAGTTGCGGCCGTCGGGCAGGGCGCCCGGTACCGCCTCGGAGCTGTGTTCGTTGCCGAAACCGGAGAGATAGGACAGCCCCTCCGCGGTCTTCCTCGCGTCGCCGCTCATCACCGCTCCCTCGTCACTTATTCCTATGTAACACCGTAGGATTCGGGGGTCCGACGCGCAAGGGGGCGTGACGGATCGATGCGGACCGGCCTGTCCGGTGCAGCTCGACAGTGCATCGTTCATTGATGGTGACCAGCGAGATGAAAGGTATCCCTGCACGGCAGGTGTGCGAGTTGCGTAGATTTACCTTGCATCGTGAGGCCCGGCTACCCGGTTGGGACGCTGGTCTAGGCAGTGTCCTACGGGTCTGGTGACTGGGCGGCGTCCATGTCGTTCCGACTCTTGTGGGGCGGGGTGATCTACCCGACGCCGAGTGGGCCCGGCTGAAGTCGCACCTGCTGCGGAACGTCGGGCGAGGCGGGCGGTGGAAGGAGCCACCGCAGGGTGATCAACGTCCCCGGACGGTCCCTGAAGGCTCCTGACTGGCAACGGTCCTGCTGAACAGGAGAGGCGCGGGATATGGGGCGAGCACCCCGGCAAGGTGTTCTCGGGGCTGGACGGCCTCAAGTGGGTGCCCGAGCTGGGTGACGTCGCGCGTTCGGCTCGGTCGGTAGATCTCGTGTGGTCGCTCCCGCGCGATCCGGCCTCGTTCCAGCAGCCGAGGTATGACGTTTCCTGTTCGGGCCCTGTTCGTGCCGCTATTCCGTAGTGCCGCGGCAGAGGCCCTCGACGCGGAACCACAGGCCCGGGGCGTAGACCGCATGGATGACGGCTTCCGCTCCTCTCATAACCCGGAGGATTCTCAGGGCCCCGCTGGGAAGTACGTCGTATTGGTAAGAGATCTCGGAATTCTCCTCAACGGTGTCGTCGTAGGAGATATCCGCCCTACGCTCGTTCGCGTACTCCTTTGGCGGCCGATTCTCCACCAGCTTGATGAAGACGCTCATGGGCCAACGCTACGGTACTTTCGTGAGCTTCGCCCTCGGGGACGAGGGGATGTCGCGGCGTCCACTGGCTGGGGCCCTGCTCCTGCTCACGGCAGCCTGGCACGGGGCGGAGCCTCCTTCACACGGGTGAAGCCGATCAAGTCGAGGTGGCGATTCACCGATGCCCCTCAGGTCGCTGACCTGAGGGCTTGTGCAGGGGCATGCACTGCACGGGCTGTTCAGACGTCGCCGTGCTGTGGGCGGTCGGCGGCCGAAGCCCGGCTGGTCGCCAGCCAGGATCGCGCGGGTTCGGCGGAATGCGTTGTGTCCACAGTGAAGTGGAGTCGGGTACCGCCTTCGCGGCCGGCCGGGTAGCTGCGTTGTTCGGTGGAATCGAAGCAGTGCCGGAGGACTTCCGCGACGCGGCGGGCGGTCTCGGGGGACGCGGCGACGACGCGGATGTCGGCGTATCCCGCCGGGGGTACCGGATCCGCTGGTGCGGGGGTGGGCGTGGCGTGTGCGGACGTCATGATCACCGCCTCCGTCCGGAGTAGATCCGGCGGCGTCCGCGGTCCCCGTGCGGTTGCTCGCGGCGGTTACGGGCGAGGAGGGGGCCGGCGGGGTCGATGGTCGACCGGGGGCGCTTCCGGCTGCTGCTGTCGCGCCACGGCAGGACGCCGCTGTAGTGGAAGCTTGCGATCCTTTCGTCGTGCTGGGCGTTGAGCCGACGAATCAGGACGGCTCCCACAGTGATCAGGCCCAGGATCAAGGCCAGGATGACGGCGATCTCCACTGCCCTCACATCCCTCGGGCGGAGGGCGGAGGCCCGGTCGGGTTCCCGGCCGGTGGTGGTGTGGTCCCACCCTCGGTCTCCCATTCCTCTTCGCGGTCCCGTGACTCCCTTGCGTCGTCGGCCGCTCGCTCGTCCTCCATCAGCCTGCTCGCGGTGAGGAGGCCTCCGGGGGTGGTCGCGGCGGACATCAGCCTGGCGGCCGCGGCCGGGGCGGTCTCCGGCGGGATGATCAGCAGGTCCAGGCGCTCTGCGGTGTAGGAGAACACGAGGAGCTTGTGCGGGTCCTGCTCATTCGTGAACCACCCCACGTGCACCGTGTGTCCGGTGACGGGAACCTTGCGCGGGATCACGGGCCAGAAGGCCGGATTCACCGTGACGTGGGTAACCCGCCCCCAGGAGTGGTCCAGCCTCTCCGCCAGTGCGGGGAGCTCGCGGGAGAGGTCACGCGAGCGAGGCCACCAGGCACCATCCAGAAGCCCCGGCACCGTTCCCGGCGTCAGGGACAGGCGAGCGGGCGGCGGAGGGGCATGCTCGCCGGTGGTCATACGGTCGACAGTGACAGCCATGATGCGAACCCTGCCCCGGGCTCGTCGTCGACGGCCCGGCAGTGCGAATCGCCGGGAACGACACCCGCATGGGCGCCGGTGTGCGAAGTGTTCTCGGCTTCTTCACCCTACTCCGGCAGGCGGGTCCGCAGGCCTCGCGCGACCAGGCAACCTTGCGGGAACGCGGGCGTGCGACGACCCTGTGGGCGACCCGCCGCCGGCCTGCGGAGTACGGTGGGATTACTGCGAGCGCTTCGCCCGGTGCTGCCGGCACATTCCGGACGACGAGCGAATGCGCGGAACTCTCGGAGACAGGCGAGCACTCATGGCCGATTCCGGCACCCCACGCCTTCCCGGGCTTCTGCCGGATGCGATTTACCATTCTGTGAGACCTGGGACGGCGCTCCTGCGGCTGGAGACGACGCAAGAGCGCGGGGGAGTCCTGGACGGCGCGTGGTGGCCGCGCTCCCGCGACATCGGTGCCGAGCTTCCCGGTCTGATCACTGCCCTGACCGAGCACCTCGGCCCCGTCACGCGCGTCGGCTTGGACGAGAGTGCCTGGCAGGAGCTCCCGACGCGGCTGGCCATTGACGACCGGGTCGTGCGCATCGACTCCTTCCCGGTCGGTGACGACACGGTCCTCATTACCCGGGGCGAGAACGATCACTTCGCTCTGCTGGTGGTCCCGCCCGACGCGGCACCCGACGCGGCACGGGCCGCAATGGCCAGAGCCGTACGGGCCGACAATGTCACCCGGGCCGAACAGATCCTCATCGACACCGGCAGCACTCCGCGGACCTGAACGCCTGGGCAGCGCGGCGTACGGTCAGCCGAGGAAGGACAGCCGGATCTTTCGGTCGGGGGTGTCCCGGCCGGTGGTCACCAGAACGACGGACTGCGAGGTCCCCAGCTCCAGCTCACCGCCGACCACGGGCAGCGTGGCGTGGGGCGGGACCAGGGCCGGGAGCATGTGATCGCGGCCGGGGACCGTACCGCCGTGGCGGTCCTGCCAGCGGTCGTCCGCGCGAAGAACCTCACGGAGGGCCGCCAGCAGGTCGTTGTCACTGCCGGCCCCGGTCTCGATGACGGCCAGGCTGGACGTCGCGTGCGGGGTGAAGACGTTCAGCAGTCCGTCTCTCCCGTGAGCGACCTCCCGGAGGAACGCGGAGCACGCGTTCGTCAGGTCGTGCATGGTTTCGGCGGAGCCGGTTGTCACGTCGACGGTGCGGGTGGTGAAGGTGCCGGTCATGGTTCACCAGTACCCGCTGTACAGGAGCAGCGCTGACGGCTGGACGGGTTGTTCCGCCGGACTCCGATCACCGAAGCCGCCCCTCCGCTCGACCCACGTCAAGGGCCGGTCGGTTCATCCCTGTTCGCGACGTACAACTAGGGCGTGTCCGGTGGGTCACCCGTGACCCACCGGACACGCCCTAAGGCAGCGGGCGGCCGGGAGGTTCTGCGAAATTTGATCTTGCGGTTTCCGTGCGCTGGTGCGGCAGGCGAGAGCATGTGACTTCGAGTGCCCGGCGCATTTTCGCGGCCTGTTCCTTCAACTGATCGTCGGTGCGCGTGCTGTGCCAGATGGTGCCCTCCCACTTCACGTACTGGGGTTCGCCGTCGCGCAGGAGGACCGGCTTGAGGTGACCGTGGAAGAGGAGCGTGCGGCCCTGGTTCCGGCGGAGCCGGCTGAACCACAACGCGCTCTTTTCGTGCCGGGCGAGCCGGTTCGCGGCGACGCCGGGCAGGGTGCCGCGGACGCGGCCGGGCGTGTAGGTCGTCAGGGGCCGGCTGGGCGGTCGCCAGGAGTCGGCGAGCGCCCAGTGGGCGACGGCGTCACCGGTCCGGTCGGGCGGGCTGTAGGGATAGGTGACGCGGCCCGCGACCTCCGCGAAGAACCGGGCCTGCTCGGCTTCGGTGCCGCCGGCCAGCCGACGCCAGTAGGGGGAGGCGATCAGCGGTGCGAGGGCGACGGCTTCGGGATAGACCGCGGCGAACAGCTTCGAGGTGCTGAAGCCGACGTAGTCCTGCTTCTCCCGGTCGAAGGGGATCAGGATGTCGAGGCGGTCGTCCCAGGAGTCCCAGCGGCCGAAGGGCGACGGGCGCCCTTCCGGGGACCACATATGCGCGCAGAGCATGAGGCCGGTCAGCACCGCGTCGTAGGTGGCGGCCCAGCCGTAGCGCCGCAGCACGAGCAGGTGGCGCCGCTGTGCGTCGATGATGTCCGGGAGCCGGGTGAGATCGACGGCGGGGTGGTCGATGTCGGGCGGCCCGATCCAGGTGCCGTGCCGCAGGCAGACGTAAGCGTGGTGGGGCAAGAGCCGCACCACCCGGCCGCCGGGATGGCGGGCGTCGCAGAGGTGGCAGCCGGTCTGCGGCTGGTGGCGGAACATCTCCCAGTTCGGCGGCGGGTCGCGCAGTTCCGGCATCGCCCCGGCCAGGGCGTGGACGCTGCGGCCGGTCAGCGCGGCGAGCCGTTCGGGGACGACGACGCGGCGGCCTGCCCCGGGGTATGCGGGCTGGGTGACCTGTAACCACAGGCCGTTGACGTCCAGGCCGTGCAGGGTGGCCAGGCGGCTGATGTAGGACGGGGGGATCTCGTGCCGGGCGGGCGGAACGGGGTCGGGAAGCGTGCGGAGCATCAGGCCGCGCGCCTCCGCCGCCCGGTCGCCTTGGCCGGAGCGGTGAGTTGCTCGGACTGCTCGGCGGCGAAGTCGATCGGGACAAGGGCCAGCAGGTCCTCGGTGATGCGTTCGCTCTCGTCCTCGATGGCCAGCACGGCGGCGCCGCGGATGAGCTGCGACAGGCTGCCGATCATGCCGCCGGTGCGGTGGAAGAGGTAGTCGCTCATCGCGCTCAGCGTGCCCGGCGCGTGCTCGTGGAGGCGGAGCATGGATTCCAGCGTGCCGACCAGGCCCCGCCAGGCTTCCTTGTCGCCGGTGGTGGCGTAGGAGAACGGGGCGGCGCGGATGACGACGAACCGTCCGGCGATCTGCCGGCCGCGCGTGCCGGCGAACAGGCCCTGGCTTTCGATGTCGATGCCCGCGTAGGCGAACGTGGCCGGCAGCCGCTCGGCGAAGTACTTCAGCTGGTCGGATGCTTCCGCCCCGGAGCGGGAGCCGAGGTTGAGGTTGTGCAGCTCGTCCACCAGGACCAGGTCGACGTGGACGTGCGCGGCGGTGGCGCAGACGGCGTCGACGATGTCGGTGTGGGTGGCCCGGGCCGGGAAGGTCAGCCCGAAGAACCGGGCGAACTCCTGCGCCAGCATCTTCGGGGTGGCCGCCGGCGGGACGGTGACATAGACGACCGGCAGGCGGGAGCGGTCGTGCGGGTGGCGCTTGCGGGTGGCCAGCTCGTGCGCGCGGCCCAGCTGGGTGAGCGCGGTCGTCTTGCCCGTGCCGGAGGCGCCGGAGAGGATCACGCCGCGGCGGGCGGAGACCTGGTGGCGGTTGAGCTGGATCAGCAGCCGGGCGGTGGAGATCACCTTCCGGATCGTCGGGGTGTTCACCAGCGGCAGGTCCGCGTGATACTCCCGCCGCCGCTCGTCCACCCGGGCCCGTTCCCGCCCGGTCAGCGCGGCCCGCTCGGCGGCGGGCAGCAGCTTCGGCGCCGCGGTCTCGTGCTCGACGTAGCGGCGCCAACCCTCCTTCGTCGTCAGCGGGGAGTCCGGCGGCGCCTGCTCGTCGGTGTCCGGCTGCGGGGTCGCGGTCGCGGGCGTGCTCATAGCCACCTTTCGGCTTCGGCGTGGGCGTCGAAGACCCCGAAGGGCACCACCTCCGCGGACGGCGCGGAGTCGGGCCCGGCGGGGTCGGGCGTGTTCTCGGTCTCGGGTTCCGCCGCGGGCGCGGGGAGTGCGGCGGCGGTGCGGGTGCGGCCCAGGACCCGGGCGGTGCGGATGTCCGGTCCGTGCTCGGCCCGGGTCAGCAGCGCGTCCAGGACCCGCGCGACGTCGGCTTCGTTCGCGTCGTCCAGGCCGGCCGCGGCGGCCAGGCGCCGGGCGTGGTCCCAGGTGAAGTCCGCGAAGGGGGCGTTCACCAGCGGCAGGTGGACCCAGGGTGCGGTGATCCAGCCGCCGGTGGTGCGGACGAAGACGCGGGTCAGGTCGTAGGGGTCGTAGTGCACCTCCCACAGACCCCGCTTGGCCGCGTGGCCGGAGTGCTGGCGCCGCCACGGCCCGAGCTCGGGCGCGTCGTAGGTGCGGTGGCCGATGCGGATGCCGTAGTCGTTGATCGCCCGCCAGGCCACCGGCAGCAGCTCCAGGTAGTCCTCCCCGCGCAGCACCAGCGGCAGGTAGCCGGCCGCCGCGACCAGGGAGGCGTACTTGTCGTTCGGCGACATCGCCTTGCCCGGCCGGAACGGGTCGCGCAGGGCGTCGTGCGGCCGCATCTGCCACCCGGCCAGCAGCCACTCCTCCAGCAGGTCCTGTAGTTCGGGGATCGTCCAGACGGCGGCCTGCTCGATCTTCTCGCCGCGGCGGGTGACGTCCCGGCCGGTGTAACCGGCCAGGTGCTGGCAGAACAGCGTGTTGATCGCGGAGAACGTCGCCTCCACGATCGCCTTGTCCGTCGGCGTGCGCGGACGCGCCCGCTGGACGGAGATGCCGAGGCGTTCGCAGGCCCGCAGGAAGGTGTCGGAGATGAACACCTTCCCGCCGTCGATGACCACGGTGTCCGGCACGATCACCGGCTTCGCCGCGGCCTGCTCCATCCGCGCGTCGACGCCGAGCAGCTGCCTGTGCGGCATCCGCGAGACCGCCATCCGTAGCGACGCGGACCAGCCTGGCCGCATCGGCTCCGGGACCAGCATCCGCGCAAGCAGCAGCGAAGCGTCCACCGCCTTGGTGCCCACCGGCCGCAGCACCGCCGCGCAGATCGTGCGGGTGGCGACGTCGACCGCGATCGTCAGATCCGCCCGCGCCCTCACCCCCGAGTCCAGGACCACCATCACATCCAGCGGGGTGGAGTCGATCTGCACCTGTTCCCCGGGCCGGTCCGCGAACGTCGGCGTGAACGGCCCCGCCGGCCGGTTCGCCGTCTGCCGCCGCGTGACCGCCGACCCAAAGGCGTGCCGCCCGGCCGAGAGCGTGTCGATGAGGCGGTAGAAGGTGTTCCGGCTCGGCAGGGGCACCACCCCTTCGCCGTGGGTGGCCTCCACCAGCTTCACCACCCGCCGGATCACCCGCGACCGCGTCCCGGTCGACACCTGCGTCTGGTCGTCCAGCACCTGGCGGATCGCCGCGACCACGCGCGCATCTGCCCGCCCGGTCGCCTCCCTCACCCGCACCAACCGCTGATCAACCAGCCCCCACAACCCCTGCCGGGCGTAGCGGGACCGCTTGTCCATCACCGTGCGCAGGCTCACGCCCAGCTCGTCGGCCTTCGCCTGGGCCCGCTCCACCACCGTCCGCGACACCAGGTCGTACTCCGGCCGCGCAGGTGTTCCCGGCTCGGCGCCGGGCGGCAGCCCGGTCTCCACCTCCACCACATGCCGCTGCCACTCGACCGCCGCCGCCCGCGCCGGATCCGGCAGCGTCTCCAGCAGACCGAACGGCTCCATCTCCGGCAGCGGCTCGGCGCCGGTAACAGCGAAGTCCGGCGCCGCCATCAGATACGAGGCCAGCACCACCGATTCCGCCCCGGCAGCGGACCGCAGCCGCACCGCCGTCCCGGCCAGAGCCACCACCTGATGCTCACCGCCGTCGAAGGTCACCCAGTCACCCGGCCGCAGCACCGAGCCCCCGCCCGCGGTCACCGGCCCGCCCCCGGCGAGACCAGCGAGCCGGAGTGCAGCGGCACCGACACATCCACCGTCAGCTCGTGCGACCACAGCAGGTGGAACAGCACCGGCAGCACCGCCAGCGGCTCACCCGCCGCCGCGGCCCCGTCCATCAGCGGCAGCGGCTCGGCGAACACCTCCCGCAGCCGCGAGGCGGCCGGCTCCACCCCATGCCGGGGGTGCCGGTAGCCCGCCAGCCACCGGACGTTGCGGACCACGACCGCATCCGGGACACCCAGCAGCCGGAACTCCCACCCCACCTCGGCGCAGGCCGCCGCCGTCGCCTCGAACTTCACCACGTCCCGCAGGCCGCGGCGATCGGCCGGACGGCAGTCGACGACCACACCCGTCCCGTCCTCACGGCGGGCGAAGTAGTCCGGCGCGTGCGAGACCGGCCGCCCGTTCGCCGCCGACCAGAACAGCCAGAACGGCTGCGAGGAGATCCCCACCACCGCCGGATCGAAGTCCAGCAGCATGACCTGGTCGCGCTCCAGCCAGGACTCGTACCCGACGTGCCCGCCGGTGGTCGCCGACCACCACAGGCCCGGCAGGTTCCGCTGCCGCCGGTACGACGCGAAGGCCCGTACGGGAAGGGCGTGCTCGAACGGCACCGCCCACGCCTCCGGCAGCGGACGCCGCAACCCCGTCCCGTCCGGGGCGACGTACGCGACCTCGAACCCAGACACCGGAGGCCCAGCAGAACCACCCGGCAGGACCTCTAACGCATGCACCACGTCCGGCTAACCCCACCGCTCGATGCAAGGTCACGTTGACCACTGCAAGATCAGATGCAGCTTAGAGCTGACATGTGCAGAGTCAAGCCGTACCGGACACGGCCGGACCGGCCGGACCGGCCGGAACCGTCGAAGGGCGCAAGAACCAGGACTTGAGGGGGATCCCCGCGGCAATGGGCGTGCAATACGCTCGCCGGTATGTCGTGGACGCGCGGACTGCTCGCCGTGCTCGCGGTGGGTGCCCTGCTCGGTGGCTCGACGGGCTGCGGCTCGGACGACGCGCACGAGCGGAAGGGCGAGGTGACGCTCTCGCCGGTGGGCAAGGTGCTGGACAACACGGACGAGGAAGGACGGCACTACCGTGAAGTCGACAGGAAGAGTGCGCCCGAGGTGGCGGTCGAGGTCCAGCCGGACGCCGGTGATAACTGGGACGTGCGGCTGACCGTCCGCAACTTCCGCTTCTCGCCCGTCGGTGCACGTCCGGTGGCCGTGGCCGGCCGTGGCGTCGCCCGGCTCTACCTGGACGGCCACCCTCTCGTCCGGCTGCGCACCGGCGACTACCGCCTCTCCGCGCGGCTGATCCCCCGCGGCACGCACCATGTCACCGTCCGGCTCTACGCGGACGACCAGACCGTGTGGGCGGTGCGCGGCAAGGCCGTCGAGAGCACGGCCGACATCACGGCGTCGAACGCCGAGGTGGGCCGGGCTCAGCGGGCGCGGGATGACCTCCGGGCCGCCCGATGAGCACGACGGCCGCCCGTGTCCGAACCGACGGGCGAGGTTCACCACTTACTGCGCGACAGGCATGATGAAGCCCGTGCCCCAAGCGACATCGCTGCGCCGTGCGCCCGTCCAACGCCGAAGCGCCGAACGACTGACCAGGATCCTCGACGCCTGCGCCGACCTTCTCGACGAGGGCGGCTACGACGACCTGAGCACCCGGGCCGTGGCCCTGCGCGCCGGTGTGCCGATCGGCTCCGTGTACCGCTTCTTCGACAACAAACGGGCCATGGTCGACGCCCTGGCCGAACGCAATCTGGAGCGCTACACCGAGCGCGTCACCCGCCGCCTGGCCAAGGTGGAGGGCCAGGGCGGCTGGCGCGCCGCCATGGACGCGATCCTGGACGAGTACCTGGACATGAAGCGCACGGCACCCGGCTTCTCCCTGGTCGACTTCGGCAACCAGATACCGGTCGGCGCCCGCGACGAACCCAACCACAGGGTCGCCGACCGTCTGACGGACCTGCTGTCCGCGTACCTCGACCGCGAACCCGACGAGGATCTGCGCCGCACGTTCCTGATCGCGGTGGAAACCGCCGACACCCTGGTCCAGCTCGCCTTCAGGGTGGCCCCGGAGGGCGACGAGAAGGTCATCGAGGAGACCCGCGCACTCCTGAGGGCCTATCTGGAACGGGTGTTGAGCTGATGCCGTGAACGTGGCCCGTCGTGGCAGACGACCGGACGGCACCCCGCGGGGAGCGGAACCCGCCCCACGCGATGTCATGTGCCGCCGGTCGCCCGCCGGCAGGCCTCCACATAGGCCCGCACCAGGGGCCGCTGCGCGTCCTCATGTCGCCAGGCCATGGCATAGCGGCGGGGCCCGATGCCCCGCACCGGACGCGTCGTCACCCCACCCAGGGTGATCAGTGGCGCGTTGCCCGCCGCGACCAGACAGACACCGAGTCCGGCGACCAGTGCCTCGTACGTCTCCTCGGTGCTCGCCACCTCGGCGCCGACGCGCGGCGGACGGCCGTCCCGGCGTCGAGAGCGAGCCAGTGATCGCGCAGCGCACCGGAGGACGGCGGCAGCGCCAGGAACGGCTCACCGGCCAGGTCGGCGAAGTCCACCTCCGCGCGGGCGGTGAGCGGACGGGTGTCGGGGAGCGCGACCAGGCGGGGCTCCTCGGCGACCACCGTCCACCCGTAGCGGTCCGAGTCGGGCAGCGGCAGCCAGACGTAGAAGCGCACCCGGGCCACCGGCTTCGGCGACTGAGGTCGCGGCTCCGCGGTGGGGGAGTCGGCGGTGGCGGTGTCCTGCGCCCTGCCGGTGCCGGACGGCGTGCCGCTGACCGACGCGGCCCCGTGCGGCCGGGATCCGGCCGGGGTCCGGTCTGGGCGTCGGTCGGGGCGTCAGCGCAGCACCCCTGCCTCGATCCCCAGCAGCTCCGACAGCGCACGCTCACCCGCCGCCGTGACCTTCACGGCCCGCTCGGAGCCGATGCGCACGCACCAGCCCGCGTCCAGGGCGTGCCGGCACAGGGCCGCGCCCGCGACGCCCGCGAGATGAGGGCGGCGCTCGGTCCAGTCAAGGCAGGCGCGTGCCAGCGGACGGCGGCCCTTGCGGTCGAGGCCGATGCCGGCGGCGTCGAACCACCTCAGGCCCGCGTCCGTGAGCGTGAACCCGGTGGACCCTTCTTCACGCGTGCGTTTCCCGGACACCTCAGCCGGTGCCGGGAGCCCGACCGCGCTCACCCCGTCGGGCACCGGCACGCTCGCACTCCCGGAACCGGAGGGCCCCTCCGGCTCACTCGCCGTACGCAGCAGCCCGCCGGCGGTCAGCGCGTCGGTGAGGGCGATGCCGAGCCGCCCGGCGAAATGGTCGTAGCAGGTACGGCCGCGGGCCATCGCGGACCCGGCGCTCGACTCCCGCAGTGTGCGCGGGCGTGTCACATCAGCGCCCGGCGTCGCCTGCGCGGCCATGTCCTCGACCAGTTGGGCGACCCCCACGTCGGCCAGCCGCACATACCGGTGCCGTCCCTGCCGCTCCTCGGCCAGCAGCCCGCCCGCGACCAGCCTGCCCAGGTGTTCGCTCAGCGTCGACGCGGCGACGCCCGCGTGCCGCGCCAACTCCCCGGCGGTCCAAGCCCGCCCGTCGAGCAGCGCCAGCAGACAGGCGGCGCGTGTCTCGTCGGCGATCAGCCCGGCGAGGGCGGCGAGCCCCGGCGCCTGGGAGTCCCTGGGCCACGTCCGGCCCGGATTCCTTGTGGTCATACGCCCCAGCATGGGGCATGGACACTTCGGTATCGACCGAAGTGTGCCCGGCCGATCCCTACCTGGTCTCCCCGGTCACTCCGGGCCGCGCGGTCCGCCCGATCCGCTCGTACTGCCGCTCCAGCCCGTCCAGCAGCGCCGTCAGCCCGGTCTCGAAGGCCCGTTCGTCGACCCTCTCCTGCTGCTCGGCAAGAAGGTGCGCCTGGCCGAGGTGAGGGTAGTCGGCCGGGTCGTACGCCGTCTCGTCGTCCACGAAGCCGCCCGCGAACGAGCCGAGCGCCGACCCCGTGACGAAGTAGCGCATCAGTGCGCCGATGGAGGTGGCCTGCGCGGGTGGCCAGCCCGCCTCGACCATCGCGCCGTACACGGCGTCCGCGAGGCGCAGCGCGGCCGGGCGGCGGCCGGGCCCGCGGGCCAGGACCGGCACGATGTTCGGGTGGTCGCGCAGAGCGGTCCGGTAGGAGACCGCCCAGTCGTGCAGCGCGTTCCGCCAGTCACGGCCGTCCTGGAACATCGACAGATCGACCTGGGCGCTCACCGAGTCCGCGACCGCCTCCAGGATCTGGTCCTTGGTGCGGAAGTGGTTGTAGAGGGACGGGCCGCTGACCCCGAGCTCGGCGGCGAGCCGGCGTGTGGAGACGGCCGCGAGGCCCTCCGCGTCCACCAGCGCACGTGCCGCGGCGACGATGCGGTCGGTGCTGAGGAGGGGCTTGCGCGGTCGGGCCATGGCGCACATGGTAGGGCCGCGGGACGGGAAACCAGCAGTGCGCGTTCAAGAGGTGCGGACTTCCCCCTCAGCCTGCCCCCGGAAGGCGTTCGGGCCTTCTGAGTACGTGTATGAGTACATGGACGGATGGTGGCCCGGGCCGCCTCCGCCGACCCTGGTCCCATGAGCGAGACACCGGTCAAGCAGCAGAGCACGGCCGCCTTCTACGGCCAGGCCGTCGCGTCCTTCTCCGTGGCCATGGTCGCGACCGCCGTCGGCATCTACAAGCTGAACGCCGACGCCTGGGTGCGGGCGTTCCTGGCCATCGCCGTCCTGTACCTGGTCACCTCCGCCTTCACGCTCGCCAAGGTGCTCAGGGACCGCCAGGAGGCGGGCCAGATCGTCAGCCGGGTCGACCAGGCCCGGATGGAGAAGCTGCTCGCCGAACACGATCCCTTCGAGAAGCTGTGACTCCGGGAGCCGCGCCCCCGCCGACCGAGAGGCCCTAAGCGCCCGCTCACCCACGGCGGTATGGTGTTATCCCTGCCGGTGAGAGGGGCGAGTGAGCGATGAGTGCGGCGCAGGAGTCGGGCGGCGGGGCACAGCCATGGGCCGAGGTCACCCCTGACGCGGCCCGGCGGCTGCTGGTCGCCGCTGTGGAGGCCTTCGCCGAGCGCGGCTACCACGCGACTACGACGCGTGACATCGCGGGCCGGGCCGGTATGAGCCCGGCCGCGCTCTACATCCATTACAAGACCAAGGAAGAACTGCTCCACCGCATCAGCCGGATCGGCCACGAAAAGGCGCTGGAGGTTCTCAGCACGGCGGCGCGGGGCGAAGGTACCGCCGCCGAGCGGCTGGCCGACGCGGTGCGTTCCTTTGTGCGCTGGCACGCCGCTCAGCACACCGTCGCCCGGGTGGTGCAGTACGAACTTGACGCGCTCGGCCCGGAAGCGTGGGCCGAGATCGTCGCACTGCGCCGACAGGTCGACGCCGAGGTGCGCGGGATCGTCGAGGACGGCGTGGCGACCGGTGAGTTCGACGTGCCGGACGTGGGGGGCACCACCCTCGCGGTGCTGTCGCTGTGTATCGACGTCGCCCGCTGGTTCAACGCCGACGGCCCCCGCACGCCCGACGAGGTCGGCGCGCTCTACGCCGACCTCGTCCTGCGGATGGTGGGCGCGAAGTAGTCCACGGACCGCTCAGAAGTAGTAGCGGACCACCGACTCGGCCACACAGACGGGCTTGTCGCCGTCCTTGCGCTCCACGACGAAGACGACGCTCACCTGCACCCCGCCCGGCACGTCCTCGACGCCCGAGATCGTCGCGGTGGAGCGCAGCCGGGAGCCGACGGGGACCGGGGCGGGGAAGCGGACCTTGTTCGTCCCGTAGTTGACGCCCATCTTCACGCCCTCGACGCTGATCAGCTGCGGCCCGAACAGCGGGAGCAGTGCCAGGGTGAGATAGCCGTGAGCGATGGTCGTGCCGAAGGGGCCGGCGGCCGCCTTCTCCGGATCCACGTGGATCCACTGGTGATCGCCCGTGGCGTCCGCGAACAGGTCGATCCGCTTCTGGTCGATCTCCAGCCAGTCGCTGTACCCAAGCTGCTCGCCCACCGCCGCCTTCAGCTCGTCGGCGGACGTGAAGGTCCTCGGCTCTGCCATGTCGCCGGCCTTTCGCCTCATGAAGTCACCATGTCTAAGCAACTGCTTAGCATGACCGGGTGGGGGAGGCCTGTCAACGGACCGACGGTGTGGCCGGTGGGTAGGCTCTGAGGGGTGCCCAAGATTCCTGAGAAGATCCATGAGCTGACCGTCGGCCAGTTGTCCGCACGCAGCGGTGTCGCCGTCTCCGCCCTGCACTTCTACGAGTCCAAGGGTCTGATCAGCAGCCGCCGCACATCCGGCAACCAGCGCCGCTACCAGCGTGACACGCTGCGCCGGGTCGCCTTCGTGCGGGCCGCGCAGCGCGTCGGCATTCCGCTGGCCACCATCCGCGAGGCGCTCGCCCAGCTCCCCGAGGAGCGGACCCCGACCCACGAGGACTGGGCCCGCCTCTCCGAGGCCTGGCGCTCCGAACTCGACGAGCGCATCAGCCAGCTGAGCCGACTCCGCGACCACCTCACGGACTGCATCGGCTGCGGCTGTCTGTCCCTGGAGACATGCGTCCTGTCCAACCCGGACGACACCTTCGGCGAAACGAGGTCGGGCTCGCGCCTGTTGGTGGAACGCGGCCTCAGGCGGCGCAGCCGCGAACGGGAGCAACGGGAACGGGAAGCGGCCGGAGAATGCCGCTGAGCGGCCCGGGGCGCGGTGCTCACTCGTACTCAGTACCGCCCTTACGGGTCAGGTAGGCCGGGCTCACCGCCTTCGCGATCGCTCTGCCTCCGGTCACCGGGCTGTACCGCTCGGTGGCCGGCCGGATGACCACACCCTCGCGCAGATGCAGCCCCCGTCCGGACACGGTCTCCCGCCCGGTCGCGACCTCCAGCACCCGCTCGATGTCGTACGCCCCCTCGAACAGCCTTGGAACCAAAGGAAGTTCCCCGGCGAGCAGCTCCGCCGCGTCCAGCCAGCGCAGCGTCCCGTCGATCTCCGCGGACACATCGAAGACCGCGTACCCGAGGGTGTCCCGCCGGCCGTCGGCGCCGTAGGTCAGATCCTGGATGCCTGCCCCGTACACCTCGCCGAAGATCCCAACCCGGCGTGCTCCGAGCCGCTCGGCCAGGCGCGCCGCGACCTCCGGGACGCCGTGGCCGCGTACCGCCCGCCAGTACAGGTTGCGCGGATCCTCCACCAGGGCCAGGGACTTGGCACCAAAGCCCTTCGAGGAGACGAGTACCTGGTCCTCGTCCGCGACATACGTCAGCAGGCACGCCGACCCGTGCAGCTTCTCCGTCAGGACGACGGGCTCGCCCGGTGCGAAGACGTATGGGTAGCGCTGGATGTTCTCGATGTCGACCCAGGGCAGCAACTCCGGTGCGGGCGTCACCTCACCGTCCATGGTGGGCGGGATCGGCGGCACCCACTTGGTGATGCCGAGCACCTCCGCGAAGTCGGTGCCGTCCGCCGCGGCTTGCGTGAGGTCGACCCCCACCAGCACCCTGGGGCGGCAGACGATGCCCTGCGAGAGCTCGCCGCGCAGCCGTACCGCCTTGACCCGGTCGCTGTTGCCGCCCGCCAGCCGCCCGGTCAGCCCCAGCTCCTCGATCAGCCCGGCCGGGAGCACGGACTGCTCCGGGATGTAGACGGCGGTGTCACCTGTGCGGTACTCGCCCTTGGCGACGACGGCTCGGTACAGGCCCACCTGGGCCAGTTCGAGTGCGTCGGCGTTCGGATGCTCGTGGATGGTCAGCACTTCGGCGGTGACGCGCAGCGTCGACATCGGGACTCCTCTGGGTTCCTCAGGTGCGATTCATCGCCTCCTACTGTCCGTGCGGGAAAGGCCTGGGGCGAACGGATTTGCGGCTGGTAGCGTCGCCCTCTTCGGCCGGTGGAACGCCGCGCAGTCCGAGGCCCCGGCCGCCACGGCAGCCGCCGCCGAGTCGGCGACTGCCTGCGGTGACATCGGCACGACCGCGCCGTCCGTCGCTCCCCTTGCTCCGTTCGCGCATGACGTCGACGGTCTCGGACCCCACCGACAGAGCGGGTGCGGTTCCCCCTCGCACCGCCCGTGACGGGGACGTCAGGCCGACACCAGCAGCCGTGCCCGTCTGGCCTCGGCCAGGGCCCCCGGTGTGAGCACCGGCCGCGGCACCACGATGCCGCAGTTCGCGCAGACCGGGCCCGCGGAGGGCTCGTGAGCCAGGTCGTACTTCCAGACGAGGCGCTCACCGGTGCACACCGGACAGGCCGAGCCCGGCCCGTGCTCCAGTGCGGCGATGAGCCGGCGCAGTACCTCGGCCAGCGGTTCCTGAGGATGGACGCTCGGGTCCTCGCACCAGGCGACCCCGAAGCCGCCCCAGGTCAGCCGATGCCAGTCGTCCACACTGCCCGGCCTGCGCAGTCCCTCGTGCTTCTCCTTCCTTCGGCGCTGGGTGAACTCCGCCTCGTAGGCGAGCCAGACCGAGCGGGCCTCCTCCAGTTCGTCCAGTGCGGCCACGAGCCGCGCAGGATCGGGGGAGCGGTCCTCGGGGCCGAACCCGGCCCGGGAGCACAGATGGTCCCAGGTCGCCCGGTGCCCGTAGGGGGCGAACTTCTCAAGGCACTTGCGCAGTGAATAGCGTCGCAGTGCCAGATCGCACCTCGGATCCCGCACCTGTCTCGCCAGACTCCGGAAACCGGCCATCGCCCTGCACCTCCGTCACACCTGCACCTGTACTGCGGTCACTTCGGCGTCGTCGTACGGACGTCGCCGAATAGACGTATCGACAAGCGATTCGGCTCCATCCGTTTTCCGATGACCTCCATAAGCCGCTCTCCGAACCGTTCGCGGCGGTCCTGTCTCACGCCCCGTTCGTCACCCGAACCGCCGCATGAACCACACTCAGTCCACGCAAAGTTGACGCATGTTCATCTTCATCCGCGGGGATACCGGCGGTAACGTCCGGCCCATCATCGTCCGGAGGAGCTGCCATGCCACGGCGCACCCCACGCACCGCTCTCGACATACTGAGAACTCCCCGCAGATTCGCCAAGTTCCTCAAGACCGCGTCGATATGCGTGCTCGTCGCCGGTCTGCTGTCCCCGGTGGCCGTCGGCACCGCGGAAGCGGCCGTTGCCGACGACTACTGCGGCGGCCAGTGTTCGGACATCCTGCCGCCCGGCGAGAACGGCAACGCCACGCTCGCCCAGATCCTCCTCAACCAGACCCTCGGGATCCAGCCCAGCCACGCCGAGGACCAGCTCGGCCCCTACGCCAACCTCGCCACGGGCTACCCCGCGCTCACCAACGACAAGATCAACGACTTCTTCAACGACGCCTCGTTGGGGGTCCCCTCGGACCAGGTCGCCTCCACCGAGAAGCCCGCCGGCCGCAGTGACGTCACGATCGTCCGCGACAAGAAGACCGGTGTACCGCACATCACGGGAACCACCCGCTCCGGCACCGAGTTCGGCGCCGGATACGCCGCCGCCGAGGACCGGCTGTGGCTCATGGACGTCTTCCGGCACGTCGGCCGCGGCCAGTTGACCTCCTTCGCGGGCGGCGCCCCCGCCAACCAGGGCCTGGAGCAGGAGTTCTACCGCAACGCGCCCTACACCGAGGCCGACCTGCAGGCGCAGATCGACAGCGCGGTGGCCAAGAGCGGCACGCGCGGCCAGCAGGCACTCGCCGACGTGGGCGCCTACCTCGCCGGCGTCAACGCCTATATCGACGCCTCCGACGCCGGCCTCTACTTCCCTGGCGAGTACGACCTGACCGGCCACAAGGACCCGATCACCAACGCCGGCACCATCGAGCACTTCAAGGCCACCGACCTGGTCGCACTGGCCTCCGTGATCGGTTCGCTGTTCGGCTCCGGCGGGGGCGGCGAGGTGAACAACGCGCTCTCGCTGCTGGCCGCGCAGGCCAAGTACGGCATCGAGGAGGGCACCAAGGTCTGGGAGTCCTTCCGCGAGCGCAACGACCCCGAGGCCGTCCTCACCCTCCACGACGGCCAGAGCTTCCCGTATGCCACGAAGCCGACCACCCCGCAGGGCGAGGCCCTGCCCGACGCCGGCTCGGTGACCCAGGAGCCGCTCGTCTACGGTCGCACCGGCAGCGCGAGCGGTTCGGCCGCGAGGAGCGCGGCCACGACCGCTGCCAAGACGGCCGTGTCCTCCGCCAGACGTGGCATGTCCAACGCCCTGGTCGTCAGCGGCGCGCACACCGCCAGCGGTCACCCCGTCGCCGTCTTCGGCCCGCAGACCGGCTATTTCGCCCCGCAACTGCTGATGCTCCAGGAGATCCAGGGGCCGGGCATCAGCGCCCGCGGTGCCTCCTTCGCCGGCCTGAGCATGTATGTCGAACTCGGCCGTGGCCAGGACTTCTCGTGGAGCGCCACGACCTCCGGCCAGGACATCATCGACACCTACGCCGTGGAGCTGTGCCAGGACGACTACCACTACCTGTTCCACGGCACCTGTACGGCCATGGACAAGGTCGAGCAGGCCAACTCCTGGAAGCCCACCACCGCCGACAGCACCCCGGCCGGCTCCTACACGATGCGCGTGTGGCGCACGAAGTACGGCCCCGTGCAGTACCGCGCGACCGTCGGCGGCAAGAAGGTCGCTTACACCACCCTGCGCTCCTCCTACCGGCACGAGGTCGACTCCATCATCGGCTTCCAGATGCTCAACGACCCCGGCTTCATCAAGGGCCCACAGGACTTCCAGCAGGCCACGCAGCACATCAACTTCACGTTCAACTGGTTCTACGCCGACTCCCAGCACACCGCGTACTACAACAGCGGCGACAACCCGGTACGCGCGAACGGCGTCGACGCCGAGTTCCCGGTGTGGGCGAGGCCGCCGTACGAGTGGCGGAGCTGGGACCCGGCCACCAACACCGCCGACTACACTCCGACCTCGGCCCACCCCAACTCCATCGACCAGGACTACTACATCTCCTGGAACAACAAGCAGGCCAAGGACTACACGGCCGCGCCCTGGGGGGAGGGCTCCGTGCACCGCGGCGATCTGCTCGAGGACCGGGTGCAGAAGCTGGTCACGGCGGGCGGAGTGACCCGCGCCTCGCTGACCCGGGCGATGGCCGACGCCGCCGTCGCCGACCTGCGCGCCGAGGACGTCCTGCCGAACCTGCTGAAGGTGATCGACAGCTCGCAGGTCACCGACCCGACAGCCGCGGCGGCACTGAGCAAGCTGCGCGCCTGGGTGACAGCGGGCACCAAGCGCACTGCGACCTCGGCCGGATCCAAGAGTTACGCGAACGCCGACGCGATCCGGATCCTGGACGCCTGGTGGCCGCTGCTGGTGAAGGCGGAGTTCGAACCAGGCCTGGGCAGCGACCTCTACACCGCCTTCACCGCCGACCTGCCGGTCGACGAGTCCCCGTCGGCGGGGCACGGTGCGACCGGCTCGCACGCCGGAAGCGCCTTCCAGTACGGCTGGTGGAGCTATGTCGACAAGGACATCCGTACGGTGCTGGGTGAGCCGGTGCAGGGTCCGCTGGCACGGACGTACTGCGGCGGCGGCAGCCTCGGCTCCTGCCGGGACATCCTGATCAGCACCCTGAAGCAGGCGGCGGGCATGACGGCGGCCCAGGTCTACCCTGGCGACGACCAGTGCTCGGCGGGTGACCAGTGGTGCGCGGACTCGATCGTCCAGCGTCCTCTCGGCGGCATCAAGCACGGCAGGATCGGCTGGCAGAACCGGCCCACCTACCAGCAGGTGGTGGAGTACACCTCCCACCGGTGACGCCGTCCGGCGGCGGGTCAGCGGATGCGGCCCGCCGCCAGTACCACCCGCGCGAGTTCCGGGTGCAGGATGTCGCTGTGCGCGCCGGCCGGCGGGCCGCCGCGCCGGACCACCTCGGCGGCGTCGACGTTCACGCACCCGGACACGGGCAGCGGCGAACTCAGGGCGTCGGCGAGAGTGCGCGAGCGCGTGCCCGGCACCGCCTGGACCCCGTCATGCCCCATCGCACCCCATCTCGCCCCGAGCAGCGCGCCGACGTCGAGGCCGAGCAGTGACCGGTCGTCGTCGGCGAGGCGCGCGGCCAGGGGATAGAACGTGCCGAGGGCCGTGTCGAAGCGGGAGAAACAGCACACCAGGGGCCCGTCGACGCGGTGCTCCTGGCCCTGCAGCACCCCTCCCGTGTGCGTGTCGTCCGGCAGCCCGGTCGCGAACGCGTAGTGCGAGAAGGCACCTTGGAGCAGCGTCACGGACTTCACCGCCCGCACCCCCGCGGGCAGCCCGCGCAGCGCGAACGACACCAGACGGCCGCCGAAGCTGTGCCCGACCAGATGGATCCTGAGGCCCGTGGCCGCGTCCGCGAGCCGGCCCAGCGCCGGGCCCAGACCGCGCTCACCGACCGTGCCCGCGCGCCGCTTCATCGCGTAGTACGTCGCCTGACGCAGCAACTCCTTCGCGCCGTCCCACGGGTTCGGCAGCGAGAACGACTCCTGCCCTTCGGGCGCCGCCAGTTGTGCCTCCGCCTGCGCGAACTCGCCGCAGACGGCTGCCGTGGGCCGTGCGAACATCCCCGGCTCGCTCTGCGGCAGGCCCGCTGACACCGTGTCCGCCACGAATCTGCCCCGCGGCGCCGATGGTTCCACCTCCACGAGCAGCCGTACCAGCCGCCCGAACTCCTCCAGACCGGCCGCCTCGCGCGGACGCAGCTCCAGCATCCGCGCGAGCCGGTCGACCACCGTGGCCCGCCCCGGGAAGGCGTTGAGGAGTGCCTGCCGGGTGTCCGGGTCCAGCGTCGGGCCCGGACCGGGCCCGACGACGGTCGAGTGCGGGAAGTCGGGGATCGGCTCGTCGCTGAACCGCATCGACGGCCACACCACGCCCACGTACCCGATCCGTGCGGCCGGGGCGAGCCGCGGGAGCGGCGCGAAGAAGTCGCTGTAGAGCCGGGTCGCGGTGGAGCGGTCGTTGTTCCAGCCGTGCGCGAAGACGATCAGGTCGCGCACGCCGCTCGCCGACAGGCCCGCGAGCAGCCGGTCCCGCTCGGGGCCGTCCACGTCCCCGTCCGCGTCGAAGGTCAGCTCCCAGTACGGAGCCACGCTCATTCCAGGATCCAGCATGACAACCCCCCACGTCCCTACCGAACGGGTGCGATGTGTGGTGCATCGTCCTGCCCGCGGGGGGAGTTGGCCATAGGTCACGACTCAACCGGGCGCGGGAGGGTCCTTGCGGCTCACTTGTAGAGCAGATATCCCTTCCGAACCTTCCGGAACGCCGCGAGTTCCTCCCGCCAGCCGGCCACCACCGCGTCGGTGTCCGCCCCGGCGTCGATCATCGTGCGCACGCGCGTGGAGCCGGTGAGCTTGTCGATCCAGTTGTCCGAGCGCCAGGCGAAGCCGCTCCAGACCTGTTTGGCGGTGACGAGCAGCGCGATCCCGGTCCGTACGGGGTCGTAGGCGGCCCGGTCGTGGACATGGATCTGTACGCCGCCGACCGTCCGGCCCTGGAACTTGGAGAAGGTGGGCGCGAAGTAGGCCTCCCGGAAGCGCACACCCGGCAGCCCGAGCGCGCCCGCGGCCTCCGCCCAGCGGCCGTCGATGCCCTCGGCGCCGAGCAGTTCGAAGGGGCGGGTGGTACCGCGGCCCTCCGACAGGTTGGTGCCCTCGAACAGACAGGTGCCGGAGTAGACGAGGGCGGTCTCCGGGGTCGGCATGTTGGGGCTCGGCGGTACCCAGGGCAGCCCGGAGGCGTCGAAGAACTGCGACCTGTTCCAGCCGGTCATCGGTACGGTCTCCAGGCGCACCGGCCTGGTCAGGAACTCCCCGTTGAACAGTCGCGCCAGTTCCGCGACCGTCATGCCGTGCGCCTGGGAGATCGGCTGCCGTCCCACGAAGGTGGCGAACTCCGGGTGCAACACCGGGCCCAGGGCCTCCCGGCCGGTCACCGGGTTCGGACGGTCGAGCACCACGAACCGCTTGCCGGCCAGCGCGGCGGCCTCCATGCAGTCGTAGAGCGTCCAGATGTACGTGTAGAAGCGGGCGCCCGCGTCCTGGATGTCGAAGACGACCGTGTCCACGCCGGAGGCGGTGAAGATGTCGGCGAGCGGCTGGCCGCTCTTGAGGTAGGTGTCGTACACGGGCAGCCCGGTGGCCGGGTCGTCGTAGCGGCCCTCGGATCCGCCCGCCTGCGCGGTGCCGCGGAAGCCGTGCTCCGGGCCGAACACGGCGACCAGGTTCACCCGGCGGTCGGCATGCATGACGTCCACGATGTGGCGCACGTCCCGGGTGATGCCGGTCGGGTTGGTGACGATGCCGACCCGCTGCCCGTCGAGCCGCGCGTAGCCGTCGGCCGCCAGGCGCTCGAACCCGGTGTTCAGCGGGCGGCCACGGCCCTCGGGGGCCGCCTTGGCCTGCGCGGCAGGGACGGTCGAGGCCGCGACCGCGGCCGTGGTGGCGAACAGGCTCCGTCTGGACAGCTTCATACGACGACCTCCGTGATCGGCACGTGTCATGCCCACGCACGCTAGCGTGCGCCGGGGCGGCGCGGAACGACCCGGACCGGAACGCGTCGCACCGGAGTGGACCGCCTGCTCAACACCGCCCGGCCACCACTTCCCCACGGCATACCGACCGGTTAGTCTCCGCGTCGAAGCCGATTCGTGTCGAGTCGCAGGAGGCCGCTGGTGGAAGCAGTTCAGGGTGCGGGAGTGGTCGTCACCGGGGCAGGGGGCGGCATCGGAGCAGCACTGGCCCGCCGGTTCGCCGCAGAAGGGGCCCGCGTCGTCGTCAACGACCTCGACGCCGGGAAGGCGAAGTCGGTCGCCGAGGAGATCGGCGGCATCGCGCTCGCGGGCGACGCCTCCGCGATCGTCGCCGAGGCGCGCGACGCGCTCGGCGGGACGGTGGACGTGTACTGCGCCAACGCGGGCGTCGGCTCGGCCGGTTCGGAAGCGGCCGGCGAGGAGGTCTGGGCACAGGCCTGGGACGTCAACGTCATGGCCCATGTGCGTGCCGCCGAGGCGCTGCTCCCGGCCTGGCTGGAGCGCGGCAGCGGCCGTTTCGTCTCCACCGTCTCCGCCGCCGGACTGCTCACCATGATCGGTGCCGCCCCCTACAGCGTCACCAAGCACGGGGCGTACGCCTTCGCCGAGTGGCTGTCGCTGACGTACTGCCACCGCGGGATCAAGGTGCACGCGATCTGCCCGCAGGGCGTGCGCACCGACATGCTGGCCGCCACCGGCAGCGTGGGCGACCTGCTGCTGCGGCCGACCGCGATCGAACCGGAGGACGTGGCCGACGCCCTGTTCGAGGGCATCGCGCAGGATCGCTTCCTGGTCCTGCCGCATCCGGAGGCCGCCGGGCACTACCAGGCGCGGGCCAACGATCCCGACCGCTGGCTGGCGCACATGAACCACATCCAGCAGAAGTGGGAAGGGGTCCGGTGACCGGCCTTCCGCTTCTGCCACGCGGCCGCATGACCCCCGTGCGGCGGCCGCGTACCGCGGGGAGAGACTGGCCGCCTGACATGGACCCGCGCCAGGTGGGGAGCCTGCCGGACCAGCCGAAGGCGGCGAGTGGGAAGATCCTCCGTCGGGAACTCCGTTCCCGTACGCAGGACGGTCAGCAGGACCGGTAAGACTCAGCAGGACCATGGAAAGGCAGGTGGCGGCAGTGCCCAGGACCACGGAAGGAGACGGCACCCCCGTCCCGCAGCGGCTTCTCGCCGCCGCCACCCGGCTCTTTGCCGACCAGGGCTACGACCGCACCTCCGTACAGGAGATCGTCGAGGCGGCCGGCGTCACCAAGGGGGCGCTGTACCACTACTTCGGCTCCAAGGACGACCTCCTGCACGAGGTGTACGCGCGCGTGCTGCGGGTCCAGCAGGAGCGTCTCGACGCGTTCGCGAACGCCGACGAGCCGGTCGAGAAGCGGCTGCGGGACGCGGCGGCCGACGTCGTCGTCACCACGATCGAGAACCTCGACGACGCGATGATCTTCTTCCGTTCCATGCACCACCTCGGCCCGGAGAAGAACAAGCAGGTCCGTGCCGAGCGCCGGCGCTACCACGAAGGCTTCCGCGCACTCATCGAGGAAGGCCAGGAACAGGGCGTCTTCTCCAAGGCCACCCCGGCCGACCTCGTGGTCGACTACCACTTCGGCTCGGTCCACCACCTGTCCACCTGGTACCGCCCGGGCGGCCCGCTCAGCCCGCAGGAGGTCGCCGACCACCTGGCTGACCTGCTGCTGCGGGCGCTGCGGCCGTGAGATGAGCGACGAGGGCCGCGGCCGCCGGATTCCGGGGCCGCGGCCCCCGCCCGGCCAGCACGACCGTCCGGCCCGGCTCGGGCTGCCGTATCCGCACGCAGGGCAGCCCGGCCCGCTCCCCGATGGCCCGCGGAACGAACGCCACCCTGGGGAACGGCACCACCACCCGCAGCAACGCGCCGGTCGGGGTGCACCTCCCCACCGGTACCCAGGTCACCGGCATCGCCGGCGGTTACATCCACAGTCTGGCGTTGACCTCCGACGGCCGCGTCCTCGCCTGGGGGGCGGCATTCCCGACCACGGCCGGCCCCGGCCGACCGGTCACACGCGGCCCGCTGCTGCGTGCCCCGCTCCGGACCTCCCGGAGCGGGGCGTGAAGCCTGCTCCTACCCTTCCGCCGAGGCCATGAGCCATGGCTTCGTCCACACCGGGACTACAGGTACTTCTTCAGCTCCCGTCGTGCCAGCGACCGCTGGTGCACCTCGTCCGGACCGTCCGCGAGCATCAGCGTGCGCGCGGCCGCGTACAGCTCGGCGAGCGGGAAGTCCTGGCTGACACCGCCCGCGCCGTGCAGTTGGATCGCCCGGTCCAGGATGCCGGTCACCGTGCGGGGCGTGGCGATCTTGATGGCCTGGATCTCGGTGTGGGCGCCCTTGTTGCCGACGGTGTCCATCAGCCAGGCGGTCTTCAGCACCAGCAGCCGCAACTGCTCGACCTGCACCCGCGCGTCCGCGATCCAGTTGTGGACCACACCCTGCTGGGCCAGCGCCTTGCCGAACGCCGTACGGGACACCGCCCGCCGGCACATCAGCTCGATCGCCCGCTCGGCCATGCCGATCAGTCGCATGCAGTGATGGATACGACCGGGGCCGAGCCGGGCCTGGGCGATGGCGAAGCCGCCACCCTCCTCGCCGATGAGGTTCGACACCGGTACACGCGCCTGGTCGAAAACCACCTCCGCGTGCCCTCCATGGAAGTGGTCCTCGTACCCGAAGACCTGCATCGCCCGTGTGACCGTGACACCGGGGGTGTCCCGGGTTACCAGCACCATCGACTGCTGGCGGCGGATGTCCGGCCCGTCCGGGTCGGTCTTGCCCATCACGATGAAGATCTTGCAGTCCGGGTGCATGGCACCGGAGATGTACCACTTGCGGCCGGTGATGACGTATCGGTCGCCGTCCCGCTCGATGCGCGTGGTGATGTTCGTGGCGTCCGAGGACGCCACCTCGGGTTCGGTCATCGCGAACGCCGAACGGATCTCACCCGCGAGCAGCGGCTCCAGCCACTGCTTCTTCTGCCGTTCGTCGCCGAACTGCGCCAGCACCTCCATGTTGCCGGTGTCGGGCGCCGCGCAGTTGGTGACGGTCGGCGCCAACTGCGGTGAACGGCCGGTGATCTCGGCGAGCGGGGCGTACTGCAGGTTGGTCAGCCCGGCACCGTGCTCGGCATCGGGAAGGAACAGGTTCCACAGTCCCTGGCGGCGTGCCTCGGCCTTCAGCTCCTCCACCACCGGGGGGTTCTCCCACGGAGAGGAGAGCCGGGCGCGCTGCTCGTGCACGAGCTGCTCGGCCGGGTAGACGTACTCGTCCATGAAGGCGAGGAGTCTGGCGCGCAGTTCCTCGGTGCGTGCGTCGAACGCGAAGTCCATGACGGGATCAGCCCTTCCGAAGGCCTGAGTGAAGGGTGGTCAGGCCGTGCTGGATGAAGACCGGTACGAGTTCGCCGATGCGGTCGAATCCGCGGCCGACCGTCTGCCCGAGCGTGTACCGGTAGTGGATGCCCTCCAGGATCACGGCGAGCTTGAACCAGGCGAACGCCGTGTACCAGGACAGGGTGCTCACGTCGCGCCCCGAGCGCGCGGCGTACCGCTCCACCAGCTCGGCGGGCGAGGGGTGTCCGGGAGCCTCGGCGGTGGTGGACACGGGCGAGTCGGGCATACCGAGCGGCGTGCAGTACATCACCAGCAGGCCCAGGTCGGTGAGCGGGTCGCCGAGCGTGGACATCTCCCAGTCGAGGACAGCCTTGATCCGGTCGTCCGCGTCGATGAGGACGTTGTCGAGACGGTAGTCGCCGTGCACGACGGCGGGTGCGGGAGAGTCGGGCAGGTGGCGTCCGAGCGTGGCGTGCAGTTCGTCGATGCCGGCCAGCTCGCGACCCCGGGAGGCGTCCAGCTGCTTGCCCCAGCGCCGCAACTGCCGGTCCAGGAAACCCTCGGGCCGTCCGAAGTCGGCCAGGCCCACTTCGGCGGGATCCACCGCGTGCAGTTCTACGAGGGTGTCCACGAGTGACAGCACGGCGTTACGGGTGCGCTCCGCGCCCAGCGGCGCGAGCTGACCGGCGGTGCGGTACGGGGTGCCCGCCACGAAGTCCATCACATAGAAGGGGGCGCCCAGGACCGACTCGTCCTCGCACAGCAGCACCGGGCGCGGCACCGGAACGGCCGTCGGATGCAGCGCGCTGATCACCCGGTGTTCGCGCTTCATGTCGTGCGCGGTCGCCAGCACATGCCCGAGCGGGGGCCGTCGTACGACCCAGGTGGCCGCGCCGTCCGAGACGGCGTACGTGAGGTTCGACCGCCCGCCCTCGATCAGCCGGCCGGTCAAGGGGCCGTTCACCAGGCCCGGCCGCTCGACGTCGAGCAGACCGCGCAGCCGGTCGAGATCGAGTCCCGGTGGGTGCTCTGGGCTCATCTGGTCTCCTTCGAGGAAGCCCTGCCCTTCAGGGCGGGGTGGGGGTGGCTCCCGCTTGCGGGGGAGAATGGTGACGGTGTCGCAGGACGTGGCCGGACGCTGGTTCGTGTCTCTCCTGTGTGAGGATCCGACCGTCAAGCCGCTGGCGGGCAGTGGCAACGCGGTTGGTGTGGACGCGGGGCTCGACCACCTGTTGACCCTGTCCACCGGGGAGAAGGTCAGCAACCCCCGGCACGAGCGGCGTGACCGCGCGCCTGGCCAGGGTGCAGCGGGAGTTCTCCCGTAAGGCCAAGGGTGAGGGTGCCAACCGGGCCAGGGCCCGCCAGAAGGTCGCCCGCATCCATGCCCGCATTTGCCGACCGCCGGGCTGGCGGTGTCGGCCTGTGGAGCCGGTGTAAGGCCTCAACGGAGTACTCCGGGCGGGCAGTCGGCGATGAAGCAGGAACTCCTACAGCGCGAGCCGTAGGAATCCCCCTCCGTCAGGATGGGGAGGATGTCAACGTTGCTCCTGCACGCGCGGAAAAACAGGACCAGTGCCGGGGCACTGGCATCATGATGCCGACCGGTCGGTATGTCGTCCAGTCCACGCAGTGAACGTGATCGGCGCCACGATCGTCGTGGCGCCGATCGGTGAGGGCCGTCACGGCCGGACGGCCCCGGCGCGGACTCACGCGTGGCTGGTCATCATCTCCCCGCCGTTCATGACCGCCATGTCCCGGAAGGCGGGAAGCGGATCCAGTGGCGCTCCCTCGGGCAGCCCGTCCAGTTCGGCGTAAGCGCGGTGCAGATTGGCCACCAGTCGCTCGCTCTCGGGCAGCTCCGCGAACCTGCCGAGGTCCGTGGCCCGAGCCGCCTCCAGCGGCGTACGGCCCGCCGCGCGGCCGCGCTGCGCCACATCGGCGACGAACCGCAGATAGCTCTCCGTGCGGTCGAACGCGGACGGGTCGGTGACGGATCCGTGCCCGGGTACAACGGTCTCCGCGCCCAGCGCGCGCAGCCGCTCCAGCGCCCGCAGCGAGCCGCTGAGCGAACCCATCAGGATGAACGGCGTCCCGCCCTCGAAGATCAGGTCCCCGGCGAACAGCACACGCCGGTGCGGCAGCCAGACCACCGAGTCGCCGACGGTGTGTGCCACGCCCGGGTGGATCACCTCGGCCTCGACTCCGCCGACGTGGATCGTGATGTGGTCCCGGTACGTCAGGTCGGCGCCCACGATCCGGATGTCCCCGTAGTCGTTCTCCGGCCAGATCAGTTCCAGTTGGTGTCCGCAGGCCAGCACCTCCCGGCGGCAGTCGGCGTGCGCGACGATCGTCGCGGCCGGTGCGAAGAAGCCGTTTCCGTAGGTGTGGTCGCCGTGGTGGTGGGTGTTGACGACCCACCGCGGTGCGGGTGCTCCGGTGGCCGCGACGGCCGCGGCCAGGGCGCGCGTACGGCGCTCGGTCGCGGCCGTGTCCACGAGCAGGGTGACCGTCCCGTCGCTCACGAACCCGGCGTTGTTCAGACACCAGCCGCCGTCCGGCTGCACATAGGCGTGCACGTCGTCGGCGAGTGCGAGCGTGTACGGCTCCGCTGTGGTCATGGGTCCCCCTGGGGTCGTCGTCCACCGGTGGCAGGCAGTCCTGCACGTCGGCAACAAGATCCCCCAGTCTGTGCGCGGCGACAAGATCCCATGGCCGGAGTTGTCGGCACGACCGCCGGAGTGCTCGTCAGTGGTCGTCCCAGTGCCCCTCGTGCTGGGCGTGCCGGTGGCCGTCGTGCAGGTAGTCGACGTGGTCTCCGTGCTGGACGGGGTGGTGTCCGCAACCCTCGCCGTGCTGGTGCTCGTGGCCCTGGTGCGCGACGTGCCTGGCGGGCTCGCACTCGTCCCAGTGGCCCTTGTGTTCGCGGTGCAGATGCCCGTCGTGCGCGTAGTCCACATGGTCTCCGTGCGGCACCGCGTCGTGCCCGCAGGCTGGGCCGTGGCTGTGGCGGTGTGCGGTGTGATCCCGGTGGGGGGTGCTCATGGCGCTCACCTTCGCCTTCTGAGATGTCGTGCTGTGAGTCCCAGGCTAACGAAACGGTGCATATCCGGCTCATCCGGTGTGTTTCGGGCTTCGCGACGTGGCGGGGTCGTCTGGCGTCCGCGGCACTAGAACACCAGTGCCGCGGCACACGCCGCGAGTGCGACCATGCAGAAGGTCGCGGCGGCCGCGTGACGGGGCGCGAGGCGTGGCGGCCGGCCGGGGTCGGCGGTCGCCAGGGCGTGGATACGGCGGTAAGCGAGGATCAGGAAGCCGAGCCAGAGCAGGCAGCACAGGGCGGCGACGGCGAGGCCGGCCGCCGTTCTGTCGAACAGCGTCGCCTTCACGGCGAGCACGGCGGCCACGGTGCTCGACAGCGTGGTACGCCGCCACGCGAGCCGGGTGCGCTCCGGCTGGAGTCCCGGATCCCGCCGCGGGAGCGGGGCGCTCATCCCGCCAGGCCGAGGAGGACGACCGCGACCATGGCGACCGCCACCACGGCGACGGCAAGGCTCAGTACGGTCGGGAAGCGGGACGCGGGAAGATCCTCGTCACGTCGCATCGCCCGCTCGCAGCGCACCCAGTGATTGATCGCGCGCAGCGAGCACAGTACCCCCGCGACGAGCAGCGCGAGGGCGAGCCCGGCGCGCCAGACCCGGGGCAGCTGAGGCAGGAACTGGTCCACGGCGAAGCCGCCGCCGATCAGCGCCAGCGAGGTGCGCAGCCACGCCAGGAAGGTGCGCTCGTTGGCCAGCGAGAAACGGTAGTCGGGGGTGTCGCCCTCCTCGCGGATGTCCTCGGGGGTGAACCAGAGGCGGACGTTCCGTGCGAATTCACTCACGCGCAGGACCCTACCGGGCGGTTGTGCCGGTCCGGGGCCGCCTACGACCCGGGGGAGTTCAGCCCGCGGACCGACGGTTCCTCTTGAGCCGTTCGTATGCGGCGAGCCCGTCCGGGACCCACTCCCAGTCGGACAGTCGCCGTTCCACCTCCTCCTCGGGCAGGAAGGCGTGCCAGGCGACCTCCTCGGCCTGGGGGCTGACGGGCAGGTCGCAGCGCACCCCGTAGACCGCGGACCACCAGGTCCGGCCGGCGCCGTCGTCGTACAGGAACGTGAACAGCGGCTCGGGCCGGGGCAGCCCGCTGACCCCGAGCTCCTCCTCGGCCTCCCGCAGGGCGGCGTCGTCGTAGGCCTCGCCCGCGCCGACGACCCCGCCGACGAACATGTCGTAGAGAGAGGGGAAGACCAGCTTGGTGGGAGTGCGGCGGTGGACGAACAGGCGGTCCTCGGCGTCCCGTACCTGGATGAACACACACCGGTGGCGCAGCCCGCGCTCGTACGCCTCGCCGCGCGGCGACTGCCCGATGACCCTGTCGTTCTCGTCCACGATGTCGAGGAGTTCGTCAGCGGCGTTCATGCCGTCCATCCAACCAGTCCCCGGCCGCGGAGTGAGGAGTGGCCGCATCACCTCGGCTGCAGGTCCTTCGCCCGCTCCGGCGCCGCCGTCCCCCGTGGCATGGCCGGGTGCATTCCCAGCAGCACGATGCCGAGGACGATCGCCGCAAGCCCCGCCGCCTGCCAGGCCAGTGCGCCCGTGTCGGTGCGCAGCTGGTCGCCGAGGAAACCCACCCCGCAGGCGATCCCGGCCAGTGGCTGGGCCGCGGTGAGTGCCGGCAGGGACATCCGCAGCGGTGCCGTCTCGAACGCGCTCTGCACCAGTACCAGTCCCGTGACACCGAGCACCACCACGGCGTATGGCTGCCAGCCCGTGATGAACTCCGTCCAGCCACCCACCCTGAACCGCTCACCGCTGACCCGCGTGAGCGCATCCTGTACGCCGTACAGCAGTCCCGCCGCCACTGCCAGCAGCACCGGCCCGATGATCATCCGCGACTTCTTCGCATACGTCGTCAGCAGCAGTGCCAGGCCGACCATCACGCCGATGATCACCCAGTGCCGTACGGGATTCGTGACCGCTTCGCCGGCTTTGGGCTGGCCCGCCAGGATGAAGGCCGCGACGCCGCCGGCGAGCAGCGCGAGCCCGCCCCAGCCCTGGCGGCCCAGGGGTTGTCTGGTCTGGTGGCGGGACAGGGCCATGGCGAACAGCAGGTTCGTGGCGACCAGCGGCTCGACCAGGGAGATCTCACCGTGGGTCAGCGCGACCGCGCTGAGGATCATGCCCGCCACCATCAGACCCAGGCCGCCGAGCCAACGCGGCACCTTCGCCAGGTCCAGGAGTAGCCGGAAGGAGAGGAAGTCACTCAGCGGTGCCTGTTGGGCGGCGTTCTGCTGCAACACGAATCCGGTGCCCAGGCAGAAGGCCGCGCTCACGGAGAGAGCCAGAACCAATACCGACACGCTGCGTACCTCAATAGTTCAGCGGGGTCACGGAGGTGCGTATCACGCTGACTCTAGCGCTCCCGGCCGTGGCCCGCCCCTGCTTGACCGCTCTCGGCAAGCCCTCGCTCGCGGGACGGCCGGCATGGGCGCGAACGTTTCGAGTACCCGTGAACAGGCGGTTGACTCGGTCACTCTTCTGCCGAAGGATCTGACCCGTCGGTAACCACGTACCGACCGGTAGTCGCCGTGAGAGGACGGGCGCATGGCCTACGACGCTGATGTCATCGTGATCGGGGCAGGCCTCGCCGGACTGACCGCGGCCGCGGAACTCGCGGACGCCGGACGGAAAGTGATCGTCCTCGACCAGGAACCGGAGCAGTCCTTGGGCGGCCAGGCGTTCTGGTCCTTCGGCGGCCTCTTCTTCGTGAACTCGCCCGAACAGCGCCGCCTGCGCATCAGGGACAGTCACGCGCTCGCCCTCCAGGACTGGATGGGCACGGCCGGATTCGACCGGCCCGAGGACCACTGGCCGCGCAGATGGGCGGAGGCGTACGTCGACTTCGCCGCGGGCGAGAAGCGGGCCTGGCTGCGCCGGCAGGGGATGCGCTTCTTCCCGGTGGTCGGCTGGGCCGAACGCGGCGGATACGACGCGGGCGGCCACGGCAACTCGGTCCCGCGTTTCCACATCACGTGGGGGACCGGACCCGGGGTGATCGAACCGTTCGTGCGGCGGGTGCGCGCCGGGGTCGCGCGTGGCCTCGTACAGCTGAAGTTCCGCCACCGTGTCACCGGGCTGTCGCGCAGCGCGGGCACCGTCGACACCGTCACCGGTGAAATCCTCGATCCGTCGGATGCGCCACGGGGCCGGGCCAGCAGCCGCACCGTCACCGGCGCCTTCGAGTTCAGGGCCCAGGCGGTGATCATCACCACGGGCGGCATCGGCGGCAACCACGACCTGGTCCGCGCCAACTGGCCGGAGCGCCTCGGCAGCCCGCCCGAGCGGATGGTCTCCGGCGTTCCCGCGTACGTCGACGGGAAGATGCTCGGCATCGCCGAAACGGCCGGCGCCCGGCTGATCAACCGCGACCGGATGTGGCACTACACCGAGGGCCTCCACAACTGGAACCCCGTCTGGGAGAACCACGGCATCCGTATCCTGCCCGGCCCGTCCTCCGTCTGGCTCGACGCCTGCGGCCGACGGCTGCCCGTCCCGCTCTTCCCCGGCTTCGACACTCTCGGCACGCTCGAGCACATCATGAAGACCGGTTACGAGCACACCTGGTTCGTACTCGACCGGAAGATCATCGGCAAGGAGTTCGCGCTCTCGGGCTCCGAGCAGAACCCCGACCTCACCGGGAAGTCGGTCAGGGGCACGATCGGCCGGGCACGCGCGGACGTACCCGGCCCGGTCAGGGCGTTCATGGACCACGGTGTCGACTTCGTCGTCGAGAAGGACCTGGGGGCGCTGGTGCGCGGCATGAACGCGCTCACCAAGGAACCGCTCATCGACGAGGCCGAACTGCGCCGCCAGATCGTCGAGCGTGACCGGGAGATCCTCAACCCCTTCACCAAGGACCTCCAGGTGACGGCGATCCGCGGCGCCCGCAGGTACCTCGGCGACCGGCTGATCCGCACGGCCGCCCCACACTGCATCCTCGACCCGGAGGCGGGCCCGCTGATCGCCGTACGCCTCAACATCCTCACCCGCAAGACGCTCGGCGGTCTGGAGACCGACCTGTCCTCGCGGGTGCTGACCGAGGGCGGTGACCCGCTTCCGGGTGTGTTCGCGGCAGGCGAGGCCGCCGGCTTCGGCGGCGGCGGGGTCCACGGCTACCGCTCCCTGGAGGGCACGTTCCTCGGCGGCTGCCTGTTCTCGGGCCGCATGGCCGGGCGGGCGGCGGCGAGGGCAGTCGGATAACCGGCCCCGGGGTCGCCACCGCCGCTCGGTCACAGCACTAGATCAGCAGGGACAGCAACAGGACCAGGCCGCCGGCGACCACAGAGACGATGCACTCCATGATCGACCAGGTCTTCAGGTTCTGGCCGACGCTGAGCCCGAAGTACTCCTTGACCAGCCAGAACCCGGCGTCGTTCACATGGCTCAGGAAGAGCGAGCCGGCGCCGATGGCCAGCACCAGCAGGGCCGCGTGGGTGGTCGACATGTCGGCCGCGAGCGGGGCGACCAGACCGGCGGCCGAGACGGTCGCCACGGTTGCCGACCCCGTCGCCAGCCGGATCGTCACCGCGATCAGCCAGGCCAGCAGCAGCGCGGGTATCGACCAGTTCTTGGAGACGTCCAGGACCATCTGGCCCACGCCCGAGTCGATCAGCGTCTGCTTGAAGCCGCCGCCGGCGCCGACGATGAGCAGGATGCCCGCGATGGGACCGAGCCCCTTCTCGACGGTCTGGGTGATCCGCTCCCTGCTGAACCCGGCCGCGCGGCCGAGCGTGAACATACCCACGATCACGGCCGCGAGCAGTGCGACCAGCGGCGAGCCGATCACGTCGAAGACGCGCTGCACCATGTGCGCCGGGTCGTCGACGATGATGTCGACCAGTGCTTTGGACAACATCAGGACGACCGGCAGCAGCAAGGTGGCCAGCGTGGCACCGAAGCCGGGGCGCTTGTCCAGGTCCTCGGAGGCGCGCGGCGGGATCATGCGGTCGGGGACCGGGACGTCCACCCAGCGGGCGGCGACCTTCGAGAACAGCGGACCGGCGATGATCACCGTCGGGACGGCGACCAGTACGCCGAGCGCCAGCGTGACACCGAGGTTCGCCTGGACGGCGTCGATCGCGACCAGCGGGCCGGGGTGCGGCGGGATCAGACCGTGCATCACGGACAGCCCGGCCAGCGCCGGGATACCGATGCGCATCAGCGAGTAGTTGCCACGCTTGGCGACCATCAGCACCACCGGTATCAGCAGCACGATGCCGACCTCGAAGAACAGCGGAAGACCGATCACCGAGGCGATCAGCACCATCGCCCACGGCATCGCACGCCCTCCCGCCTTGGCGAGGATCGTGTCGACGACCTGGTCCGCGCCGCCGGAATCGGCGAGCAGCTTGCCGAGGATCGCGCCCAGGGCTATCAGGACACCCACACCGGCGACGGTCGAGCCGAGCCCGGTGGTGAAGCTGGTGATCGCCTTGTCGAGCGGCGCCCCGGCGAACGCGCCGAGCGCGAGCGAGCCGATGGTCAGGGCCAGGAAGGCGTGGAGCTTGAACTGGGTGATGAGCAGCACGATGACGGCGATGCCCGCCACCACCGCGATGCCCAGTTGAGCGTGGCCCGCCGACGTGATCGGCTCGACGGTGTCCGCTGCCAGCATCTCGACGCTGAGTCTGGTCACGGGTGTTCCCTTGCGTGAGGAGAGGAACTCTCGGTTCCTGGTGAGGAGGAGCGCCCCCGGGACCCTGGGGGAGAGGGCCCGCCGCGAAGGCGGGGACTTACTGCGAGGGCCGTGCGGCCGACGGCTCGAGGTCGCTCAGGGCGTTCAGGGCACGGTCGGTGATCTCCTCGGGGGTTCCCGAGACATCCACCAGGACCCCCGCCTCGTCCGACTCCAGCGGCTGCAGCGTGGCGAACTGGGAGTCCAGCAGCGCGGTGGGCATGAAGTGCCCCTGCCGGTGCGCCATCCGGTCCTCGATGAGGGCGCGGTCGCCTGTCAGATGAACGAAGACGACGTCGGGGGCCGCGGCCCGCAGCCGGTCGCGGTACCCCCGCTTCAGCGCCGAGCTGCTGACCACCCCGCCGAGCCCCGCGCGCCCGTGCGCCCAGGCGCCGATGGCGTCCAGCCATGGCCACCGGTCCTCGTCGGTGAGCGGAACACCCGCCGACATCTTGGCGATGTTGGCCGGGGGGTGAAAGTCGTCGCCCTCGGCGTACGGAACGCCGAGCCGGGCCGCCAGCAGGGGACCGATCGTGGTCTTGCCGGTACCCGCGACGCCCATGACCACGACCACGTGGGGGGTGCGCACTTGCTGCATCGTCCTCTCGCTGTCTTCGTCGACATCTGATGCCGACGGACACTGAAACCGATTAGGTACGACGAATTCAAGTGAGTGTGACGAATAAGTCTGACTTTTTCATCGGGTGATCCGCCCCGTAACCTGAGCGCATGAGCACACCGGGCCGGGGGCTTCACGGCCATGTACTGGACACCCTCGGCCCCGCGATCACCGCGGGCGACCACCCGCCGGGCAGCGTTCTGCGTACGGACGAACTGGCCCAGCACTTCGAGGTGTCACGCTCCGTGATGCGCGAGGCGGTGCGGGTTCTGGAGTCGATGCACCTGGTGGAGTCCCGCCGCCGGGTCGGCGTCAGGGTCCGCCCCAAGTCCGAGTGGAACGTCTACGACCCGCAGGTCATCCGGTGGCGTCTGGCCGGCGCCGACCGCCCGCACCAGTTGCGCTCGCTGACCATCCTGCGCTCGGCGATCGAGCCGGCGGCCGCGGGCCTGGCCGCGCACAACGCCACGCCCGAACAGTGCGCCGAACTCACCGAGTGCGCGCTGGGCATGGTCGCGAACTCACGTGGTCACAAGCTGAACAGCTATCTGGTCCACGACGTCGCCTTCCACCGGGTGATCCTGGACGCCTCGGGCAATGAGATGTTCGCCCGGCTCGGCGACGTCGTCGCGGAGGTTCTGACCGGCCGGACCCATCACGACGTCATGTTCGAGGACCCCGACCCGGCGGCGGTCACGCTGCACGTCCAGGTCGCCGAGGCGGTACGGGAGGGTGACGCGGCCCGGGCGGAACAGCTGACCCGTGAGATCGCCGTCGGCGCGCTGCGCGAGCTGGACATCCTGGCCCCCTGACCAAGCGCCCCGACCGGGCCCCGGTGGCAACGGGCGTTACTCCACGAAGTCTCCGTCGACATACACCCACGCCCCGTCGACCCGCTCGAACCGACTGTGTTCGTGCAGCGAACCACCCTGGTACGAGGCCCGGAAGGTCACGGTCCCCGTGGAGTGGAACGCCGAGCCGTCCGTCGTGGCCAGAACCTCCAGCCCGGTCCACCGCATCCCCGGGTCGAGATCGAGCCGGGCCGGCCGGGTACGCGGATGCCAGGTGCGCAGCAGATACCCCGCGTCCAGCCGCACGAAAGCGCTGTACCGCGACCGCATCAGCGCCTCGGCGGTCGGCGCGAGGGCAGCACCCACGGGGGTCCCCCCGGCCGAGTGTGTTCGAGGCTGGAGGAGGAAACGGCCGCAGCACTTCTCGTACGCCTCGGGTAGGCCGCACGGACAGGAACGCGTGGTCATGACCGCCATTGTGCCCGCTGCGACGGGAGCCCCGTCGGCAGGCCCAAGACAGTGCCACCTCCCTGACCGCGCGCCCCGATGTGCCACCGCGGGCCCTGGATCGCCCGCCCCGTGCGGCAGGCGCCCATCGGAGTCACAGTGGAAGGGGGCCGCGCCCCCGCTTGTCCCGCACGGCTGAGGAGGGACGGACGATGACCAGAGCCACCGGCAGCCGGCCTCCGTCCGCCAAGGAGTGGACGCTGCGTCTCTACCTGTCCGAACACGATCCGGACACCACGGCGCGGGTCGTCCTGGACACCGGTGACAACGTGCTGGAGAGCCGTGCCGCAGCCCACCGGAACCCGGACGACACGGCGGTGCCCGAGATCGGTGACGAACTCGCCGTCGGCCGGGCACTGGTGGCGCTGGGCCGACAGCTGCTCCAGACAGCCGCGGGTGACATCAAGGCGGTCGGGGCGGTGGACGAACCCTCGCCCGCGCCGCTGTGGTCCGCCCGGGAATGAGGAGGCTGAACCGTGTTCTTCATGGACCGTCTCGAAGCGGGACACCGGCTGGGGGCCCGCCTCGGGAACCTCAGGGGCGAGGACGTCGTGGTGCTCGGGCTGCCCAGAGGAGGGGTGCCGGTTGCCGCGCAGGTCGCCGAGGCGCTCGGCGCGCCACTGGACGTCTGTCTGGTCCGGAAACTGGGAGTGCCCTTCCAGCCGGAGCTGGGGATGGGGGCGATCGGCGAGGACGGCGTGCGCGTGATCAACGACGTGGTGGTGCGTGACGCGCGCGTCACTCCGGAAGAACTGGCGCAGGTGGAGGACCGCGAGCGCGAGGTGATGGAGCGGCGGTCCCGGCTCTACCGGGGCTCGCGTACGCCGGTCGGTATCGCGGGGCGGACCGTGGTCGTGGTCGACGACGGGGTGGCCACCGGATCCACCGCGCGGGCGGCCTGCCGCATCGCCCGGGCCCGCGGCGCGGCGCGGATCGTGCTGGCGGTCCCCGTCGCGCCGCAGGACTGGACCGAGCGGCTGGGCGGGGACGCCGACGAACTGGTCTGCCTCGAGACGCCACGGGACTTCTACGCGATCGGGCAGTTCTACGCAGACTTCTCCCAGGTCGACGACGAGGAGGTCGCCGCCTGCCTGGAGCGGGCGACGGGCCGCCCACACGGATCCGCCACCCGTGCCGGGCGCGCGGACCGGGAAGTAGAGGTGATCGCCGGTGCCGTACGGCTGCGGGGCCGGTTGACCGTGCCTGAGGGCGCGGCCGGGATCGTGGTCTTCGCACACGGCAGCGGCAGCAGCCGGCGCAGCCCGCGCAACCGGTTCGTGGCCGAGGGACTGAACCTGGCCGACCTCGGGACACTGCTGTTCGACCTGCTCACCGAGGACGAGGAGCGCGACCGGGCCAACGTGTTCGACACCGGACTGCTGGCCGGACGGCTGGCCGACGCCACCGGCTGGCTGCGCGGACAGCCGGAGGCCGAGGGAACGGCCATCGGGTACTTCGGCGCCAGCACCGGCGCTGCCGCCGCCCTGTGGGCCGCCGCGGAGCCGGAGACACACGTCGCCGCGGTCGTCTCGCGCGGCGGCCGGCCCGACCTCGCCGGATCCCGGCTGCCCGCGGTCACGTCCCCGACGCTGCTCATCGTCGGCGGCGCCGACCTGACGGTGCTCGACCTCAACCGGCAGGCGCAGGCCCAGTTGCGCTGCGAGAACCGGCTCGCGATCGTCCCCGGTGCCACACACCTGTTCGAGGAACCGGGAACACTGGAGATGGTGACCGACCTGGCCCGCGACTGGTTCACCGACCACATGGCACCCGCCCACGTCTAGTGCCGCGACCGGGAAGCTCGCGGCATCCGGTGCGGCGCATCGCATGGAACCCGTACCGGAAGTCCCGGCCGTCCCGAGACACCCGGACGAGCCCTTCGCATACGGCCGGTGCGCGCATTAGCGTGAAAGCATGGACAAGGGTGCGGTCACCCTGTTCCTCGGCGGTGACGTGATGCTCGGTCGGGGCGTCGACCAGATCCTCCCGCACCCCGGTGACCCGGCGCTGCGGGAGACGTACATCCACGACGCCCGGAGCTACGTCGGCCTGGCCGAGGTCGCGAACGGGCCGATTCCGCGGCCGGTCGGCTTCCACTGGCCCTGGGGCGAGGCACTGTCGGTCCTGGAGGACGCCGCGCCCGACGTACGCGTGATCAATCTCGAGACCGCCGTGACCAGGGGCGGGGAGTTCGCCCCCGGCAAAGGCGTCCACTACCGGATGAACCCGGCCAACCTGCCGTGCCTGGCCGCAGCCCGCCCCGACGTCTGCGCCCTGGCCAACAACCATGTGCTCGATTTCGGCCGGGGAGGCCTCGATGAAACGCTCGACGCCCTGGCGGAGGCGGGGCTGCGGACGGCGGGGGCCGGCCGGGATGCGGCCGCGGCGAGACGGCCGGCGATCGTCCCCCTGGGCCCAGGGGGACGGGTGTTGGTCTTCTGCTTCGGGATGCCCTCCAGCGGGGTCCCGCACGGCTGGGCAGCAACCGACGAGCAGGCCGGTGTCGACTTCGTCGCGGGGCCGTCGACGGCGGCCGCCGCCCGATTCGCCGACCGTCTGCGGCAGGTGAGACAACCGGGCGACATCACGGTCGTCTCCGTCCACTGGGGCCCCAACTGGGGCTACGACGTCTCCCACGCCGAGGTCCGCTTCGCCCACGCACTCGTCGACGCGGGTGCGGACATCGTGCACGGACACTCCTCGCACCATCCGCGCCCGCTGGAGGTGTACCGGGACAGGCTCGTCCTGTACGGCTGCGGCGACCTCGTCGACGACTACGAGGGCATCGGCGGTTACGACCGGTACCGGGACGACCTGCGGCTGCTCTACCTGGTGTCGGTGGAGCCGGGCACCGGCCGACTGACCGGCACGCGCATCGTCACCCTCCAGGCGCGTCGGATGCGCCTGGAGCACGCGTCGGCCGAGGACGCCGAGTGGCTGCGTACCGTCCTCGACACCTACAGCCGGGACATGGGCACGCGCGTCGACCGCGGGCCCGACGGCACGCTCACGCTCCGGTCGACCGGCGAAGGAGACATGTGACCCGGGGCGGCCCCGCTGGTCAGACGGACCCGTTCTTGTGGAGGAACCGGCGCAGACGGCCGAGCGGCCAGGTGTTGACGATGTCCTGCGGGGTGAGCCAGCCGCGTTGTGCGGTGCCGACGCCGAAGCGCAGATAGGTGAGGTGGATGACGGAGTGGGCGTCGGTGTTCACGGCGAACTTCGCGCCGTACCGCTTGGCGCGCAGGATGTCCTCGTCGCACAGGTCGAGCCGGTCGGGCTGGGCGTTGATCTCCAGCGCGGTGCCGGTGCGGGCGCACGCGGCGAACACCGCGTCCCAGTCGGCGTCCACCTGCGGCCGCTTGCCGATCAGCCGGGTGGTCGGGTGACCGATGACGTTGATGTGCGGGTTCTCGCAAGCCCGTACGAGCCGCCTGGTCATGGCCTTGCGGTCAAGGTCGAAGTGGGAGTGCAGGGAGGCCACGCAGAGGTCGAACCCGGCGAGGAACTTGTCGGGCCAGTCCACCTCCCCGTCGGGACCGATGTTGAGCTCGGTCCCGTGCAGCAACCGCATCCCCTGGTGGGCGCCGTCCAGCGCCCGTAGCTGCTCCCGCTGGGCGAGGACCTTCTCGTCGGTCATGCGCTGCATGTACAGATTGGGCGCGTGGTCGGTGACCGCGTAGTACGCGTAGCCGCGTTCGGCGGCGGCCGCCACCATCGTCTCCAGCGGCGCGAGACCGTCGGTGAGGTCCGTGTGGGTGTGCAGGTCACCGCGGATCTTCCGCTCGGTCACCACCTCGGGCAGCTCTTCGCGCAGGGCGGCCTCGATCTCGCCGCGGTCCTCACGCAGCGTGGGCGGGATCCACGGCAGACCGAGCCGGGCGTACACCTCCTCCTCGGAGCGGGAGGCGAGGGACTCGTCGCTCTCCGCGTCGAACAGGCCGTATTCGGACAGTTTCAGTCCCTGGCGGACGGCGATGGTGCGGGTGCGGATGTTGTGGGCCTTGGAACCGGTGAAGTACTGCAGCCCTGCGCCCCACGAGTCCGGCGGCAGGACCCGCAGATCGACCTGGACGCCCTTGGTGGTGCGGATCGACGTCTTCTTCGCACCGTGGGCGATCACCTCGGCGGTGGACGGCAGTGCGGCGAGTGCGTCCATGAAGGGGGCGGACCGCCGGGCGGCGACAAGGATGTCGATGTCGCCGATGGTCTCCTTCATGCGACGCAGCGACCCGGCGTAGGTGCAGCGCCGGCAGCCCTTCACCTCGGAGAGTTCGGCGACGATGCCCTCGGCGGCGTCCATGGCGAGGTGCAGCGGGATGCGCCCGCCCGCCTGCTGCAGGAGGGCGATGCCGTGCAGGATGTTCTCCTGCGTCTTCTCACCGAAGCCCTTGAGATCGTGCAGTGCGTCCGCCTCGATGGCGGCGGCCAGCTCGTTCACCGAGGAGATGTGCAGGTCCTCGTAGAGCCGCAGGGCCTTCTTCGGACCGAGTGTGGGGATCGTGATCAGTTCCCGTACCCCGGCGGGGATCTTCGACCGGCGATCCTCGACCACCGAGACGGTGCCGGTACGCAGGTACTCGACCACCTTCTCGGCGATCGACCTGCCCACGTTCGGGATCTCCCGCAACCCGTCGGCGTCCAGACGGGAGATGTCGTCGGGGTAGCCGCCGATGGCACGCGCCGCCTTCTCGTAGGCGCGCGCCTTGAAGGCGTCGCCTCCCGTGATCGCGATGAGGTCCGCGTACTCCTGAAGGAGCGCCTCGACCTCTTCGTTGGGCCGGGCCACATCCCAAAGTCTAGAAACGGTCGCGCCCAAGGGGCCAGCGGGGAGGGATGGCTGTCCCCTTTTCGCCGATGTCAGTAAGTGCGCGGTGTACCGGTCGGCCCAGGGGGCGGATCACGCACCAGAAAAGCAGAAAACCCCAGGGGAACTGGGGTCTCAGCTGGTGTCCGAGGGGGGACTTGAACCCCCACGCCCGATAAAGGGCACTAGCACCTCAAGCTAGCGCGTCTGCCATTCCGCCACCCGGACAAGGTGTCTGTCTCGCGGGCTTCCCCGCGGCGACGAAGGAAACATTACCAGGCTTTCAGGGGTGTTCGATCACTCCCCCGTTCCGTCGTGAACGGCCTGCGATGGGCCGGGACCGGTCTTGGGCTGTGGGGGTGGCCAGGGGGAGGATGAGGGGACCACCAGCAGCGACAGCGGGAGGAACCAGCGTGACCCACACGGACACGGCCAGGAACGTCACTGGCGAGGACGAGGTCGTGGACCTCTGCCGCGAGCTGATCCGGATCGACACCAGCAACTACGGTGACCACTCGGGGCCGGGCGAGCGCAGGGCCGCGGAGTACGTCGCCGAGAAGCTCGCCGAGGTGGGGCTCGAGCCGCAGATCTTCGAGTCGCACCAGGGCCGTGCCTCCACGGTGGCCCGGATCGAGGGAGAGGACTCCTCGCGGCCCGCGCTGCTGATTCACGGCCACACCGACGTCGTGCCGGCCAACGCGCAGGACTGGACGCACCACCCGTTCTCCGGCGAGATCGCCGACGGGTGCGTGTGGGGGCGCGGCGCGGTCGACATGAAGGACATGGACGCCATGACGCTGGCGGTCGTCCGTGACCGGCTGCGCAGTGGGCGCAGGCCGCCGCGCGACATCGTCCTCGCCTTCCTGGCGGACGAGGAGGCCGGTGGCACCTGGGGCGCCCGGCACCTGGTCGACAAGCACCCGGATCTCTTCGACGGGGTCACCGAGGCGATCGGCGAGGTCGGCGGGTTCTCCTTCACGGTCAACGAGAAGCTGCGGCTGTATCTCGTGGAGACCGCGCAGAAGGGCATGCACTGGATGAAGCTGACCGTGGACGGCACCGCCGGTCACGGTTCGATGATCCACAAGGACAACGCCATCACCGAGCTGTCCGAGGCCGTCGGCCGCCTGGGCCGGTACCAGTTCCCGGTGCGGGTGACCAGGACCCTACGGCACTTCCTCGACGAACTCGGTGACGCGCTCGGTACCGAACTCGACCCCGAGAACATGGACGAGACGCTCGCCAAGCTCGGCGGCATCGCCAAGCTCATCGGCGCCTCGCTGCAGAACACCGCCAACCCGACGCAGTTGGGCGCCGGTTACAAGGTGAACGTGATCCCGGGACAGGCCACCGCGCATATCGACGGGCGCTATCTGCCGGGCTACGAGGAGGAGTTCCTCGCCGACCTCGACCGCATCCTGGGCCCGCGGGTCAAGCGCGAGGACGTGCACACGGACAAGGCGCTGGAGACCACCTTCGACGGGGCGCTGGTCGAGGCCATGCAGACGGCCCTGTCCGCCGAGGACCCGATCGCCCGCGCCGTGCCGTACATGCTGTCGGCCGGCACCGACGCCAAGTCCTTCGCCGACCTCGGCATCCGCTGCTTCGGCTTCGCGCCGCTGAAACTGCCGCCGGAGCTGGACTTCGCGGGCATGTTCCACGGTGTCGACGAGCGTGTTCCGGTGGATGCGCTGAAGTTCGGTGTGCGCGTTCTCGATCGTTTCATCGACGCGTCCTGAGCGTTCGCACCGCTCCGAACTCCCTTCGCTTTGTCCGACCTTGGTCGGTGAAGCGAGACTCTGCAATTCGGCAGTGCGTACGGGAGAGGGCTAGGACGGGTGAATGCGTCCATACGCTCGTAGCCTCATTACTCCCTCCTCGTTACAGGTGATGTGGTCCGAGGCTTGGATCGCTTTTGCCAACAAGGAGGAATGATGATCAAGAAGGTCGTCGCTGCTGCGGCTGCCACTGGTGGTCTGGTTCTCGCGGGTGCGGGCCTGGCCGTCGCCGACTCGGGTGCGCAGGGTGCCGCCGTGCACTCCCCGGGCATCCTGTCCGGCAACGTTGTCCAGGTTCCGGTGCACGTCCCGGTGAACGTCTGCGGCAACACGATCTCGGTGATCGGGCTGCTGAACCCCACCTTCGGCAACACCTGCGTCAACCACTGACGTTGTGCCTCACCCCACGAGGGGCCCCACCCCGTGGGGGTATGAGTCCGTCGGCCCCGGAGTGCGTGCCGCGCTCCGGGGCCGACCGGTTCCTCCGTGCCCGCGCAAGCAGCCTGCGGGCACGTTCCGGAAGGTCCACGACAAGGTTGAAGGTAGGGAATCAGCAATGCGACAGGTCACCCGCAAGGGCCTGATGACCGTGGCGGCGGCGACCGGCGTCCTCGCCGTCACCGGCGGCTATGCGCACGCCGACTCGGGTGCGAACGGAGCGGCCGCCGGCTCGCCCGGTGTGCTCTCGGGCAACACGGTGCAGGTGCCCGTACACGTTCCGGTCAACGTCTGCGGCAACACCGTGAACGTGATCGGGCTGCTCAACCCGGCAACAGGCAACGCCTGCGCCAACATCGGCGGAGGCAGCCACTCCCGCGGCGGAGGCGGTGCGCACGCGGGCGGGCGCACCAGTGACTCCCCGGGAGTCGGCTCCGGGAACACCGTGCAGGTGCCGGTGGACGTGCCCGTCAACGTCTGCGGCAACAGCGTGAACGTGGTCGGCCTCGGCAACGGGGCGGGCGGCAACCGCTGCGCCAATACGGGCGGCGGCCACTGGACCACCCCGCCCGGCGGCGGGAGCGGCACCACGCCTCCCGGCACGCCCGAGCACCCGGGCCACCCTGGTCACCCGAGCCACCCCGGTCACCCGGGCCATCCGTGTCCCCCGGATCACTCGGGCCACCACCCTGGTCATCCCGGTCACCCGACTCACCCCGGTCACCCGGCTCACCCTGGTCACCCGAGCCGCCCCAGTCACCCGGGATACCCCAGCACGCCCCAGCAGCCGATCAACTGGGGCTCCAGCCATATCAAGCACCCTGGTACGCAGCACCTCAGCCAGCCCCAGGGCGCCGCACAGCTCGCTCACACCGGTAGCGAGCTGCCCGTCGGCATGCTGGTACCGGCCGCTGCGGGAGCGCTGCTCGGCGGTGCGCTGCTCTACCGCAGGGCGCGCGCGCACGTGTGACCAAGACAGCGGGAGCGCCCACGGAGGCGTCCCGGCGCCCACGGAACGTCAGATCGTGCCCTACACATCACGGTCTGACACCGCGCCCGCCGCATCCCTCCCCGTGCGGCTTGCGGAACGGAAACGGATCGGGCCCCGCCACAGCGGGGCCCGATCCGTTTCAGCCGCCTTCCGTCACCACGTGGCGCGCACCTGGCGGATGATCCGCCGACGCAACCGCACCCTGCGGCTGCCGTCACGCAGCAGGCTCAGGCGGTCCAACTCCCAGTGTCCGTATTCGGCATGGTCTGTCAGCAGGCGCGTGGCCTCCTTGCGGGAGACGCCGCGCGGTACGTACACGTCGACAAATTCGTATTCCGGCATCGCATCTATTGTGCGGGCTGGGGCCCGCTACGGATAGCGTCTGCACTATGTCTGATGCTGCGCAGCCCACCGCTGCCGAGGTACGCGCCGCCGCCGAGGCGGTCAAGACCGCGCTCGACCGCCACCTGGCCGCGGTCGAGCGCAGGACGGGCGAGGACGACCCGGCCGTCTACGAGGCGTTCAACGAGTTGGCCGCGGCGGCCGAGGAGTACGACGAACTCCTCTACGACCGCTACGACGAGGTCACGCCTTTCGAGATCCCCGGGGTGGAAGAGCCGCTCCCGCCGTACCTGGGCCCCGAAGAACCGAACGCGCTGAGCGTGCTGATCCGCCGGGACTACACGGTGGTGGAGCCGCAGCGGCTCCTTTCGCAGGCGGAGCGCGTGGAGGCCGCGGAGGAGGAGGGGACGCCGGAGCCCTCGGCCGGCACGGTCCACGGCGCGCTCGGTGTCCTCTTCGGTGAGTTCGAACCGGACGAGATCGCCTCCCGGCACAAGGAGTTCGGCCTGGAGGAGGGTGACTCCACGCTGTGGGTGACAGCCGCGGACGAACCGGCGGAGCCGGGCGAATGGCTGGAGAACCCCTTCGAACCGGTCGATCCGCAGCGGGTCGTCTGCCGGTTCGACATCAGCGCCGTCTTCGACGAGGAGCCGGAGGACGACGACCTGGAGGACGACCTCGGACCCGATCCCGAACTGGACGGTGACCTGGACGACGACGAGGACGTGGAGCCGCTGGACGCCGACCGCTAGCGCCCTACCGCCCGAAAGCCCAAGACGCTTGGCGGTGGCGGTGCCGGACGGGCCTCAGGCCGGTTCGGCACCGTCGGGCTCCGCTCAGTCGGCCGTCGGCACCTGGGGGCGCAGCAGCACGGGCAAGCGCGTGGTCCGCGGCTTGGCGGGAACCTCGGCCACCGCCCGGGGCAGTGCCTGTTCCACCCCGTGCACAACGGAAAGGTGGCCGACCGCCCGGCCGAAGGCCGTGTACACCCAGGGTCGGGTGAGCGCCTGAGCGGCGTCACCGGGGAGCACCACGACCACCGCCCGCCACTGCTGCCCCACCGCCTGGTGCGCGGTCACCGCCCATCCATGCCGCACGGACTGCCCCACCTGCTCCTTGGGCACGACGACGGGGGCACCCGAGCACTCCAGGTGCAGCCCCTCGCTATCCGCCTTCACGACATGGCCCGGCAGCGTACGGCCCGGGGCGGGGGAGTAGGCGATCCGGTCGCCCGGGTCAAAGCCGCCGAAGCGGCCGGGGCCGGGGTTGAGCCGCTCCTTGAGTGCCGCGTTCAGCGCACGGGTGCCTGCCGCCCCGCCATGGCCAGGCGTGATCACCTGCGTCTGCTCGGCCGGGACGCCGAGGGCACGCGGCACCGAGTCCGCGACCAGTTGCACGGTCCGGTGCACCGCCTCGCCGGCGTCCCGCACCGGCACGATCACGACCTCCTTACCGGGCGCGTCGACCTGCGGGAGCTCACCGATGCCGATCGCGGAGACCAACTCGCCGATCGGGCCGGGGTCGGGGGTGCGTTGGGCGATCTGCGGGCACACGCGGGCGGCGAGCAGATCCGCGAACACCCGTCCCGGACCGGCCGACCCCAGTACCCCCGGATCTCCGCTCAGCACCAGCCGGGCGCCGTCGGGCAGCGACTCGACGAGCAGGGCCGCCGTCTCGACGTCCAACTGGGGCGCGTCGAGCACGATCAGCAGATCGAGGTCCAACGCCCCGTCCGCGTCCCGGCCCGGGCCCTCCGCACCGGAGAGGATTTCTGCCACCGTGGCGAGCGCCGGAGGCGTCCGCTCCACGGGGGCGTCCGGAAGACCGGGCCGGTCGAGCAGTGCGGCGAAGGGACGTCGGCCGGCCGGACTGTGCACGGCGGCCCAGACCCGCACGCCGAGCCGGTGTGCCGCCTGCAGCAGCGTCGCCGGATCGATGCGGGAGGCCTCCCCGCCGGTGTGGAGCACCAGGCCGTGGCCCGCGACCGCGCGGATCAGCTCTGCGGCACAGCCATGCGCCGATCCGGCTGCCCGCTCCCAGTCCTCGGCCGAACCGGCCTCCTTCGGCACGGAGTTGATCAGCCGGGCCAGTCCGTCGGCGAGGCTCTCCTCCGCGAGCGCGTACCGCTCCAGACCGATCAGCACGCGGACCGGGCGGTCCTCCTCCTCGTCGGCAACCGGCGCGGTCGTCTCCAGGGCGTCCTCGAAGACGAGAGCCTCGCCCTCGGCGATCGCGCTGTGGACCGCGGCCTCGGGGTCCGGCACCGAGCGCTGGGCGAGCGCGGCCTCGAGGGCGGGGGCCTCCAGCGCGGTGTGCCCGGCCAGGGCCGCCTGCTCCAACAGCCAGACCGTCATCGCACGGGCCCGGCGCTCGTCCTCCGGGCGGCACTCCGCGCCGAGCAGTGCCCGGGCGAATCCGTCGGCCTGCTCGGGCCGCACGCCGACGACCCGCAGCAACTGCCAAGGGTCCGCGCGCAGTCGCGCGTCCGCGCCCTCGCCGAGGGTCGCGGCGACCCGGGGCGCGAGGGAGTCGGGGGCGCCGCCCTCGACCAGGACCGCACGGACTGCCGCGACGGCCTCCGCGGCAGGGCCCGTCGGCGCGACCGGGGGCGCCACGGGCTGCGGGCGCCGTGCGGGCTCGGGTGCCGCGGGTCGCCGGGGAGCGGGTGACGGCCCGCCGGTCACGGGTGACACCGGCCTCTCACCGCTCTCCACGGCCCGCACTGCCGCCAGCAGGTCGGCTGCCTTTCCACTGAGCTTCCCGCCGGCCTCGACCGGCCCCTTCTTCTCCGCCTTCCGCTGCTCGATCCGTTCCCGCTCGACCCGCTGAGCGGCCAGCTCGGCCTCGGCCTCGGACATCTGGGACCCGTCGCCCTCGCGGGCGACCGTGTCCTGAGAGCCGTCGTGGCTCGGTGCGTCGGTCGGCGCCCCGGAGTCCTCGCGGGCCGCGGACGCCGATCCTCGGTCCTCGGGCGCCGCCCCCGGGTCTTCTGGCACCGATCCGCCGCCGTCCACGCCCCCGCCCGTCCCGGTCCCGGCCTCGTCGGCCGGTTCCCCCGGCCGGGGGGCCGTCTCCGTGGTTTCCGGGTCCGTGCTCACAGCGTGCTCCAGTCGTGATCGGGATAGCGGTGCACCGGGGCCGACACATCGTCCAGCGCCCGGCAGATCTCGTCAGGAAGACTAAGCGCCTCCACTGACAAAGCCGCCGTGAGCTGCTGCGCATTGCGCGCACCGATGATCGGGGCGACCACGCCCGGCCGGTCGCGGACCCATGCCAACGCCACCTGGAGCGGTGTCGTGGCCAGCCCGTCGGCGGCCGTCTGCACAGCGTCGACGATGCCGCTCGCCGTGTCGTCCAGGTACGGAGCGACGAACGGGGCCAGATGCTCCGACGCCCCCCGTGAGTCGGGCGGCGTCGCGTTCCGGTACTTGCCCGTCAGCACGCCCCGGCCCAGCGGGGAGGACGGCAGCAGTCCCACCCCCAGGTCCAGCGCCGCCGGCAGCACCTCGCGCTCCACTCCGCGCTGCAGCAGCGAGTACTCCATCTGGGTGCTCGCGATCCGGGTCCGTACCCCAGGCACCGCGAGCTGCCAGGTCGCCGCCTTGGCGAGCTGCCAGCCGCAGAAGTTGGACACGCCCGCATAGCGCGCCCGGCCGCTGCTGACCGCCAGGTCGAGCGCCTGCAGGGTCTCCTCCAGCGGGGTGGCGGCGTCGAAGGCGTGGATGTGCCACAGGTCGACGTAGTCCGTGCCGAGGCGGGAGAGCGAGGCGTCCAGTGCGGCGAGCAGATGGCCGCGCGAGGTGTCGAAGCGGCGGTCGGGGTCGGGCACGCTCCCCGCCTTCGTGGCGATGACCAGATCCTGGCGCGGTACGAGCCCGTCCACGAGCTTCCCCAGCAGATACTCGGCCTCCCCGTCCCCGTACACGTCCGCGGTGTCGACGAGGGTCCCGCCCGCCTCCCAGAACACCTTCAATTGGTCCGCGGCGCCGTGCTCGTCCGTGTCACGTCCCCAGGTCAGGGTGCCGAGTCCGATCCGGGACACACGAAGGCCGGTACGGCCGAGATGCCTCTGCTCCATGGACGCCGAGATTACGGCCTGAACTTGGCTCATGGGTGGCCTGTGGACAACCGGTTTCCGGTATGTCCGCGGCCACGCCGGTCGACTAGTGTCTCCCTCCACAAGAGACGTTACTGATCGGTAAGGGGAATCGGCCATGCAACTCGGGATCAACCTCGGCTACTGGGGCGCCGGAATGGACGCGGACAACCTCGCCGTGGCCCAGGAGGCCGACCGGCTCGGATACGCCGTGTGCTGGGCCGCCGAAGCCTACGGCTCCGACGCGGCCACCGTCCTCACCTGGGTCGCCGCGCAGACCGAGCGCATCGACGTCGGCTCCGCCATCTTCCAGATCCCGGCCCGTCAGCCCGCGATGACCGCGATGACCGCCGCCACCCTCGACTCGCTCTCCGGTGGCCGTTTCCGCCTCGGCCTCGGCGTGTCCGGTCCGCAGGTCTCCGAGGGCTGGTACGGCGTCAAGTTCGACAAGCCGCTGTCCCGCACCCGGGAGTACGTGGAGATCGTGCGCAAGGCGATGACCCGTGAGCGGCTGTCGCACGAGGGTGAACACTGGACCCTCCCGCTGCCCGGCGGCCCCGGCAAGCCGATCAAGCTGACCGTGCACCCCCAGCGCGAACACATCCCGCTCTACATCGCCGCGATCGGCCCCAAGAACCTGGAGCAGACCGGAGAGATCGCCGACGGGGCCCTCCTGATCTTCCCCTCGGCCGACCACCTCGAAGAGACCGCGATCAGGCATCTGCGTGCCGGACGCGAGAAGGCCGGCCGGACACTCGACGGCTTCGACATCTGCCCGACGCTCCCGCTCGCGGTCGGCGACGACAAGGACGTTGCGGCGCTGGCCGACATCTTCCGCCCCTACACCGCCCTGTATCTCGGCGGCATGGGCAGCTCCAAGCAGAACTTCTACAACCAGCTCGCCCAGCGGATGGGGTACGAGAAGGCGGCCGCCGAGATCCAGGACAAGTACCTGTCGGGCGACAAGCAGGGTGCCGCCGCCGCGGTCCCGCACGAGCTGATCGACCGGACCACCCTGCTCGGCTCCGTGGACCGCATCGCCGACCGGATGAAGGCGTACGCCGCAGCCGGCGTCACCACACTCACGCTGGCCCCCGCGGGCTTCACGCTGGAGGAGCGCATCGCCGCGCTCCGGGCCGGATCCGAGGCCCTGGAGCGGGCCGGGCTCGCGTGACACGAGCGGAGGGTCTCCACGGCCGCGGTGGGGGCTCGGGTGTCTTCCCCGCCACGGCCGTCACCGGGAACAACGCGTAGACGTGCTCCTGGTTACGCGCCGCCGTGCGGCCCTCCCCGTCCTTCGTTCGGCCCAGTCGTCCAGCACCCGTGTTGCCGCACTCCGGGCACCGCACTTGACTCGTCTCCGCGGACCCGGAGAGAGGCGCCAGTGATGCTTTCGGCCAAAGACCTGTTCCAGGAGATCTTCGACAACGACGATTCCTTCCGGCTCTTCTGTTCCATCGCTGCCAGTGGAGAGGCACAGGGCGGCTGGGAGAACGGGCGCATCGCCCGCCTCGTGCCGTCCGCCGAGCGGGAACTCGCGCCCAAGATCGCCCGGCACGGCGCCGACGAGGACAAACACGGGCGGATCTTCACCGCACTGATGCGCAAGCGCGGCCTGAAACCCGTCGGGGTCCCGCCCGAGACCGACTACACGATGCTCCTGGAACGGCGCGGCATCGGGCTCTCCCACGGCAAGCTCAGCAGCGAGCAACCGCTGACCGTGCAGGACATCGTCATCTACCTCGCCCACAGCAGGGTCACCGAACAGCGCGCCTCCGAGCAGATGGACCTCCTGCGCGGGTACTTCGGCGACCATCCGGAGGTGGGCCGCGGCATCAGGATGATCGCGGACGACGAGGACGACCACCTCGCCTACTGCCACGAGGAACTGCTGCGCCTGGCCTACGCGGGACACGGTCGCGCCATCCAGCGGACGCTGCGCGCGTGTGCGCTGGCCGAGATCCGCGTCCACCGCGATGTCAGCCTCGCGGTGACGACCCACATGGGACGCATTCTCGGTTGGTCCAGGGCGAAGAAGGCGGTGCTGGCGGCAGGCATCCACGCGAAGTACGCGTACGAGCGCGCCGGCGGCTGGCGTCGCATGGTCTCGCTGAGGATGCCGGAACGCCGCGACGCCCTGGGCGGGCCTGCGAGACCGGCACCGGAGTTCGCGTAGACGCGAAAGCGGGGCACGCGCGCGGGGTGCGCACCCGGTACCACAGTGGGCCGTCTTCCGGTCGCACGCGGGACTTTCGGGACAGCCCGTAGGGTGGGCGGCATGCCCACGTTGATCCTCGTCCGGCACGGACGCTCCACCGCCAACACCGCGGGACTGCTCGCCGGCTGGACGCCTGGCGTCGCCCTCGACGAGCGCGGCACCGCGCAGGCCACGGCCCTGCCAGGGCGGCTTGCCGAACTGCCGATCGCCGAGGTCGTGACGAGCCCCTTGCAGCGCTGCCAGGAGACCGTCCGGCCGCTGCTCGACGCCCGCCCCGGACTGCGTGCGCACACCGACGAACGCATCGGCGAGTGCCACTACGGCGACTGGTCCGGCCGCAAGCTCGCCGAACTGAAGGACGAGCCGCTGATGGAGGTCGTCCAGGCGCGCCCGTCGGCGGCGGTGTTCCCCGGCGGCGAGTCGATGCGGGCCATGCAGACCCGCGCCGCGGAGGCGGTACGGGAGTGGAACGCGCGCGTGGAGCGCGATCACGGCGGCGACGCCGTATACCTCATGTGCTCCCACGGCGACATCATCAAGTCACTCGTCGCGGACGCACTCGGCCTTCATCTCGACCTCTTCCAGCGGATCTCCGTCGAACCGTGTTCCATCACCGCGATCCGCTACACACGGCTGCGACCGTTTCTCGTTCGTCTCGGGGACACCGGCGATTTCGCCTCCCTCGTGCCGCGCGAGGAGCCCTCCGGTGGAGACGCCACGGTAGGAGGCGGTGCTGGCGCACCGTGATCGTCGGCCGCAGTAGGGTGAAGCGATCGAACCAGCGCAGTAGTTGTCATCAGCAGTAGTCGTCAGTAACCGAAGCGGGCCGGCGCGGTCAGCCAGCCCCGATCCCGATCCCGATCCAATGGAGACAGGACGTGTCCCGTCAGGTGTTCCTCTACGACCCCCCGGACCGTTTCGTGGCCGGCACGGTCGGGCTGCCCGGGCGCCGTACCTTCTTCCTGCAGGCCTCGGCCGGACACCGGATGACCAGCGTGGCCCTGGAGAAGACCCAGGTCGCGGCGCTCGCCGAGCGCATGGACGAGCTTCTCGACGAAGTGGTGCGCCGCAGCGGCGGCAGCGCCGCTGTACCCGCCATCCCTCCCACGGAAATCGCCGACACGGCGCCGCTGGACACCCCGATCGAAGAGGAGTTCCGCGTCGGCACCATGGCCCTGGCCTGGGACGGCGAGGAACAGCGCATGATCGTCGAGGCGCAGGCCCTCGTCGAGCTTGACGCCGACTCCGAGGAGGACCTCGCCGAGGCCGAGGAGCGGCTGCTGCAGGACGAGGAGAACGGTCCGCCGATGCTCCGGGTCCGCCTGACCGGCGTGCAGGCCAGGGCCTTCGCCAAACGTGCCCTCGATGTCGTCAACGCCGGGCGGCCGCCCTGCCCGCTGTGCAGCCTCCCGCTCGACCCGGAAGGACATGTATGTCCGCGCCAGAACGGATACCGCCGCGGAGCGTGACCACGGCCGAACTGCTCGCCGAGGGCGAGCTGACCGTACGCGGACGCATCCGCGAAGCATCCAACGCGGCGCTGTACTGCACGGTCTCGTTCGACGGGCGGCAGGCCGCCTGCATCTACAAACCCGTCGCGGGGGAGCGCCCCCTGTGGGACTTCCCGGACGGGACACTGGCGCAGCGCGAGGTCGCCGCGTACGAGGTGTCCGAGGCGACCGGCTGGGGGCTCGTGCCGCCGACCGTGCTGCGCGAAGGCCCGTACGGCGAGGGCATGTGCCAGCTGTGGGTCGAGGGGCAACCGGACGCCGAACTGCTCGCCCTGGTGGACGGTGAGGAACCGGGGGACGGCTGGAAGGCCGTCGGACTCGCCGACATCGGTGATGGCAGGACCGCTCTGCTCGTGCACGCCGACGACGAGCGGTTGCGGCGGCTCGCCGTCCTCGACGCGATCATCAACAACGCCGACCGCAAGGGCGGTCATCTGCTGCCCACCGGCGACGGACACCTGTACGGCATCGATCACGGGGTGACCTTCAACACCGAGGGCAAGCTGCGCACACTGCTGTGGGGGTGGGCGGGGGAGCCCTTGACGGGCGAGGCCGTCGAGGTACTCAAGGGGCTGAAGGGGGCTCTGGAAGAGGGCGGGGCACTGGCCGTACGGCTGGCCGGGCTGATCACCGCGGCCGAGGTGGCGGCCACGCGCGCGCGTGTGGAGGCGCTGCTGGTGTCCGGGACGCATCCGGAGCCCGGTGGGGAGTGGCCGGCGATCCCCTGGCCGCCGGTGTAAGGCGTCAGGGCGGACGGGCTCAGCGCATGCGCACAGGGAGGCGTTCCGCAAGAGCCCCTTTCCGGTCATCCGCCCGGTCCGGTTCGTACGCGGAACTTCCCGCCGGTTAGGCTCAGGACATGCATGCCTGGCCCGCTTCCGAGGTCCCCGCCCTGCCTGGTCAGGGCCGCGACCTGAGGATCCACGACACCGCGACCGGTGGTCTGGTCACCCTTGACCCCGGCCCCGTCGCCCGTATCTACGTCTGCGGCATCACCCCGTACGACGCGACCCACATGGGTCACGCGGCGACCTACAACGCGTTCGACCTCGTTCAGCGCGTGTGGCTGGACAACAAGCGGCAGGTTCACTACGTCCAGAACGTCACCGACGTCGACGACCCCCTCCTGGTGCGTGCCGAGCGCGACGGCATCGACTGGGCAGCCCTCGCCGAGCGGGAGACCGCCCTCTTCCGCGAGGACATGACCGCGCTGCGGCTGTTGCCCCCGAAGCACTACGTAGGCGCTGTGGAGGCCATACCCGGGATCGTGCCGCTCGTCGAGCGCCTCAGGGACGCCGGGGCCGCGTACGACCTCGACGGGGACATCTACTTCTCCGTGGATTCCGACCCGCACTTCGGCGAGGTCTCCCGCCTCGACGCCGCCGCCATGCGGGTGCTGTCCGCCGAGCGCGGCGGTGACCCGGACCGTCCGGGTAAGAAGAACCCGCTCGATCCGATGCTGTGGATGGCCGCCCGCGAAGGCGAGCCCAGCTGGGACGGCGGTTCCCTGGGCCGTGGCCGGCCCGGCTGGCACATCGAGTGCGTGGCCATCGCGCTCGACCACCTGGGGATGGGCTTCGACGTCCAGGGCGGCGGCTCCGACCTCGCCTTCCCGCATCACGAGATGGGTGCCTCGCACGCGCAGGTGCTGACCGGCGAGCACCCGATGGCCCAGGCGTTCGTCCACGCGGGCATGGTCGCGCTGCACGGCGAGAAGATGTCCAAGTCCAAGGGCAATCTCGTCTTCGTGTCCCAGCTCCGGCGCGACGGTGTCGACCCGGCCGCCATCCGGCTCGCGCTGCTCGCCCACCACTACCGGTCCGACTGGGAGTGGACCGACCAGGTCCTGCGGGACGCCGAGGCGCGGCTCGACCGCTGGCGCTCCGCCGTCTCGCGGCCCGACGGCCCGCCCGCCGAGGCGCTCGTCGAGGAGATCCGCGAGGCCCTCGCGAACGATCTGGACGCACCGGCCGCGCTCGCCGCGGTCGACCGCTGGGCCGCGCTCCAGGAGGAGAGCGGCGGTACGGACGCGGGTGCGCCCGGAGTCGCCTCGCGCGCCGTGGACGCGCTGCTCGGCGTGGCCCTGTAAGCACGGAAAAGACGGCGCCGGGCGGGTCCACTACCGCCCGGCGCCGCTTTGCTTCTGTTCGTCACCGTGTGGGCCCGGCGGGTCCGCCCAGAGGATCGCACCGGTGCGCGCCTCGGCTTGGGCCTGAGGCGAAGGGCCATGGGCGGCCGTCGAGTTCGGGTTCCACCGGCGGCGGTCACGGCCTGTGCCGTGACCGTTCGCCGCGTGTGAACGCCGAGGGCGGTGCGCCCAGTGCGCACCGCCCTGTCAGTCCTCCGACGAGTCCTCGTCCTCGTTCCCCGACCGTGGCGGCTTGGGCGGTCGAGTGCGGCCGCTGGGGTTGTCCCGCAGATACGAACCGCCCTCACCGCCGTCCGCCGTGGCGTGCCCACCGGGCGGGCTGCCGTCCCGCCGCCGCAGATACCGCTCGAACTCGCGGGCGATCGCCTCCCCCGAAGCTTCCGGGAGCTCGGCGGTGTCCCTGGCCTCCTCCAACGTCTGGACGTACTCGGCGACCTCGCTGTCCTCGGCGGCCAACTGGTCCACGCCCACCTGCCAGGCGCGCGCGTCCTCCGGTAGCTCGCCCAGCGGAATGCGCAGGTCGAGGAGGTCCTCCAGGCGGTTGAGGAGGGCCAGCGTGGCCTTCGGGTTCGGCGGCTGCGACACGTAGTGCGGGACCGCCGCCCACAGTGAGACGGCCGGGACGCCGGCGTGCGTGCACGCCTCCTGGAGGACGCCCACGATGCCCGTGGGGCCCTCGTACTTGGTCTCCTCCAGGCCCATCCGGCGGGCCAGGTCCGGGTCGGACGTGGTCCCGCTGATCGGGACCGGACGCGTGTGCGGGGTGTCACCGAGCAGAGCGCCGAGGATCACCACCAGTTCCACGCCCAGTTCGTGGGCGAAGCCCAGCAGTTCGTTGCAGAACGAACGCCAGCGCATCGACGGCTCGATGCCGCGGACCAGCACCAGGTCGCGGGGCTTCTCGCCGCCGACGCGGACCACCGAGAGCCGGGTCGTGGGCCAGGTGATCTTGCGGACCCCGGCCTCCATGAACACTGTGGGGCGGTTCACCTGGAAGTCGTAGTAGTCCTCGGCGTCCAGCGCCGCGAACACCTCGCTCTTCCACTCCCTGCCCAGATGCGCGACCGCGGTGGAGGCGGCGTCGCCGGCATCGTTCCAGCCCTCGAACGCGGCCACCATGACCGGGTCGATCAGCTCGGGAACCCCCTCGAGCTCGATCACCCAGCGCCTCCTTCCGACGTGCCCTCGCGTACGTGCCAACCTTACGGCGTGCGACCGGGGCGCCCGCAGCCCCCTTGCACGGGGGAGTGAACGGATGACTGCCCCGTGCAGGGCCGTCGAACACCCATGATCACGGCCCGGCCTCAGGCTACCCAGGTGGTCCACACCTCCGATGGGTCAAGCGGCCGAGCGCAGCCACCGCTCCACGGACGCGATGTGCACCGTGGCCCAGGAGCGGGCCGCCTCCGGGTCACGGTCGCGCAGGGCGCCCAGGATCGCGCGGTGTTCGTGCAGGGTGCGGCCGACGGCGTCCTCCTGGGTCAGGCCCCGCCAGATCCTGGCCCGGGTGGCGGGCCCGGACAGACCGTCGAGCAGGGAGCACAGCACCGAGTTCCCGCAGCTCCGCACGATGCCCCGGTGGAACTCCAGGTCGCAGGCGACGAGTTCCGCCACGGACGGTTCGCGGCCCAGCTTGTCCAACTGGGCTGTCATTTCATCCAGTTGCTGCTCGCTGATCCGTGAGGCCGCCAGGGCCGTCGCAGCGGGCTCCAGGATGCGGCGCACCGCGAGGAACTCCAGCACGGTGTCGTCGCGGTGGAAGTCGACGACGAAGCCCAGGGCCGCCAGCAGCAGTTGGGGATCGAGGCTCGTCACGTAGGTGCCGTCGCCCTGCCGCACGTCCAGGATGCGGATCAGCGCCAGGGCGCGCACGGCCTCGCGCAGGGAGTTGCGGGAAAGCCCCAGCTCGGCGGCGAGTTCGCTCTCCTTGGGCAGGCGGTCACCGGGACGCAGCGCGCCCGAGACGATCATCGCCTTGATCTTTTCGATCGCCTCGTCGGTGACTGCCATGGCGCGCCTCCCGGTTACCCCAGACATCCGATGTCTCGGCGTCATTATCGGGGTTCGGTCCACTGACGTCCCCACCCTCGCTCCGCGAGCGTGGGCAGCGCACAGAGAAGGGCGGCTTCCCCCGTGGAAGCCGCCCCTTCGGTCAGGGGATCTACTTCTCGTCCAGCAGGTCCTGCACCTTGCCGCGCACCTCGTCCGTGGCCAGGCCGCGGATCGTCAGCGTGGTGCGGCGGCGCAGCACGTCGTCCGCCGTCTCGGCCCACTCCTGGTCCCGGGCGTAGACGACCTGCGCCCAGATCTCCGGGGCGTCCGGGTGGACGCGCTTGCCCAGTTCAGGGTTCTCGTTGGCCAGCCGCGCGATGTCGAAGGCCAGCGAACCGTAGTGGGTGGCCAGGTGCTTGGCGGTGTCGGGCGCCATGCGCGGGCCGGGGGCGGGCCCGTCGACGACCAGCCGGTGGGCGATCGCGCGCGGGTTGGCGATGCCGGGCAGTGGCAGCTTGCGCGGCAGCTTGGAGATTGGCTCGAAGTCGTCGCCGAGCGGGTGGCCCGGCAGGGACTCCAGCTTCCTCATGACCGTACGGCCGATATGCCGGAAGGTGGTCCACTTGCCGCCCGCGACGGACAGCATGCCGCCCTTGCCCTCGGTGACGACGGTCTCGCGCTTGGCCTTGGCGGTGTCGCCGGGGCCGCCGGGCAGCACCCGCAGGCCGGCGAAGGAGTACGTGATCAGGTCGCGGTCGAGCTGCTGGTCGCGGACGGAGAAGGCGGCCTCGTCGAGGATCTGGGTGGTGTCCTTCTCGGTGACCGCGACCTCGGCCGGGTCGCCCTCGTACTCCTCGTCGGTGGTGCCGAGCAGCAGCATGTCCTCCCAGGGGAGGGCGAAGGTGATGCGGTACTTGTCGATCGGCGTCGCGAGCGCGGCCTTCCACGGGGAGGTGCGCTTGAGGACCAGGTGCGCGCCCTTGGACAGGCGTATGGACGGCGCCGCGTTCGGGTCCTCCATCCGGCGCAGGTGGTCGACCCACGGGCCGGTCGCATTCAGTACCAGCCGCGCGTCGACGCCGAACTCGTCCCCCGAGACCCGGTCCCTCAGCTCAGCACCGGTCACCCGGCCCCGGGTGAAGCGCAGCCCGGTGACCTCGGCGTGGTTGAGGACGACCGCGCCGGACTCGACGGCCGCACGGACCGTCATCAGCGCCATGCGCGCGTCGTTCATCTGGTCGTCGCCGTACACGGCCACGGCCTTCAGGTTCTCGGTGCGCAGCTCCGGCACGTCCTGCTGTGCCCGGGCAGGCGAGAGCAGATGGCCGACGCCGTCACCGAACGCCGACAGCGCGGAGTAGGCGAAGACGCCCGCTCCGAGCTTCGCCGCGCCGTGCGGCCCGCCCTTGTACACGGGGAGGTAGAACGTGAGCGGGTTCGCCAGGTGGGGGGCCACCAGGCGGGAGACCGCACGGCGCTCGAAGTGGTTCTCCGCCACCAGCTTCACCGCGCCGGTCTGCAGATAGCGCAGACCGCCGTGGAGCAGCTTGGAGGAGGCGGAGGAGGTGGCGCCGGCGAAGTCGCCGGCGTCCACCAGCGCCACCCGCAGGCCCGACTGCGCGGCATGCCAGGCCGTGGAGATGCCCAGGATTCCGCCGCCGATGACGAGGAGGTCGTAGGTCGCCTTGGACAGCTGCTCCCGGGTCTCGGCACGGCTGGGGTTGGAGCCGCGGGCCGGGTGCGTCCCAAGAGCCGGGACACTCTGCAGGGTGGTCATCCTGATTACTCCTCGTGCTCGATCCAGCCCATGGTCCGCTCGACGGCCTTGAGCCAGTTCTTGTACTCACGGTCGCGGGTCTCCGCGTCCATGTGGGGGGTCCACTCGGCGGCCCGACGCCAGTTGGCGCGCAGGTCGTCGGTGCTGGTCCAGAAGCCGACGGCGAGACCGGCGGCGTAGGCGGCGCCGAGGCAGGTGGTCTCGGCGACCATGGGGCGCACCACCGGCGCGTCCAGGAAGTCCGAGAGCGTCTGCATCAGCAGGTTGTTGGAGGTCATACCGCCGTCGACCTTGAGGGCTGTGAGTTCGACGCCCGAGTCCTTGGTCATGGCGTCCGTGATCTCACGGGTCTGCCAGGCGGTGGCCTCCAGGACGGCGCGGGCGAGGTGCGCCTTGGTGACGTACCGGGTCAGGCCGGCGATCACACCGCGGGCGTCGGAGCGCCAGTACGGGGCGAACAGACCGGAGAAGGCCGGCACGAAGTAGGCGCCGCCGTTGTCCTCGACCGACAGCGCGAGCGTCTCGATCTCGGCGGCGGTCTTGATCAGGCCCATCTGGTCGCGCATCCACTGCACCAGGGAGCCGGTGACGGCGATCGAGCCCTCCAGGGCGTAGACCGGCTTCTCGTCGCCGATCCGGTAGCCGACCGTGGTCAGCAGGCCCGAGTAGGAGTTGATGATCTTCTCACCGGTGTTCATCAGCATGAAGGTGCCGGTGCCGTAGGTGGACTTGGCCTCACCCTCGGAGAAGCAGGTCTGGCCGAACAGGGCCGCCTGCTGGTCGCCGAGCGCGGAGGCGACCGGGATGCCGCCGAGCAGCTCGCCGAGGCGTCCGCCGGTGATCTCGCCGTAGACCTCGGCGGACGAGCGGATCTGCGGCAGCATCGCCTGCGGAACCCCGATGGACTCGCAGATACGCTCGTCCCACTGCAGGGTGTGCAGGTTCATCAGCAGGGTGCGGGAGGCGTTGGTCACGTCGGTGACGTGGTGACCTCCGTCGACACCGCCGGTCAGGTTCCAGATGACCCAGGTGTCCATCGTGCCGAAGAGGATGTCGCCCGCCTCGGCGCGCTCGCGCAGCCCCTCGACGTTGTCCAGCAGCCAGCGGGCCTTCGGACCGGCGAAGTACGAGGCCAGCGGCAGGCCGGTCTCGCGGCGGAAGCGGTCCTGGCCCACGTTGCGGCCGAGTTCCTTGCAGAGCGCGTCCGTGCGGGTGTCCTGCCAGACGATGGCGTTGTGGACGGGCTCACCGGTGTTCTTGTCCCAGAGCACGGTGGTCTCGCGCTGGTTGGTGATGCCGATGGCCTTGATGTCGTCGCGGGTGAGGCCGGCCTTCTCGATCGCTCCGGCGACGACGTCCTGGACGTTGGTCCAGATCTCGGTGGCATCGTGCTCGACCCAGCCCGGCTTCGGGAAGATCTGCTCGTGCTCCTTCTGGTCGACGGCGACGATACGGCCGTCCCGGTCGAAGACGATGCAGCGCGAAGAGGTCGTGCCCTGGTCGATGGCGGCGATGAACGGCCCGTGGCCGTGGGAAGCGATGCCGGCGGTGTGTGCGTCGGTCACGGTGTGCTCCTGGGGTTCCGTGGGTAATGAGGGGCGGCCTGTGCCGCGCGGTGCTGTCGGGCGATGCCTGCGAAGAGCCTGTTCGGCTCAAGCAAAGGCGACGTTGTAGATGCCTGCGGCGATCGCCCCGCCGATCAGCGGACCGGCGACCGGGATCCAGGCGTAGCCCCAGTCGGAACCGCCCTTGTTGGGCAGCGGAAGGAGGGCGTGCACGATGCGCGGTCCGAGGTCACGTGCCGGGTTGATGGCGTAGCCGGTCGGGCCGCCCAGGGACAGACCGATCGATACGACCACGAGCGCGGTGATCAGGGCGCCGAGGGTGCCGAGGCCGTTGCCCTTGTCGTTGAGGCCCTGGGTGAGCACCGCGAGGACCAGGACGATGGTGCCGATGATCTCCGTGGCGAGGTTCTGCGCGGCGTTGCGGATCTCGGGACCGGTCGAGAAGACGCCGAGCACGGGGCCGGCCTCGGCCTCCCGTGCCTCGGCGGCCTTGGCGGCCTTGGCGGTCTTGGTGGCCTGCGCGCCCGGACCCCCGACGATCTCCCGGTCGGTGAGGTGGGCGTGGAACTGGCCGTAGTAGGCGACCCAGACCAGGGCCGCACCGATCATCGCGCCGAGCATCTGTCCGCCCCAGTAGGCCGGGACGTTCTTCCACTCCCCGTCCTTGATGGCGAGTGCGAGTGTCACGGCCGGGTTGAGGTGGGCACCGGAGAGGGGTGCCGAGGTGTAGACCGCCGTGAGGACGGCGAAACCCCAGCCGAACGTGATGGCGAGCCAGCCGGCGTTGCGGGCCTTGGAGGCCTTCAGCGTCACTGCGGCGCAGACGCCGCCGCCGAGCAGGATGAGTATGGCGGTACCGATGGTCTCGCCGATGAAGATGTCGGAGCTGGACACCCGCGACTCCTTTGTCCTTCGTCCAGGGGAAGGCGAACCCCGGGTCCCTCCGGTGGTCCGCGCCCTCGGGGATGAGAGCGATGCCGGCCCTTGGCGTTGTCACACTCTAGCGTGTATTGCCGGTACGTGTTCGACAATGCCGACCGTCGGACGGGAGTCTCGCGCTCGTTTCACCAGGCCGTCAAGAGTTCTGTTATCGAATGCACGATCGTTATTGATCGCCCTGAGTCATCAATCTCGGTGTGGGTGCGCCCCGTGTGCGAGGAGATGCGTCTTGTGGTCGCGCAGCGTTGCCGAGAGGCTGCCCGCGTGGGGGCGCGATATGCCTGCCGCGTCGGTGCGCGGGCAGACCAGAAGGACCGGTACGACGGGTCACGTACCGGCCCGCGGCGGCGCGAGGTCCTATTGGGTGTGCGGGGTCCGTGAGGTGTGCGGGGGTCGTGGGGTGCGCAGGGTCTCCTGCCTCAGAACCGCCCGGCGCCCAGGTCCCGTGACACCGCGCGGGCGCAGTCGCGGACCGCTGCTATCAGCTCGGGGCGCAGTTCCCCGTCCTGGCACACCCGTTCCACGGCGCCGGTGATTCCCACGGCGCCCACCGGCATCCGCCGCCGGTCGTGGATGGGTGCGGCGACCGAGGCCACGCCGGTCCAGGTCTCCTCCACGTCGGCCGCGTAGCCACGCGCGCGCGTGATGTCGAGAATGTGCTCGAAGCCGTCCAGCTCGCAGACCGTCCGGTCGGTGAACGCCTTCCGGTCGACCTCCAGCGCCTCGCTGTGCGCGACCGGGTCGTACGCCGACAACACCTTGCCCAGGGCCGTGGAGTGCAGTGGCTGCATGTCCCCGATCTCCAGGACCTGCCGGCTGTCGTCGGGTCGGAAGACGTGGTGCACGATCAGCACGCCCCGCTGGTGCAGCACCCCCAGATAGACGCTCTCGCCGCTGGAACGGGCCAGATCGTCCGTCCACACCAGGGCGCGCGCCCGCAGTTCGTGCACGTCAAGGTAGGTGGTCCCCAGCCGCAGCAGTTCGGCGCCCAGTTGATAGCGGCCCGAGGCTGCATCCTGTTCGACGAACCCCTCCTGCTGGAGCGTGCGGAGTATGCCGTGGGCCGTGCCCTTGGCGAGGCCCAGCGACGAGGCGATGTCCGACAGGCCGAGCCGTCGCTCGCCGCCCGCGAGCAGTCGCAGCATCGCGGCCGCCCTTTCGAGCGACTGGATGTTCCGTGCCATCGCCGTATTGCCCTCCGTCCCCTTCAGCCGTCAGTGACGGTTGCCATACCGCCGTTCGGCAATGTCGAACACTACCTGTCGTGGCCGACCTCTCGCTAACGGGCGGCCGCGTCCCCTTGCCGGGATCTGCGCATCGGTCACGTGTGCCACGCCCGCCCGCCCTGTGGACGCGCCTGACCTTACGGTCCCGCTCCGGGCTACGCTGTGCGGGTGCGTCTTCCACGGGAAGCGCAAAGCCGACAGCCGTCGCACTCCAGGGAGCATCTTCCATGGCCTCGTTGCCGAACCCGTCCCTTTCCTCTGTCTCCGCCGACAGCCGGACCCGATCCGCAGCACTCCGGGAAGCACTCGCCACCCGTGTCGTGGTGGCCGACGGAGCGATGGGCACGATGCTCCAGGCCCAGGACCCGACGCTGGAGGACTTCCAGCAGCTCGAGGGCTGCAACGAGATCCTCAACCTGACCCGCCCCGACATCGTCCGCTCCGTCCACGAGGCGTACTTCTCGGTGGGCGTCGACTGCGTCGAGACGAACACGTTCGGCGCGAACCACGCGGCCATGGCCGAGTACGAGGTCGCCGACCGCGTCCACGAGCTGTCGGAGGCGGGCGCCCGGATCGCCCGCGAGGTCGCGGACGAGTTCACCGCATCCACCGGGCAGCAACGCTGGGTGCTGGGCTCGATGGGGCCGGGCACCAAGCTGCCGACCCTCGGCCACGTCGGCTACCGCACGATCCGTGATGGTTTCCAGGCCAACGCGGAGGGTCTGCTCGCCGGCGGCGCCGACGCGCTGATCGTCGAGACCACCCAGGACCTGCTGCAGACGAAGGCGGCGATCCTGGGTGCCCGGCGCGCGATGGAGGCCACCGGCCTCGAGGTGCCCCTGCTGTGCTCGTTGGCGTTCGAGACCACGGGCACGATGCTGCTGGGCTCCGAGATCGGTGCCGCGCTGACCGCGCTGGAGCCGTTGGGTATCGACATGATCGGCCTGAACTGCTCGACCGGCCCCGCCGAGATGAGCGAGCACCTGCGCTACCTCACGCGCCACTCCCGCATCCCGCTGCTGTGCATGCCCAACGCGGGCCTGCCCGTCCTCACCAAGGACGGCGCGCACTTCCCGCTCGGCCCCGAAGGGCTGGCGGACGCTCAGGGGAACTTCGTCCGCGACTACGGCCTTTCCCTCGTCGGCGGTTGTTGTGGTACGACGCCGGAGCATCTGCGGCGGGTGGTGGAGCGGGTGCGTGGGCTGGCCCCGGTCGAGCGTCGACCGCGGCCGGAGCCGGGTGCCGCCTCGCTGTACCAGTCGGTGTCCTTCCGTCAGGACACGGCGTATCTGGCGATCGGTGAGCGGACGAATGCCAACGGGTCGAAGAAGTTCCGTGAGGCGATGCTGGGCGGCCGCTGGGACGACTGTGTGGAGATGGCCCGGGAGCAGATCCGTGAGGGCGCGCACATGCTGGATCTGTGCGTGGACTACGTGGGCCGTGACGGTGTCGCGGACATGGAGGAGCTGGCGGGTCGTTTCGCGACGGCTTCCACCCTGCCCATCGTGCTGGACTCCACCGAGGTGGACGTCCTGCGGGCGGGGCTGGAGAAGCTGGGCGGGCGCGCGGTCATCAACTCCGTCAACTACGAGGACGGGGACGGCCCCGGTTCCCGGTTCGCGCAGGTCACCCGACTTGCGAAGGAGCATGGTGCCGCGCTGATCGCGCTGACCATCGACGAGGAGGGTCAGGCCCGCACGCCGCAGAAGAAGGTCGAGGTCGCCGAACGGTTGATCGGTGATCTGACCGGGAACTGGGGCATCCGTGAGGAGGACATCCTCGTCGACACCCTGACCTTCACGATCTGTACCGGTCAGGAGGAGTCCCGCGGAGACGGTGTCGCCACCATCGAGGCGATCCGTGAGCTGAAGAAGCGGCACCCACAGGTGCAGACCACCCTGGGGTTGTCGAACATCTCCTTCGGGCTGAATCCGGCTGCTCGTATCCTGCTCAACTCCGTCTTCCTGGACGAGTGTGTCAAGGCGGGCCTGGACTCGGCGATCGTGCACGCTTCGAAGATCCTGCCGATCGCGCGGTTCTCCGAGGAAGAGGTGCGGACCGCCCTGGATCTGATCTACGACCGCCGTGGTGAGGACTACGACCCGCTGCAGAAGCTGATGGCGCTGTTCGAGGGTGCCACCGCCAAGTCACTGAAGGCGGGCAAGGCCGAGGAGCTGGCCGCGCTGCCGCTGGAGGAACGTCTGCAGCGGCGGATCATCGACGGTGAGAAGAACGGTCTGGAGCAGGACCTGGACGAGGCGCTGCGGGAGCGCGCGGCTCTGGACATCGTCAACGAGACGCTGCTGGAGGGTATGAAGGTCGTCGGTGAGCTGTTCGGTTCCGGTCAGATGCAGTTGCCGTTCGTGCTGCAGTCCGCGGAGGTGATGAAGGCCGCGGTCGCTCACCTCGAACCGCACATGGAGAAGTCGGACGCCGAGGGCAAGGGCACGATCGTGCTGGCCACCGTCCGCGGTGACGTCCATGACATCGGCAAGAACCTCGTCGACATCATCCTGTCCAACAACGGCTACAACGTCGTCAACCTCGGGATCAAGCAGCCGGTCTCCGCGATCCTGGAGGCCGCCGACGAGCACCGGGCCGATGTCATCGGTATGTCCGGGCTGCTGGTCAAGTCCACGGTGATCATGAAGGAGAACCTGGAGGAGCTCAACCAGCGCGGTCTGGCGGCCAACTATCCGGTCATCCTCGGCGGTGCCGCGCTGACCCGGGCGTACGTCGAACAGGACCTGCACGAGTTGTACGAGGGTGAGGTCCGCTACGCGCGGGACGCGTTCGAGGGCCTGCGTCTGATGGACGCGCTGGTCGGACTCAAGCGGGGCGTGCCCGGGGCGAAACTGCCCGAACTCAGGCAGCGTCGGGTACGGGCGGCCACGGTCGAGATCGAGGAACGTCCCGAGGAAGGCCACGTCCGCTCGGACGTCGCCACCGACAACCCCGTGCCCACACCGCCCTTCTGGGGCACTCGCGTCATCAAGGGCATCCCGCTCAAGGAGTACGCGAGCTGGCTGGACGAGGGCGCGCTGTTCAAGGGCCAATGGGGCCTCAAGCAGGCCCGCACCGGCGACGGGCCGACGTACGAGGAACTGGTCGAGACCGAGGGGCGGCCCCGACTGCGCGGCCTGCTGGACAGGCTCCAGACCGAGAACCTTCTCGAAGCGGCCGTCGTCCACGGCTACTTCCCGTGTGTGTCCAAGGACGACGACCTGATCGTCCTGGACGAACAGGGCAACGAACGCACCCGGTTCACCTTCCCGCGCCAGCGCCGCGGCCGCCGTCTGTGCCTGGCCGACTTCTTCCGCCCCGAGGAGTCCGGCCAAACGGACGTCGTCGGCTTCCAGGTCGTCACCGTCGGCTCCCGGATCGGTGAGGAGACCGGTCGGCTGTTCGCGTCGAACTCCTACCGCGACTACCTCGAACTCCACGGCCTGTCCGTGCAGTTGGCCGAGGCGCTGGCCGAGTACTGGCACGCGCGCGTGCGCTCCGAACTGGGTTTCGCCGGTGAGGACCCGGCAGACATCGAGGACATGTTCGCCCTCAAGTACCGCGGCGCCCGCTTCTCGCTCGGCTACGGCGCCTGCCCCGACCTCGAGGACCGCGCCAAGATCGCCCAGCTGCTGGAACCGGAGCGGATCGGCGTCCACCTCTCCGAGGAGTTCCAGCTCCACCCGGAGCAGTCCACGGACGCCATCGTGATCCACCACCCGGAGGCCAAGTACTTCAACGCGCGCTAGAGCCGCGACGGCGTCCCGGGCCGACGCCGGGGCCGCGCACGAAGCCGGCCCGGGCGTGCCCGAGACCCTTCCCGTACGTCCGCGGGCGCGTCGCTTCCGCGCCGAGAGGCGCCGTGCCCGCGACGGTCGTAAACTGATCCGTCCACCGCAGGCCGGTTCCCTGTCCGGGAACCGGCCTGGTCGTCCCTACATGGAGGTATGCCCGGATGACCACCACGGTCCCCGCCCTCGGCACCCGTAAGGGCGAAGGCTCAGCTCTGCAGGCTGTACTCCTCGACATGGACGGCACCCTGGTGGACACCGAAGGGTTCTGGTGGGACGTCGAGGTCGAGGTCTTCGCCGGCCTCGGCCACACGCTCGACCAGTCCTGGCGCGACGTCGTGGTCGGCGGCCCCATGAAACGCAGCGCGGGGTTCCTCATCGAAGCCACCGGGGCCGACATCCACCTCGACGACCTCACCGTGCTGCTCAACGACGGCTTCGAGGACCGTATCGGTCGCACGCTGCCCCTGATGCCGGGTGCCGCCAGGCTGCTGGCCGAACTGGCGGCGCACGAGATCCCCACGGCCCTGGTCTCCGCCTCACACCGGCGCATCATCGACCGTGTCCTGGCCTCCATCGGCCCGCAGTACTTCGCGCTGACCGTCGCGGGTGACGAAGTGGAACGCACCAAGCCGTTCCCGGACCCGTATCTGCTGGCCGCGTCGGGGCTGGGCGCGAGTCCCGGTCGCTGCGCCGTCATCGAGGACACCACGACCGGCGTGGCGGCCGCCGAAGCCGCCGGCTGCCGGGTGGTCGCCGTGCCCTCGGTCACCCCCATCGCCCCCGCCGTCGGCCGCACCGTGGTCACCTCACTCGAAGAGGTCGACCTGCCTTTTCTCAACGGATTGATGACGGAAATGCGCTAGGTGTTCACCCAGTGTGCACCTCGAATGCCCGGATTACCGAGGGCCGTCCAAGCCGAATGAATTAATACCGGCCGTCCGGCCGAATTCCGCTACCACTCTGCCCAATTGGGCATGTGACGTTAGTCACCAGCAGGTGAGGGGGCGGCGGTTCGGATGCGTGCTGTTCAGACCTGTTCGGGCAGGCTCGAAGTGTCCTTGTGTCCCGATTGGTGAACCGCTGCACGAATCCTTCCCTGACCGGTTGTTCGGTGTGTCCACGGCCGGTTCCGCAGCGTGATGGGGGCTCAACTCCGGTGGCTGTGAGCCCTTGTGCAGGTGCGGACTAATGTCTTCGCGAGAACATCGCTACGTATCCCCGTGCTCCGTCGCACCACCCATGCCTGTCGGATACACGGACTCAACAGCTGTGGAGAAACTCGAGCATGAACCGTAAGACTTTGGTGCTGCCGGCCGTCGTCGGTCTGCTCACCCCCGTCCTCGCTGCCTGTGGCGGGTCCGACAGCGGGGGCAAGAGCGGCGACGCCATTGTCGTCGGCACCACCGACCGGTTCATCGCCGACAAAGACGCCCCCGCGCCCCTCGACCCGGCCTTCGCGTACGACAACGGCCCCTGGAACATCCTCCGCCAGGTCGTGCAGACGCTGATGGCCCAGCCCCGTGGTGGCGGTGATCCCGTACCTGAGGCCGCCGAGAGCTGCGGCTTCAGCGACAAGGGCAACGAGCGCTACGCCTGCAAGCTCCGCAAGGATCTGAAGTTCGCCAACGGCGACCCGGTGACCGCGGCCGATGTGAAGTTCTCCATCGACCGCGTCCGCACCATCAAGGCCGACAGCGGTGTCGACGGCCTGCTGTCCACCATCGACACCGTCGAGACGCAGGGCGACAACGAGGTCATCTTCCACCTGAAGACCGCGGACGCCACCTTCCCGTTCAAGCTGTCCACGCCGGTCGCGGCCATCCTCAGCCCCAAGGACTACGAGAAGGACAAGCTGCGCGAGGGCTTCCAGATCAGCGGCTCCGGCCCGTACACGATGCAGGCCGAAGTCAAGAACAACGAGCTGGTCAAGGCCACGTTCACCAAGAACCCTCACTACCAGGGCCAGCTCACGCTGAAGAACGACAAGGCGGTGTTGGAGTCCTTCAGCGACGCCGCCGCCATGAGCACCGCCCTCGACAAGGGCGACATCGACGTCATGAGCCGTACCATGACGCCGAAACAGATCGACGACCGCCAGAGCGACACCACCGGCAAGGTCAACCTGGTCGAGATGCCGGGCCTCGCAACCCGCTACCTGGCCTTCAAGACCGACGCGCCGACGGTGAAGAACAAGGCCGTCCGCCAGGCGATGGCGCAGATCATCGACCGCGACGAGCTGGTCTCCAAGGTGTACGGCACCCAGGCCCAGAGCCTGTACTCGCTCGTCCCGGCGACCATCACCGGCCACTCCAACTCGTTCTTCAACAAGTACGGCAACCCGAGCGTGGACAAGGCCCGTAACTTGCTGAGCAAGGCGGGCGTCACCACCCCGGTGAAGCTGACGCTGCACTACACGACCGACCACTACGGCGCGGGCACCGCCAAGGAGTTCGAGGTGCTGAAGAAGCAGCTCAACGACAGCGGGCTGTTCGACATCAGCGTCGAGGGCACCACCTGGGACAAGTTCCGCCCGGCCGAGCTGAAGGGCCAGTACGACGTCTACGGCATGGGCTGGTTCCCGGACTTCCCGGACGCGGACAACTTCCTCACGCCGTTCCTCGACAAGGGCAACTTCCTCAACCTGCCGTACGCCAACAGCGAGATCCGCAACACCCTGATCCCGCAGTCCCAGCGCGAGGCCGACCGGCTCACCGCGTCGAAGAGCATCACCGACATCCAGGACATCGTCGCCGAGGACGCACCGATCATCCCGCTGTGGCAGGGCAAGCAGTACGTCGCCGTTCGTGACGACATCATGGGCGGCGAATACGCCATGAGCACCTCGTCCGATCTGCAGCTCTGGGAACTCAGCCGCGGTGTGAGCGGCTGACCGAACCCCGCTGCGGGCCCCCGGCGCCACCTGGCGAATTCCAGGGGTCGTTGCAACACAGGTGATCAACTGGCTGTGGCCAGGAGCTTAGCGAGGCGCTCGGCTGGGGTTTCCCAGCCGAGCGTTT
>NZ_JBSFLQ010000021.1:0-143696 GCF_053599115.1 Streptomyces sp. NPDC001020 | reverse complement strand
TGTCGCAATCCACACCAGGCCAGAAGGCCCTCACCTATTTCAAGATCGATCAGTGGTGAGCCCTGTCACCGTCCACAACCTCCCGGGGCAGAACACCTAGGGCTTGCCCTCCCCGCCCCGGAGCGACGACAGGACCAAGCGCCCGTACCGTGTTGTCAAGGCTGCTGCTGTGGCGGCGACGGACAGTGCGAGTGCTATGAGCAGGTGTGTTGCGGAGTTGTCGCCGAGGACCTGCAGGATGCTGAGAGCGGTGCCGAGGGGGAGGCCGAGAACGGTGAGGACGCCCAGGGCGCCGCTGATCTGCTGGCTCTCCTGCGTCTGTACGAGCCTGCTGTAGTCGGCGGCTTCGGCGAGGATCTCGTTGAAGCGGGCGGGTAGCCGGTGCTGGTTCTGGAAGGCGAGCAGTAGATCATTCGCCGGGCCGTGGGCGGTGAGGTGTTGTCGCCAGTAGGTGCTGCGAAAGGCGGCGATGTTCCTCTCCAGACCGGCGACGCGGCGCGCCAGTCGTGCGGAGTCGAACACCTCAGAAAGTTCGTCGGTGAGTTCGTCGATGTGATCGCGCTGAAGAGCACCGAGGAGCAGGGCGTCGAGATAGACGGTACGGGAGTGCAGTGCCCCGAAGTCGAAGAAGTCACCCGCTCCGGTGTCGGGTCGGTGACCGAGGAAGGCGGCTCCCTGTCGTAGCACCAGGGCGCTCCAGTCCGCCGAGATCCGCACGGTGTAATTGAGTTGGTCGTCGGCAGCCTCTGGTGGGAGAGGGAAGTCCTCCGGCGTGGAACGTGAGGCCAGTCGCCACAGCCAGCGGTCCGCGGTGGCGGGCAGTTCCCCTTCTGGGCCGGAGCGGAGGGCGGGAGCGTGCTGTGCCGTTGGGGTCATGAAGGCGATGGTGTAGGGCCGTGCGGTGGCGAACGGTGCGCCCGGGACACGGACGTCGGCGATGCCGACGAGGAGTTCGGCCGGGTCGAACGGCCCGGTGAGCGGTTCGTCGGCCGAGGCCGGCCGCCGTCCGGCTAGCGCCCGCAGCACCGGCAGTAGCGGTCGCTCCACACTGAAGTGCATTACAGCGAGGGCGTGTTCGGGGTTGCGAGCAGTGGCCGCGCGCAGGAGTTCCATGCCGAGCAGGTGCATTCCGTTGTGTTTGACGTCCAGCGGCTGGTGCCAGCGGCGGGGTCGTCCGGGTGCCCCGTACAGGGCACGTGCGGAGGCGGGGGCGAAGTAGGTGGATCGGGTCTGGGTATCGGTGCGGCGGCTGCCCAGCTCGAACGGGAAGGGTCCTTCGGCCAAGTCGGGGACGCGTAGCAGTTGCACGGGGAGGACCACGGTCAGTTCCTGGCGCGCCCCTTTGGCTTCGTCGGGCAGCGGAATATCGGAGGTCATCGGTAGTACTCTGCTGGATCGGGCTGGTCCAGGCGGATGACGAACTCCGCCCGGTCGGGGCTTTCGGCGCTGATGTGGAAGCGGACGCGTTCGCCGGGGCGGATGGTCCGGAATCCTTCGGTAACGATCTGCCGGTAGTCGAAGCCGTAGTACCGCTCGTCCTCGTCGTCCTGGACGATGTAGGAGCTGAGCACACCTCGCGGTCCTCCGCCGCTCGGTCGCGTGTCGACGATGGTTCCGTGGCGGGGCCCGCCGCCGCTCATGCTGCCGTCTCCTCTGTTCCGTCGGAATCCCTGCCGAGGTCCTGCACACATCGGAAGCCGACCGCGTTGCTCGCACCGTGCTTTCGGTAGACGCCCTTGCTGCTGGTTTGCACCGCGCGCATCGGGTTGTCATAGCTGCCGCCGCAGATGACGGCGGCCTCGCCAGGATCGGCCAGGCTGGTGGAGGTCCACTCCCAGCAGTTGCCCACCATGTCGAGAATGCCGAACGGTGAGCGGTTGCTGGGGCGGTCCGTGACAGGCGTGACCCCAGCCCGGCGTACGGTGTCGCCCGCGAAGTCCCGGTACCACGCCTGGTACGTCACGAGGGGATGGCCGACCCACGAGTCGGCGCAGTTCACGTGGGTGCCGTCAGGTGTGTCGCCCCACGGGAACAGTCGCCCGTCGACGCCGCGCGCGGCAGCCTCCCATTCAAGCGCGGTCGGGAGCCGCTTGCCTTCGAAGGCGGCGAAGGCGTACGCGCCCCACCAGCTGACGCAGACGGCCGGGTGGGCGTCGTAGCGGGGGTTCTCGTAGTAGTCGGGGTGCCGTAGCCGGTCGGTCGAGGGGCGGTGTGTGATGTGGGCGGGCTGGTCCGGGTGGTCCCATCGCGAGCTGCCGTCCGCGTTGAGGGCGTTGAGAAATCGGCGGTAGCGAGCGGCGGTGACGGCATGGCGGTCGAAGCGTACGGGGCGCTCGATGCGGCGGATCAACAGCCTTTCGGCCGGGCCGACAAGGTAGGCCCCCGCGGGCAGCACACAGTCGTCGGTCTGCGGAGTGCCGGGCATGCCGACGAGGAAGGCGCGCACTTGCTCGGTCAGGAAGGCACCGCGCGGAAGGTTCGCTGCCGTGTTCCGGTTCGCGGGCTCGGCGAGATACCGGGCGGCCAGCAGTTCCTGGTATGCCGTGTGCACGAAGGCGACATGCTCGGCCCCGGCGGGGCGCAGCAACGGTGCGAGGACACAGGCGTCGAGATCAAGCCGTCCGTCCGAGAAGGCCTCGGTGCCCAACTGCCGGAACAAGTCAAGGAGTGAGAAAACCGTCTGGTCCGTGAGGAAAGCCTGCCCGAATGTGGCGGGCAGGCGGCGCTCCAGATTGGGCTGCCCGCGCTCCGCCAGTGTTCGCTCGATGTGTGCGCCGAGGATGTTCGCCAGTGTTTGCCCCGACGGAAGCTTCAGCGCGGTGGTGAGCCGCTTCTCCAGCGGGGTGGCTTCGGGCTCGGCCAGGCGCACGACATGGAAATGCGGGACGCGCGCCGGGTCCAGGCCGTTTGTGTACATCTGCTCGACCAGCTGCTCCGAGCGGCCGGCGCCACTGTCCAGCAGCTGGCGCACCTGGGGTGAGTCCGCCAGGAAGGAGACCCGCGAACTCATGACCACCGCTGATTCCGCGGACAGGACGGCGGCGAGATCGGTGAAGAGCTGCAGGAAGCCAGCGGGGCTCGATTCCTCGACGCCCTCGTCGACGGCATCGAGCACACACAGCGCGGTCCCGGAGCGGATCAGGTAGAGGAAGAGGTCGTAGGCGCGGGAGCGGTCCGACGACGTCATGGTCGGCGCCAGCAGACGGCCTGCGTACTCGGAGAACGGTTCGTTCTTCGGCTTGAGACCGAGGTCGAAGTAGAAGCGGAAGCGACGGACCTCGGGGTCGGCCGCCAGCGCGCGCAGGAGCGTGCTCTTTCCACTTCCGGGCCGACCGGTCACCAATACGTTCGCACTGCCGCGCGCAAGCCGCGCGAGCAGCTCCGCCGCGTCCCCGGACTGCACCACCTGCGACTCGCCGGTGCGCGGGTCGGTGGTCAGCGTCGCCGCAGCGACGATGGCCCGCGACTCGGCAGGGTTGATGGCAGAGACGAGAGGAGCGAGGTGGTTGTCGAGATTGACGATGGCGTCGACGAAACCGTCGTAGCGCACGATTCGGAAGTCCAGGCCCAGTATCTGATGGAGCGCGCCGGACTCTGCACCGCCATCGCTGTCGTCGTCAAGGACGACGAATCGGGTGAACTTGGGCAGCCGCGTCCGCAGCAGTTCGCCACCATTGGAGGCAAGAACGGTATTCAGGTCGTCGGCGTCCCGGGAGAGCATCAGCTCCACGTACTCCAGCCGCATTCCCGACTCGCGGCAGAACAACTGGTACACGGTGTCGGGGCTGAGGACGAACCGCTTGGCCTGTCGGTAGCCGAGGGTGACGTACAGCCCGGCAAGGAACTCGCAGCGGCGCGCCACCTCGGCGGCCATGTCGGGTTCACCGCCGAGTAGTGCCGCGCTCCCCGTGTCGGTGAACCAGACCAGCACGTCGACGAGCCTGCGGACCGCCAGCAGGCCATCCTCGTCGCTGATGTCGTACCCGTCGTGCGTGGACCGGTTGCGCAGCCGCCGGATGTCGTCGAGTGCGTCCAGGACTGTACTGCTGCGGATGTAAGGACGACACCGCTTAACCAGGTCGTTCAGCGCCTTTGTCGAAGGGTCGCCCTCGACGCCGTGGTGCCGCCACAGTTCCTTGAGCAGCTTCTCGGTCAGTTTCCCGACCAGGGCGACCGCGTTCTCCGGATAACCGTCGTTGAGGGACCGCAGCGGCCGCTCCAGATCGAGCCCTAATCGATCGGCGATCCGCGAGTGGTCGTCGAGTTCACTCCTCAGGCGCCGCAGCCGTTCGTCGACCACGGTACTCACGTGCCCTCCACGCGCCGTTGCCCAAGGACGAACGCAAACCGGTCGGGAAACACCAGGACAGGCTCCGGGTGAGCCGCCTGCATCTCTTCGATGCCCTTCTCGATCTCACTGTCACTGAACGTGGACAGCAAGGACATGTAGCGGGCGCGTACCATGCCGAAGTACCTGTCCCGGTCGATGCGCAGCTCATGCTCGACGTGGGTGAGACTGGCTTCCAGCCCGGCCGCACTCAAGTGCGCCTGGATATCGGCAGGGTCCGGCTGAAGCTCCTCGAAGCGGTCGAGGGCCGCCTGGAACAGCGGGTACTGGATCGTGGCCGGGAGCATCACCACCAGCAGCCGTCCTCCGGGGGCCAGGCGGTCGGCCAGGCCCCGCAGTGTGCGTGCCTGATCGGTCACGTGGTGCACCGACTCCTTGAGCCACATCGCGTCGAGCTGCTCGTACGGCAGACCGTGCCCTTCTGCGATGTCCTCGGCCGAAGCGACGATCGGCTTCAGGCCGGGCGCCGGCGGGGTGCCCAGCTGACGGAGCATCGCTTCGGAAGGATCGACGCACAGAATCGGATGGCCTGGCTGGAGTTGACTGGCCACTTCCCTGGCGAACAGACCGGTACCGGAGCCGATGTCGGCGATCCGGTCCGCAGGGCTGAGCCGCAGTGCCTCGGCGATCCGGCCGGCCATCCAGGGAATGTAGTCCGGACCGTAGACCCAGTGCTCATCGTACTCGGCTGCCAGTTCCTCGTAGTGCCCCCGCACGTTGCGCCGCTCCACGATCCCCCTCTTGCCGCTCGTGTGTCGCCACCTGTGTCGGCGCCTGTGCCACACAGGACAAGTGCAGGCTATCGCGGGTGACGGCACGGCAACAGGGCGTCACCCGGCCAGGATTGGGCTTGATCGAGCTCGCGCGGCCAGCAGGGGCGTAGAGGTGGAACACCAGGGCGAAAACCCTGGCAAGCTTCGTCACCCGCAAGGTGGAGGCAGCTTCCAGGTCAGGGCTGCGAGCCGCACAGGGCTGTTGCGCTTCCACCGGATGCTGCCTCGTCGGCCGGCGGCAGGGCGGTGGGGTAGATGTGGGTGTTGCTGTAGGTCTTGTGCGGATAGGCGACCGTGCACACAGGGGTGAAGATGGCCGGTGCCAGGATCGCGAGGAGGGCCTGCCGGTCGGGGATGAGGCGGTGGTGCCGTACGCCGACCGCCTGATCCGCATCCCGGCGACGCCGACTCTGCTCCAGTCGCTGGCGGCGAGGGCGCCGTTGAAGGTGTTCGCGTGCGAGCCGGGCGCGGCTCACCTAAGGCTGACAGAGAGGGGGGAACGAGGTGGATCAGCCTCGGAACCTGGTGGAGTCCGTCACCGTGGAGCAGGTGTCGCCCTTCAGGGCTTCGATGAAGGCGGTGAAGGCTCCGGTCGGGATGGAGAGGGTGGCCCTGGCCGGAACCTTCGAGTCGCGGATGGCTATGTGGGTGTGGCGATGTGCAACCTCCACGCAGGCGTCGCCCTGGCCACCGCCGGAGTAGGACGACTTTTGCCAGGTATTGCGGGTCATCATGGACTCACAGCTCCTTCGTCATCCGGAGGATGAGGTCACGCGAACGCTCGGGTTCGAGCGACGCCGCCTCTACCCTACGGAAGAGCGTTCGGTAGCGGCCGAGTTGGGCTTCGGCGTCAATGAACGCAGGGCCATTGGGTCCGTCACGCACGACAGTGTCCAACTTGGGGACCGGACCACCTGCGTACACCATGGCGCTTCCTGCTCCGGCGAAGCCGTCCAGATCGAAGGGGATGACGCGTACGGTGACGTGGTCGGCTTCAGAGAGTTCCAGGACGCGGGCGAGCTGAGCCCGTGCTGCGGCTCGGTCGCCGACCCTGATGCGCAGCGCTGCCTCGTGGATCACCGTCTCATACGGGATCGGGTCGGGCCGTTCGATGATGATTGTGCGCTTCATCCGGTGTTCCACCCAGCGCTCCACATCGCTCTTCGGGAATTCCGGGTTCACGTACGAGAAGAGGGCCAGGGCGTAGTCCTCGGTCTGCAACAGGCCTGGGACGTGCAGGAAGTCCACGTCCCACCGGTAGCTGGCGTGGTGCTCCAACTCGGCGAGGTCGAGGAACGGCTGGGGCAGCAGATCCCGGTACTCATCCCACCAGCCGCGCGTTCGTTCAGTCGCCATTGCCACCAGCGCTGAGAGCAACCCCTCGTCCGTGCAGCTGTAATGAGCGGCAAGACGCCGTACGCGTTCCTCGCTGACGCCGGCAATCCCGGACTCGATGTGACTCATCTGGACCGAGTTGGACCCGAGCAGCGCCGCCGCCTCACGGGCCCTGAGTCCTGCGGCTTCACGCAGTTTCCGCAATTCAGCGCCCAGGCGAACCTGACGTGCGGTCGGTTGCAGTCTGGGCGGCATGACTTCGTCCTCGCCTTCAACGGCCTTGCTGCGGTAATTCGTTCGGTGCCAGGTTACGCGATCGGCTTGAAGTGGAACAATTTTATGCCATACGGTCAGTGACGTAACGCACACGCTGCGGAAGCGCACTGCTCGGTCGTTCCATGACGGCTGCGGCAATGCCCCCGCTTGCCCCGCAACCCCATCCCCAACCCAAAACGGAGCTGACGCATGCCCGAAAACCTCACCGAGTCCTGGGAGTACTGCCTCTACATCCCGAACGACCTACGCGCCGTCACCATCAGCCGCCGCACCCTCCGCCTCATCCTCACCATGCACGGCCTGATCCGCCTGGTTGACACTGCCGAACTCCTTGCGACGGAGCTGGTCTCCAACGCCGTACGCCACACCAAGGGCCCGGCGGCATTGCGTGTGCGCTGGTCGGCAGGTGTGCTTCGGCTCGGGGCCTGGGACGCTGACCCCGAGCCGCCGGAGCCGCCCGTGCCGCTTGAGCAGGTCGCCGAGGCGGAGGAAGGGCGGGGGCTGGGGTTGGTCCGGGCGTGCGCCGACCTGTGGGGCTGGCAGCCACTGACGCGAGACGGCAACCGGGGAAAGGTCGTGTGGTGTGAGTTGGCCGCCGTGTAAGCCACTCCGGCAACCTGAAGGTCTACGCGAAGCGAATCGACGGCCAGGAGTAAGAGAAACGACACCTCATGCAGGGCCCGGGAGGATCCGAACCTGCGCACACGGCCCCGGAGGCCCTTTCGGGCTTCGACGTTTGCGCAGGTCACGAGCCCGTGATCGGCCGATGAAACGCGATCCGTCCACAGATAGTCCACGGACGGTCTGTGTGCTACTCAGCGGTGGCTTAAGCCCTTTGAGTGAACGCTCAGAAGAGATGGGTACACCGTAGTGACCTGGCCTCGCAGGTCCGTGTCACCTCCGCGACAAGCTGCAGGCTGCCGTTACCGTCCGCGCGTGGCGGTGGTGGCGAGGTCATCTCGCAGGCCGGTGCGGTGCTGCTAGTCGAGACGGTCCGCAAGTCTGGCCTGGATGCGGCGATATCGCAGGCGTTGGCGCCGTGGCGGAAGGCCCGGGCGGTGCACGATCCGGGCAAGGTTCTGTTGGATGTGGCGCTCGCGGTGGCGCTGGGCGGGGACTGCCTGGCCGATGTGGGCCTGCTGCGGGCCGAGTCGGACGTGTTCGGGCCGGTGGCCTCCGATCCCACGGTCTCCCGGCTGATCAGCAAGCTGGCGTCGGGCGGGCAGCGGGTCCTGGTCGCGCTGCGCACCGCCCGTGTCGAAGTACGCGAACATGTATGGCGGTTGGCCGGTGATGTGGCACCGGACGCGGGCGGGCAGGTGATCGTCGACATCGACGGCGTCCTCGTCCTGGCAGACTCCGAGAAGCAGGACGCTGCCGCGACATGGAAGAAGACGTTCGGGCACCACCCGCTGATGGGGTTCGTCGACCACGGTCGCGGCGGGTCCAGCGAGCCGGTCGTGAGCCTGCTGCGGCCCGGCAATGCGGGCTCCAACACCGCCGCCGACCACATCGAGGCCACCAAGCTGGCTCTGGCTCAACTGTCGAAGCGGTTGCGGCGCGGCTGGCAGACGCTGATCCGCACCGACTCCGGCGGCACCCACGAGTTCGTCGCCTGGCTCGTGAAGCGCAGTCGGTGGCTGTCGTACCCGGTCGGCATGACCATCACCGACACCATCCACCAGGCCGTCTTGAAGGTCCCGGCCTCGGCCTGGACACCGGCCGTCGAACCCGACGGCGACATCCGCGACGGCGCCTGGGTCGCCGAACTCGCCGGCGACTGCCTGACGGGCTGGCCCAAGGGCATGCGACTGATCGTGCGCAAGGAACGCCCGCACCCCGGCGCCCAACTGCGCTTCACCGACGCCGACGGCATGCGGCTGACCTGCTTCGCCACCAACACGGCGGGCGAGGCGATCACCACCCTCGAACTGCGCCGCCGACCGCGGGCCCGCGCCGCGGACCGTATCCGCGCCGCCTACGCAACCGGCCTTCGCAACTCCCCCTCCACGACACGGCTCAGAACCAAATCTGGCTGGAGATCATCCAGATCGCCCTCGACCTGCTCGCCTGGATGCCCCTGCTCGCCCTGACCGGCAAGGCCTGGCAGTAGGAGCCCCGCCGCCTACGGCTTCGGCTGTTCTCCACCGCCGCCCAGCTCACCATCGGCCGCCGCCGCTACCTCCGCCTCGCCAAGCACTGGCCCTGGACCCACGTGATCACCGACACCGTGGACCGGCTCCACGCCCTCCCGAACCCTGGCTGACCAGCACCTTCCCGTCCTTGTGAGCAGCACCAGCCCACTGGAGCAGTGGAACCCGGCGCCCACCCGACGAGACAACCGGGCCATCAGCCTGTCCAGACTCCGAAAGCCCCCACCAACACCCACCACAAAGGGTTCGCCAGCAAGCTGACGCACCCTCATGAATGAACGACGTTAGATCACTTGTACTGCACTTCAGCGCCCGCACGTAACACTCCTGCGTCGACGACGATACGATGTACCGCGGTCATCGGCGTGATCGCACCGGGGGGTGGCGAAGGTGGCGAGGAGCGAGGGAAATGGGTCGGTGACGACCGTCGCCGAGTCTGAGTTTCAGTATGAGAAGCGGGTACTGGAGTCGATCCGTAAGCAGCTCCCCTCCCTACCCGCGCATCGGGTGGGCCGGTTGTGGAAATTCAAGCCCTCACAGGGCGACGCTCGGTTTGAAGCGGGTGGAGCAGCGGCGTTGGATAACGAGAAGGTCGAGCCATGAGCATGTTCGATGCCGAGAACGTACCGGCCGGGAGCGAACGAACGCCGATTCCGATGTCGGACATCGACACGGCGCTCACCTCGCAGCTCGTGGTGGCGTGGGCGGGCGAGATGGGGGAAGACCGCGGGCTTGGTTGGTGGCGTTCCGACCTCGTTTCCGAGTACGGCGGTGAGGATCTGTTCCGCCGGCTGTTGCCGGGCACCTGGCGCTGGGCTGCGCTTCAGGGCGCGAGAGAGGCTGCTCGACGGACGGACGCGGAGTTCCGGTGCCAGGACCACGATCCTGACCGAATCGTCTCGCTCTTCAGTCTGGGTTTCGAGCTGGACGAGCGAATCGAGGAGCGCTTCCAGGATCTGAAGCGCTCGGGCCGCACGCCGGACGAGGCGCTACCGGGCCTGGCAGTTATCAGTGCCGGCTGGCACCGGGATCATTTCTGGGACTGGGTCATCGGCCACGGTGAGGCTGATGCGGCAGCTTCACCGGTCGGACGGCGACTCAAAGGGAGCCCTCCGATCGCCTTGGATCAACGGGTGAGGAAGCTCGTCGCAGTGCTCGCCCCAGCGACCGAGACCTACCCGCTTCCCCACTACAGGAGAGCATCATGACGGGCTGCCCACGAGAGGTGACGGAAATGCACACGCGCCTCTCGAAGTGTGCCCTTGAGGTCGATGACTCGCGCGCCTTCTGGGCCCGCGCCGACGAGACCACTGACGTGAACGCCCAGCGGGCCTTCGACGAGTACTGGTTTGGCGCTCGGAGTCTGGCGCGCGTCGAGGTGCTTCTCACCAACATGCGCGCCCGGTTCAGTGCGTTTCCGTCGGCGCTCGCCGTGCTCCACAGCTGGCAACATATGTCACCGGAAACACGCAGAGCCATCTGCCACTGGCATCTGCAACTCACCGACCCTCTCTATCGACGCTTCACGGGATCCTATCTGGTGGGGCGTCGCTCTGGGCCTCGGCCCGAGGTGACTCGCGATCTCGCCGTCGCTTGGGTCGGACAGCAAGGGCCCGGCCGCTGGATGATGTCGATGCGAATCCAGTTCGCCAGCAAGCTCCTCTCCGCGGCGTACTCGGCCGCTTTGGTCACCTCGAACCGCGACCCTCGTCCTATTGGCGTGCCGCGTGTGCCGGACGAAGCGCTCGAGTACCTCATGTACCTGCTGCGAGAGACGGAGTTCGAGGGAAGTCTCCTCGATAACCCGTACACGAGTTCGGTCGGGCTGGAGGGTGCCATCCTTGAGGAGCGCTTGCGTGGGCTCCCTGGGCTCGCTTTCAGGCGTCAGGGTGACCTCATCGACTTCGGATGGAGGCATCACGACTTGCGGATGTGGGCCGACGTCAACCTCCCCAGTGATGAGCGGCGCCTGGCTGGAGCTGCCCTATGACCCTTCCTCTGTTTCAACAGAGTCCTCTGCAAGAGGCGTTCGCCGCGCTGCGCCGAGATCTCATCCACGAGGACGGCCCGCATATAAGTACGATGCGCAACTATCGCTTCGCCATAATGCAGTACGAGCCGCCCGATGAGTTCAAGCTCCGTGGCGAAGTGCAGCGCTTGACCGCAGACCTTGCCGCCAACGGCTGGATGGTCATTTCAATCAGCCTTCAAAAGCTTCTTCTTGACCGTGTCAGAGCGCAGGGCTTGGAGTGGGTCGACCGTGTCATGCAGATGGAAGAGCGCATGGCCGGCATCGAACCGGAGCGCGGGTTGAACTATTTGAAGTCGAAACTCTGGCCACTCATCGAAGGGCCGGATGGGATCGCAGCGGATTGCAGCCGCCTGATCTGCGAGTACGCCGACAGGCACCCGGACACCGTTGACCGGACGGTGGCCTTCATCGGGCGCGCGGGCGCACTGTATCCATTCATTCGATCATCGGCTCTTCTTCGTCACCTCGACGGCAGGACGCGAAATGTGCCGGCGGTCCTGCTCTATCCGGGCGAACGACGAGGACTGGCAGGACTCTCGTTCATGGGCATTCTCAACCCGGACAACGACTACCGACCCCGGATCTATCCATGAGGGACGACATGCTGATTCGCGACCTCTTTCTCTCTGACGTCACGCGGGATATCCCGCCGGTCGTTTATTTTCACGAGCAGGGCGCGGACAAGCTCGCCGCCGAGATTTCCGAGTACATCATCACCGGCGGCTGGCCCGAGGACCACCCGAACCATCGTCGTGTGCCGAGCGGCATCCACGAGCAGTACGTCCGGCTGCTTACGAACATCACCGCGGAGCTCGACAAGGCAGGTGGGCCCGAACTCCCCAACGCCTGGATCTCAGGTTTCTACGGCTCCGGTAAGTCGAGCTTCGCTAAGCTGCTCGGGCTCTCCCTCGATGGCGTCGCCTTGCCGGACGGAGGATCGCTCGCGGAGGCGTGGCTTCAGCGAGACACGTCGCCGAAGTCTGCCGAGCTGCGCGAGGCATGGCGTGTTCTTCGCCAGAAGATCGATCCGCTGGCCGTCGTGTTCGACATTGGCGGCATCGCGCGCGACAACGAGCACATCCACGCCGCGACCGTTCGGCAGGTCCAACAACGGCTCGGCTACTGCAGCACCGAGCCCCTCGTGGCGGACTTCGAGCTGCGCCTCGAGCGTGACGGCGAATGGTCCCGCTTCGAGGAAATGGCCCAAGAGACACTCGGCACGCCATGGGCCGACGTGAAGGACAGGGCGCTGGCCGAGGAGGACTTCTCGCACGTCATGAGCGTGATGTATCCCGACCGGTACACCGACCCCATGAGCTGGTTCACCAGCCGCGGCGGCACCCATGCGCGCTCCGAGTCCCCCGAGGAGGCCGTGGCAGCCATTCGCGACATGCTCAAGTTCCGTCGCCCGCGTGCGACGCTGTTCCTCGTTGTCGACGAGGTCTCCCAATACGTTCTATCCAACAAAGACCGTGTGGACCGGCTGCGTGCCTTCGCGACCGCCATCGGCTCCACGCTCCGTGGCCAAGCCTGGCTGCTGGCGCTAGGGCAGCAGAAGCTCGACGAGGAGGCGGACGACTCCTTCCTGGTGTGGGCGAAAGATCGCTTCCCTTCCAAGCTCCGCGTCCATCTGGCGGCCACGAACATTCGGGACGTCGTCCACAAGCGACTCCTCCAGAAGCGCCCCGACGCCGAGGGACAGCTGCGCGCGCTCTTCGAGAGCCACCGGCCCGACCTCAAGCTGTATGCCTACGGTTGTGAGTCGGTGACTCCCGAGGAGTTCGTCGAGGTCTACCCGATGCTGCCCGGGCAGATCGACCTGATCCTGCAGATCACCAGCGCCCTGCGCACACGCTCGGCCCGAGCCCAGGGCGATGACCAGGCCATCCGCGGCCTGCTCCAGCTTCTCGGTGAGCTGTTCCGCGACCAGAATTTCGCCGAACAGCCAGTGGGCGCGCTTGTGACCCTGGACCAGGTCTACGAGGTTCAGCACACTGCGCTCGACTCCGACGTGCAGGCGTCGATGGCCCGCGTGCTGAGCCAGTGCACCGACGATGCGGACGGACTCCTGGTGCGCGCGGCCAAGGCTGTGGCACTGCTCGAGCTCATTCAGGACACTCAGGCCACCGATGCGAAACTCGTGGCGCAGTGTCTCTACGACCGAGTCGACCGCGGCAACCATGTGGCTGCCGTGACCGAGGCGCTCGAGGAGCTGCGCCGCAGGAACCTCCTCGGGTACTCGGAGAAGCACGGCTACAAGATCCAGTCCTCAGCCGGCGAGGAGTGGGAGCGTGAGCGCCGCGACATCGGCGTCGCGCGCGAAGCCATCAGCGAGATCGTGCAGGAGGGGCTCGCCTTTCTCCTTGCCACTCCGGACCGCCCGCGACTTCAAGGACGGCCCTTCCCTTGGGCGGGACAGTTCTCCGACGGCCGCCGCGCGGACGACGTCAACCTCGTCGACCCACGCGACGACGCTGCCGCCCGTGTCGACTTTCGCTTCCTAGCCAGAGAGGAGGGCACTGAGAGCATCTGGGTGAAGAAGAGCAGCGAGACCGCACTTCACGACCGTCTCGTCTGGCTGTGCGGCGACAGCGACAACGTGGACCACCGCGCGCGCGATCTCTACCGTTCGCGGGCCATGGTCAAGAAATACAAGCCGCGCCGCGAGTCGTTGAATCCCTCCCGCAAGCTCCTGCTCCAGCAGGAGGAGAACCGTGCCGAGGACCTCGAGAAGCGCGCGCGGGACGATATCGCGGCGGCGTGGATGGCCGGAAATTTATACTTCCGAGGTCGGAGCATCTCGCCACAGCAGCAAGGCGCGTCGTTCGCCGTAGCGCTTCATGCGACGGCCACCCGGGTGCTGCCAGAGCTGTTCCCGCACTTCACTGCCACGCAGGTCCAGCCCTCTGAACTTCTTCAGCTCGTCGAGGCCGAGCTCTCCGGCCCATCACCCAAGTTCCTCACAGGCGACCTCGGCATCCTCGAGCTCGACTCCGGACGCTACGTCTCCTCGTGCAGCGGCGTCGTGGCACGCCGTATCCAGGAGCACATCGAATCTGAGGGGGGCCTCGGCGGGACCACACTCCTCGCCCATTTCGGCGGCCCACCCTACGGCTACACGGCGAACGTCGTGAGGGCCTGTGTCGCGGGCCTGCTCCGCGCCGGCAAGGTGCGTCTGCAGCCCGATGGCGGCAATGAAATCACCGCCATTCGCGATGCGGGAGTGCGCGACCTCTTCGACAAGGACCGTGCCTTCCGACGCACAACGATCTTCCCGGCCGGCGAAGACGACATCGGCTTCCAGGCGCGGGCGCGCATCTGCAAGTTCTTTGAAGAACGCCTCAAGCATCGCATGGATCGCGAAGACCACGCCATCGCCGACGCGGTCGCTCAGCACTTCTCGCATCTCGCGCAGAAGCTCCGCAGCGTCCAGGGCCAGCTCAACCAGCTCCCAGGCTCGCCTGAGGGGCCAGCTGTGTTCGGCAAGCTCAGCGAGGCGCTCGAGCAGTGCATCCGCACCTGTCGGCAGACCAAGCCGACCGTGAAGCTGGTCAAGAAGCACCTCGACACGCTGCAAGACGGCGTCCAGCTCCTGCAGCTCTACGGCGCAGAGCTGACGGTCGAGGCCATTCAGGGCGTCATCGCCGCCCATGGTGTGCTCACGTACCAGGCAACTCAGCTTAAGGACCTCGGCGTCGAGTCCACCGAGGTCGAGGCAGCCGCGACGCGCGTCGCTGCCCAGCTTGAGGCCGAGCGGCCCTGGCGCGACATCGGTGCGCTCGATGAGGACCTCGCCGAGATCCGCAACTGCTACCTCGCCGAGAGGCAGCGGCTGCTCCAGTGGCAAGAGCAGCAGGCGGAGACGGCCCGTGCCCGCGTGAAGGCGCGCGACGGCTTCAGCACCCTCACGGGCGAGCAAGCACACCGCGTGCTCCGACCCTTCGCGCTAGCGGTGACCGACACCACCGCCGAGGCAATCGCACCACCGCTCGTCTCCCTGAAGGACCCGTTCGTGCTCGCGCTGCAGCGTGCCGAGGAGCAGGCGAACGACCTCCTCGATGAGATCTTGAGCGAGGGCGAGAAGCCGCTCATCGCGCGGGTCGACCTGCAACTGCGCAATCGAGAGGTGGCGACGGAGACCGACGTGCAGGCGCTCGTCGACGAGATCAAGGAACGCCTGCTCGAGCAGGTCCGCGCCGGCGCGCGCGTGCGGCTGCTGTGACTGGAGGACGACGACCATGCCCATGACTACCGACGCCAAGCGCGCGCTCTCGACGACCATCCGGTCTCTGCGTGCTCGCTTGCTCGAGGACCTCCACGCCGCCACCGAGACGGCCTACCGGCTCTCGGTGCACGCCCGCGACGCAGGGCTGGACGAGGTTGCGCGCGCCCGGCGAGGCCGCCTGGAGGCGTGGGTAGCCGAGCAGCTGCGAGCACAGGGCGCCGCCAACGCCAAGGGAGACCGGTCCACGGATGACTTCCGCCGCGAGGCCGAAAAGCAGGCCGCCTACACACTGCTGAACCGGCTATTGATGCTGCGGCTCATGGAGGCACCGGGACCCTCGGGCGAACCGCTTCGCGCGCCCGCCGTGGTGACCGAAGGCTGGGAGAGCCGCGCCTACAGGGACTTCCGGCAGCTCGCGCCGGGGCTCGTGCGTGGCGATGAGACCGAGGGCTACGCCTTTCTGTTGCGCCTGGCCTTCGAGGATCTCGCCACCGAGCTGCCCGGCCTTTATGGGCCAGCAGGGGTGGCCGACCTTGTCCCGGTTCCGGCGGCGACACTGCGTCATGTCGTCGACGCCCTCAACGCTGAGGCGCTCGAGAGCTGCTGGACCGACGACATGACGCTCGGCTGGGTCTACCAGTACTGGAACGATCCCGAGCGCGAGGCGCTCGACGACAAGCTCAACGGCGGCGGCAAAGTCGAACTGCACGAGATCGCCAGCAAGACTCAGATGTTCACCGAGCGCTACATGGTGGACTGGCTGCTCCAGAACAGCCTGGGGCCGATGTGGTTGGCCATGTGCCAGAAGCACGGGTGGACGCCCGAGGTTCAGGCCGACGGCACGCTTGACCGCCTGGAAGAGCGGAGGGCCGAGTGGCGTGCCAAGCGCGCGTCGCGCGAGGTCGCGCTCACCGATCTGATGCCGCTCCACACCGACGCTGAACGCCGCTGGGCCTACTACGTGCCGCAGCCGATCCCCGAGGACGCCGTGGCGCAGGCGCCCGAGACCGTGCGCGAGTTGAAGCTACTCGACCCCGCGGCCGGCTCGGGGCACTTCCTGGTCGTGGCGCTCGACCTGCTCGTGGCGCTCTACCGAGAGGAATCCCGGCATCGGGGCGAGGCCGACGAGGAACGCTGGTCCGAACGGGCCGTCGTCGAACGCATCTTGTCTCACAACCTGCACGGCATCGACCTGGACCCGCGGGCGGCGCAGATCGCGGCCGCCGCGCTGTGGCTGAAGGCCCGGCAGGTCGCACCCGACGCCCGGCCCGAGCGGCTGAACCTGGTGGCGTCGAACCTGCGCCTGGCGAGCCTGCCCGACGACGACCCAGTGCTCATCGAGCTGCGCCGTGAGGTGGAGCGCGAAACCGGCATCCCGGGCGGACTAACCGACACGCTGATCCACGCCCTGCGCGGCGCCGACCATCTGGGCAGCCTGCTCAAAGTGGACACAGCGGTGGATGAGGCCTTGGAGCGGCACGAGGCTGTGCTTGGGCGGGCGGTAGCCGAGCAGGGTGACCTGTTCACCGACTTCAGGCCTCAGCCCGAGCGCGTCGCCATCGGTCGCGACGAGGCCAAGGCCACCCTGCTCGACCTGCTCGAGGGCTTTCTGGCGAAGCACACAGGCGGCGATGACCTCGGTCTGCGGCTTCGCGGTGAGCAGCTCGCGGCGGGTGTGCGCTTCGTGCGGCTTGTGCGCCAGGGGGCCTACGACCTGGTGGTGGCGAACCCGCCGTACCAGGGCACGAGCAAGATGGCGGACACGAAGTACATCGAGAAGACATACCCGCTCGGCAAGGCAGACCTCTACGCGGCGTTCCTGCTGCGTGGGCTGGAACTAGTGCGCGACGGCGGCGTGTCGGCGATGCTCACGATGCGGAATTGGATGTTCATCAAGCAGTATGCAGGGCTGCGGGAACGCATCCTCAGCAACTTCGACGTGCGTGGGCTTGGTGACTTCGCGGTGGGTGCCTTCGACGAGGTTCCCAACGACCTGTTGAGCGTCACCGCGAGTGTGGTTCACCGGTCGACACGCCGACCGGAGCCCGGTATGGCCCAGCAACCCACGCCATCAGATGATACGTCCTACGACCGGGCGCGAACCCGACGGAAACGTGCGGCCACCCTCTGTCACGAAGGCCGCCGCACCTTCGACCCGGCCGCGCTGAAGGTCGTGCCAGAGTGGCCGCTGGTTTATTGGTGGGAAATCGACTTCATAAGGCAATACGCAAGTCTCGCGAAGCTGGCTGATGCTGCACCAGTGCGGAATGGGTTGTCCACACAAAACAATACCCGATTTCTTCGTCTGGTGTGGGAGGTGTTGCCGTCTCACCTCTATCTTGGGATGGATGCCTTGGATCCCTGCCCTCGCGCGACTTGGGCCCTATACATCAAGGGGGCAGAAGGACGAGCATGGCTTGAAGACGCTAGGGATATAGTGCGCTTCTCGCGCTTCGGCATGGAAGTAAAGATCTTCAATGAGGAGCTGTACGGGTCATACTCTCGAACAGTCAAGAACGAAGTTCACTACTTCGAGAAAGGCGTCGCGTTTGCACTCATCGGTAGCGGGTTCACCGCAAGAGCCCATCGGTACCGCTCGATCTTTGGACACAAGGGTGCATCCGTGTTTCCGGGTGAGCATAATCTCGCTTCAACCGTCTGCCTTTTGAACTCATCACTCGCGCGATCCGTACTTTCGTCACTCAACCCAGGAATGGATTTCCTTGTTGGGGATGTGAATCGACTTCCCCTATTCCCCGTGGACGACGCTGGCGCCATCTTCGCGCAGGTCGAGGCGGCATTCGCAACCCACGAGTCGCACCGCGAGCCTTCCGTCGAGTTCAAACACCCCGGCCCCTCCCCCTGGCGCTATGCCCAGGATTGGGCCCAGACTGCCGTGGACCGCCCTGAGGGCGAGCCGCTCCCCGATTACATCGAACAGCCCGACAGTGAGTTCCCCGCCGACCACCTGAGCTTCGCCTTGGGCGTGGCCCTCGGGCGCTTTGATTCTGTGGGAAAGGGGGTGCTAGACCCGAGCATCGCCGACGTTTCCCAGACCCTGCCGCACGGCGTCCTCTTCCTCGACGGGACCCTTGACGCCGAGGACCGCCGTGACAGCCTCGGCCACCCCGCCGCAGCGCCCTTGCACGCCGCTTGGAGCGAGTACGGCCTGGCCATCGGCACGAAGCGAGGCCTGCGCGATTGGCTGGCCCTCGACTTCTTCAAGGACGTCCATAAGGGCATGTATGAGAACCGGCCCATCCACTGGCCGCTCTCCTCGCCAGACAAAACCTTCGTCGCCTGGGTAAACATTCACCGAATGAACGAGCAAACCCTGCGGGTGCTGCTCGCCGACCACCTCGTGCCGACGCTCGCCCGCCTCGACGGAGAGCTCTCCGATCTGCGCTCCGCCCGCGACAGCGCCGACAAGAAGGCTTCCCGCGCCGCCGAGCGGCAATACGACCGGGTGCTTAAAACCAGAGACGAACTGCAAGCCTTCATCGCCGACGTCGAGCAGTGCGCCGACCGGGGCGCGCCGCCGACCGACAACAAGTGCCTGCAGCGCGAGCAGGATGCTCGCTACGCGCCTAGCCTCGACGACGGCGTGATGATCAACTCCGCTGCGCTGTGGCCGCTGCTCGACCCGCAGTGGAAGGACCCCAGGAAGTGGTGGAAGGAACTCGCCACCGCGCAGGGCCGCAAGGACTATGACTGGTCCCACCTGGCGATGCGCTATTGGCCGACCCGGGTCGACCAGAAGTGCCAGCAGGACCCGAGCCTTGCCGTCGCCCACGGCTGCTTCTGGCGCTATCACCACGAGCGCGCCTGGAGTTGGGAGCTGCGACTTCAGGACGAGGTAGGTCCGGACTTTAAGATCGAGGAGGCCCCCTACCGGCTCGGTGGATGCGACCTTGGTGACGGCGGCGACCGCCCCTACCGCGACGCCCTCCTGCGCGACCACCCGGCCAAGGCCCTCGCCGCCATTGAGAAGGAGGCCGCGCGGCGCATGGGACGTGGCAAGAGCAGAAAGCTCGTACCCGAAATGCGCATCCTTGAGACGGGTCTTTGGTTGGCCCACGCCGAGGCCCTCTGGGAGATGGAGCTGCGCCTGGCCGAAAAGCAGGGCGCCGAGTTCCGCATCCTCGCCCCCGATGAGCCCGAGGCTCGCGCGGCGTTCGAATCGCAGTACCCCGAGAAGGTTCGCGCGCGCAAGGACTTCCTTGCCGATCTCGTCCCGCCCGTCGAGCTTTTTGAGAACGAGGACGCCTACGACGACGCTGAGACGAGTGAGGAGAACGACACGTGACCACGGCAGCAGCACCCCAGTCATTGGCGGCGGGGCTCGGCGGCCCCGTGTCCGTGAGTCTCGAAGCGGACCTGCGCTTGTGGGTGCGCCGGCAAGGTGTTGTCGTGTGGCTCGACCAGGCCGGGCACTACGGAGCGTTTGTCGACCGCCTCCAGGCGTTGTGTGACGCCGGTGCGCTGCCTTACGAGATCCACGCGTTCCGAGGGAGTCACCTGGCGCTGATGATGGCACTCGACGGGGTCGCCGCAGGAACGGAAAAGGTACCGCTAGTCATCCACCTGCCGGGCTTCACCGAGGAGACCGTGCGACAGACGCCTCTCTTCGAGCTATACGCGGCCGGCGCGAGGTACCGGAAGGCGCTCGACACCCTCGTCACCGAGGCCGCCGCGGGACGGGTGCGCCCCGAGCAGATCGCCTCCTTCAAGTCGCAGCCCGACATGACGCTCGCGGGGGCCGACGCCTGGCTGAGCGCACTCCTGGATGACACCGAAGGGGGCATCGCGGCGCAACTCCAGGCCATGAAACCGACGGCCGTGTTCGATGACCTGCTCACGGGGGGATTCGTCGCCGGACGAATCGACAAGCTTGGCGACGAGGATGCGCTCTGGGAACGCTTCGGCGCTTGGGTCGGCCTGCCTGGTTCCTGGCGCGACACCACGCTTCCGCCCTCGCGGCCGCGCGCCGAGGATGTGGCGTTCGTCGCTGCGAGTTGGGCGCTCTGCGTGGAGTACGTGGACGATCTGAAGCGTGCGCCGATCAGCGAACACCTGGCGCGGGTCGCCGACCTGCCGCGCCCGGTCATCGAAACCTGCCGCACCGTGGCGGCCCATCTCCGGGAGCACCGCGCGGGCTTCTACCAGCGGACGGCAGACGAGACCGAGGCATTGCTCGCCGATGAGGTCGACGCGGCCCGGGCCGAAGACCTCGGTAAGGTCCACACGTTCCGGTTCGAGGAGGACAAGGTTCTCAAGGCGGCGCTGGCTGCCCTCGATCGCGCGGCCTACGACCTTGCCGCCGACTGGTCCGACATGCGGGTGCACCCCAAGTCGACGAGCACGTCGTTCTGGCTTCGAGATGATCCCACGAGGCAGTCCGCCTGGCAGCTCGTCCGCGACGCGGCCCGTCTGGGCCAGACGATCGCGCGTGCGGGCGAGCGAATCGGGGTCGGCACGAGCGACGGTGGTGGCCTCGAAGCCGCCGTGAGCGCCTACGTCGAGCGCGGCGCCGCCGTCGATCAAGCGCATCGACAGTTGGAGCAAAGGCGGATGGCCTTGCTCTACCCACAGCTTCCCGAGTTCGAGACCCTGCGGACGCGCCTCGACGGGATGCGCCGCGCCTGGCGCGTGTGGGCCGATGCCTGGGCGCGCGAGTTCAACGCGCTCTGCAAGGCACAGGGCTTCCTCGCAAGCGCTTCGCAACAGCAGCGGATGCTCTTCGACGAGGTGGTCAAGCCGCTGACCCAAGAAGCAGGAACGACCGCATACTTCGTCGTCGACGCCCTGCGGTTTGAGATGGGCGAGGAGCTCTACCGCCAGATGGAAGGCACCCCGGCCACCACCGTGCTGCTCAAACCCCGGCTTGCCGAGCTCCCCACCGTGACTGAGGTGGGCATGAACGTGCTCGCGCCCGTTGAGAAGAACGGTCGTCTGCGCGTTTCGATGGCGGGCGACTCCGGAAGGGTTCAGGGCTTTCAGACGGGTGAGTTTCGTGTGTCTGACCCTGAAACGCGCAAGCGGGCCATGCACGACCGGGTCGGCGGTGGGACGTGTCCATGGCTCACCCTCGAAGAGGTGGTCAGCCGCGACAGCACCTCGCTCAAGCGCTCGGTTACGCAGGCACGACTGGTCGTCGTACACAGCCAGGAGATCGACAACGCCGGCGAGAAAGGTGTCGGCCCCGCCGTGTTCGACCACGTCATGCAGAAGCTGCGTGCCGCTTGGCATCTGCTTCGAGACGCGGGCGTGCGTCGGTTCGTCTTCACCAGCGACCACGGCTTCCTCTTGCTGGAGGACAGTGTCGCATCCGCCCAAGCCCACGGTCGTCGCATCGATCCGCAACGAAGGCATGTTTTCTCACCAGTGGCGGCGGATCACGCGGGAGAAGTCAGGGTCGCGCTGGCGGACCTCGGCTACGAGGGAGTGAACGGGCACTTGATGTTCCCGGAGACCACGGCGGTCTTCGATACCGGCCGACGGTCCATGAGTTTTGTCCATGGCGGCAACAGCCTGCAAGAGCGCGTCATTCCGGTGCTGACCGTGGTGCATCGCACGGCGGCTGGTGGGAGCAGCGTGGAGTACGGCATAGAAGCCGAGGCCAGCGAGGGCGTGGCGGGGATGCACTGCATCGAAGCCAAAGTCGAAGTCCTCGCGCAGCGGTCGTTGGACTTCGGAAGCCCAAAGGATATCGAGCTCGCGCTGCGGGTCCCTGACGCCGAGGGCGTACAGGTCGAGCTTTGCCAGACACGCGGCAAGGCGCGGATCGCGGGCGGGGTGGTCGTTGCGACCGTCGGTGAACGCTTCGAGCTCTTCTTCCGGCTCTCCGGAACCGTCGACGCGCGAGCGCTCATCGAGATCTACCATCCGAGCGCTGTGGCGGACGTGGTGCCGTGCGTACCGGATGCTCGCTTCGCGGTCACGGCGACGCGGGGGCTGGCGTCACCACCATCCACACCAGCAGCGGGCATCGGGGCGGGCAATGCGAGCTGGTTGGAGCAGCTCCCCGAGTCGGGGGTCCGGCAGGTATTCGAGCACCTGGCGGCGCATGGCACGGTCACGGAGAACGAGGCCGCCGTGATGCTGGGCGGCCCGCGTGGCCTGCGGCGCTTTGCCCTCCAGTTCGAGGCATATGCTCAGAAGGTCCCCTTCGGCGTGCGCATCGACGTTGTGGCCGGAGTGAAGCGATACGTACGTGAGGGAAGCGGATGAGCACCCTGACCCAGAAGGACGTCGAGCACGTCTTTGAGTCGCTGCGCAAAGGCCTGGTGCCCGAGCGGGGAATCGACGCGTTCGCCGTCGGCATCGAGAAGCAACGCGGAGAGCTGCATCGACAGCTCGACCTGGCGAGGAGTGGCGAGGGCACCGTCAAGTTCCTCCGCGGAGGCTACGGTTGCGGCAAGACGTTCATGGCGCGCCTCGCGCTGCTGGATGCGCAGGCTCGGGGGTTCGCGACTAGCTTCGTCGTGGTCTCCGATAATGATCTTAAGTTCCATCGATTCGACGATGTCTATCGCAAGGTGCTGACCGAGCTCGGGACTGCGTCGTGCTCGCGAGGAGCCCTGGGCGACGTCCTTGACCGGTGGATTGGCCGCGTGGAAGAGAGTCTCGTCGCGGCTGGAGAGGACGACTCGGACCCCGCCTTCGATGCCAAGGTGCAGAAGCGCCTCGACGAAGACCTAGCGGCCATGACGGGCGGTCAAGCGCCTCAGGACTTCGTTCGCGTCATTCAGACCATCTTTGAGCTGAAGCAGAAGGGAGATGTTGCGGAGGCAGGAGCTCTCATTTCCTGGTTGTGCGGCAGCGGCAACGTTGCTGCATCGGCCAAGAAGGCCGCAGGTATCAAGGGGGACATTGGGAGCCGCGATGCCCTCGACTACCTGCGGGGCGTGCTCGAGATCGTGAAGGCTGCCGGGTACGCAGGGCTCATCGTCGTCATCGACGAGGCCGAGACCATCCTCCGCATGCGTTCGGACTCGCGGCACAAGTCGCTCAATGGGATTCGGCAGATCGCTGACGCATCAGGCTCCTATCCGGGTTTGTTGTGGGTCTTCACGGGCACGCCTGAGTTCTTCGACACGCGGCATGGCGTTGCTGGCCTCGAGCCGCTCCACGAGCGGATCAGATTCCTGAAGCAGGGCCGCTTCGCTAGCTTGCGACAGGCCCAGCTCGAGCTTGTCCCCTTCGACGCCGATCGGCTTCGGTCGGTCGCCCTTCGTCTCCGCGAGCTGTTCCCCACATCGGACCGTGGCCGCCTCGACCAGAAGATCAGCACGTCCTTCGTGGAGCGGCTGGTGGCGGAGGTGACCGCGGGCTTCAAGGGTGACGTCGGCGTGGTGCCGCGCCAGTTCCTGCGCGAGTTCATCACCCAGCTCGACCTGGTCGAGGAACATGCGGAATACGAGCCCATGTCCGAGTATGGGTTTCAGGCCAAGGAACTCAGCCCTGAGGAGCAGCATGTCCTCTCCGCCGCCTCGCTCGTTGACCTCGACGACGAGGCGGAAGGGCTCGTGCCAGCCGAGGATGTGTGGTGAGTGTCTTCGCCCGCTTCGCACCGCGCCTACAACAGGCGATCGTTTCCCGGCTCGGTTGGTCGAGCCTGCGCCCGGTGCAAGAAGAGGCGGGCGAGGTACTGCTTGCCGGTGACAACGCGGTCATCTTGGCACCCACCGCCGGTGGCAAGACCGAAGCGGCGATTTTCCCGACCCTTTCTCAAATGGTCGATGACGAGCCGGAAGGGGTAGGCGCACTCTACGTCGCGCCCATCAAGGCGCTGCTGAACAACCAGGCTGACCGACTCGGGCTCTACACCGAAATGGTCGGCCTACGGCGCTTCGTGTGGCACGGTGACACGCCGGACCACCCCCGCCGCCAGTTTCTCAGAGAGCCAGCCGAGCTCTTGATGACGACGCCGGAATCGCTCGAAGTGATGCTGGTGTCGCCGCGAGTGGATGAGAACAAGCTCTTCGCCGATCTACGAACCGTGGTCATCGATGAGGTCCACGCGTTGGCCGGTTCCGACCGAGGCGCCCACTTGATGAGCGTGCTCGAACGCCTGGCACGCATCTCCAAGCATGACATTCAGCGCGTGGGACTGTCCGCGACCGTGGGCAACCCAGAGGCAATTCTGACATGGGTCCAAGGCACATCGAATCGGCCGGGACGCGTGGTCAACCCTCCAAAGCAGCCAGGACGTCGGCAGCTTCTGGTTGCCCATCGCCAGGATCTCGCAGAGCTCTCCCGCGACGCGGCGCGCGTCGCGACGGGGCAGAAAAGCCTGTTCTTCTGCCAGTCCCGCTCAATGACGGAGGCGGTCGCCGAATACATGAGGCGCGCCGGCACCGCCGTGTTCGTCCACCACAGCGCAGTGTCTCGGGAAGAGCGCCAACTCGCTGAAGAGCGTTTTCACCACGGCAGCGACGCCTGCATCGTGTGCACCTCCACACTAGAATTGGGCATCGACGTCGGCGACCTCGATAGGGTCCTGCAGGCGGAAGCGCCGGACACCGTGAGTTCGTTCCTACAGCGCATGGGGCGAACGGGCCGGCGAACGGGGCAAGCAGCCAACACCACTTTTTTCTGCGCGACAACTGAGGGCGTACTACAGGCCATCGCCCTGATCGAGCTGGCCAAGGCCGGCTGGGTTGAAGCGGTCGAGGTAGAGCGCCGTTGCTGGCCAGTGCTCATCCATCAGCTGCTCGCCATTGCGCTTGCGAGCGACGGGATCGCCGCCGACGACGCATGGGAGCACCTGGCGCGCGTACCAGACTTCCAAGGAATTCGCCGGGCCGAATACGACCGACTCTTGAAATGGATGGTACGAGACGGCGCATTGCGGCTTGTAGGGGGCCGGCTAGTCCTCGGGCCTAAAACGGAACGTCGTTTCGGTTGCAAGAACTTCATGGAGCTCTTCGCAGTCTTCTCGAGCCCGCAGACCTACACGGTACAAACTGTCGGCGGCCAGCCCCTGGGCTCTTTGAACCAAGCCTTTGTTGACCGACTCGTCGACGGAGCCAGTAGCTTCCTGCTCGGAGGACGCGCATGGGCCGTCCTTCGAGTACGGCACGACGACCGCCGCGTGATCGTCGAAGCGGCTCCACGTGGACGGCAGCCCACGTGGGGAGGCTTCCTCCCGCAGTTTCTCGGCTTTGACGTCTGCCAGCGCATTCTGTCGGTGCTCCTGAGTGATGAGCGCTACCCATACCTCGACGATGCGGCATGGGCGGTACTCGCCGAGCATCGCGCTTGCATGCGTGGGGTCATCATTTCCCAGCGTGGAGGCGTGGAGTTCAACGATGGGGAGATTCACTGGTGGACCTTCGCGGGAGGACGTATCAATGCGACGCTTCGGTACGCGCTCGAAGCAGTCGCGGGAGATTGGAAGATCATCCCTGATAATTTCTTGATTAAAGTGCGGGGTGAGGATATTGATAGGCACCGCTTCCGCGACGCGCTCACCAAGCTGGCGGAGCCCGAGTTCTGGGAGAATGACCGCCTCTGGGCAGAGGTCGCCGAATCGCTCCCGAGCTACCGCCTCAGCAAGTTCCAACCGCTGATGCCGCCGTGGGTCGAGCGCGAGGTGGTCGCCGGCTACTTGCTCGACGTCGGCGGTGCCTGGCGATGGCTTTCGGGGGTCGAAGCCAGTCGACCTCGCTTGCCCGATGGCGTTCGGACTTTGACGCGTGGTGACGCAGAGCGTGTCGCCCAGCTTGAGGGGGCACTAGCGGAGCTGCCCCTCCTGCGTCGAGAGAATGATCGACCGCTGATCTGGGTACGCACGCTGCCGCAACTTAAGGCAGCGGTCGACACGTTGGTGTCCGAACCGGTTGTCGGCCTCGATGTCGAAACCACGCTCGCGAATCGCACACTTTGCCTGATTCAGGTGGCGGGTCGCGAGGCGACCTACCTCATCGACGCGCTAGAGCTTCCCGATCTGGAGCCTCTCGGCCAGCTGCTCTCGAGCGCCGAAACGACGAAGCTGATCCACTATGCCTCATTCGAGCGTGAGGTCCTCGGCCGGCACGGTTTCGCCTTGGATGCCGTGCTGGATACGCGCGACGTGTCGATTCGGCTCCGCCGCGCCGCCAGGGGCCACAGCCTTCGCGAAGTCTGCGCGCGTGAGCTCGGCATGGAACTCGATAAGAGGGAGCAAGCCGGGGATTGGACCCGGCGACCTCTCACCGAGAGCCAGGTGACCTACGCCGCCCTCGACGCCGAGGTACTGCTTCGTTTGCACGCGCACTTCGAGGCGGTTGCACGCACTTCTGCAGCTCGTCGCCCTGCAGCCGGATCGGAGACTGGGTAGGCGAGTCGAAGGTTCCGCCCGGGAACCCGTTCGCCGGTTGGCTGCCCCTGCTCGTCCAGTTCCCAGGGCCAGGCCAGCTCCGCGTACGGCGAATTGATGATCGGGTTCTCGATCACTGCCATGCTCTAGATATCTCCCGCACGTCACATCTGCGTGGACCGTACAGCCTGCCACTGGCAATGACCCCATTCGTCCCGTGATCACGTCGCGCGCACCCTGTGCTCCCCCCGCTCCAGATGCCCCATGACCACCTGATGCGCCCGCCACCCGTCCGGGAACTTCGGAGGCACGTCCAGGTACACAGGGCTGCTCCGCGGATGCCGGTCCAGGAGGTCGCGGATGCCGGCGCGGGCTACCACGATGCAGGCGAAGCGGTGCCGGGAGAGCAGGACGCACAGGCGGCCCGTCTCCAGGTGGAAGGCGGAGGCGTCCTGGCGGCCGGACAGCGGGTGCCAGACCAGGGTGACGTCGAACTCGCGGCCCTGGAGGCGGTTGGCGGTGTCCACGGTGATGCCAGTCAGACCGCGGGCGGCGAGGCGGGAGCGGACCGTGTCCGCCTGCACGGTGCGTGCCGTGCCGATCGCGATGCGGTCCGCGGTCAGCGGCTCCCCGTTGACCAGCGCACCGCGCTCCAGCAGCCGGGCTGCCGTCGCCACGAGGGCATCCGCCACCTCCGGGTCTTGGTCGAGGGTGTGGCGGGCGGGGAGCTCTAGGTGGCCCCAGCCGGAGTCGGCGGCCCGGGCCAGGACGTCGTCCAGCGGGCCGGAGCCGTGGGACAGGCTGGCGTACGACAGTACGCGCTCCGGTGCTGTCGTGCCGGGGACGAACTGGTAGAAGGGGTAGAAGGCCTGCTCGACCAGGGGTGCCGCTGTCTCCGGAAGGCGCCAGGAGACGGGGAGTTGGTGGCGTACAAGGTCTGGGTTGTGGGCGAGGGTGACGTCGACCGCGTTGCGAAGGGGGTCCCAGGTCAGGCCGTGCCAGCGGTCGGTCTCCACGGTGGCGAAGGGGTCGAGCTGTCCGGGGTCCCCGACGAAGAGGACCTGCGAGTCGTCCTGGGCGAACAGCGGGGCTGTCGCGAGCAGCCCGTCCGAGCGCATCTGGTACGCCTCGTCGACGATGGCCCACCGCCACGGCGCGCACTTGTCCGGGGTGACGAACGACCACTTCTTCGCGGTGGACACCACGACGGGCAGGTCGCGCAGGTCCGTCACCTGGCTGCTCCCGGTGACGTTGGGGTGCCGGGTGACGCGGGGCGGGAGGATGTGGCCGCTGGCGTGGAGGCGGCCGAGAGCCAGGCCGGGATGCTCCCGCGCGATGCGGTCCACCAGGTCGTCGACCTGCTCGTTGGTCTGCGCGACGATCATGAGCTGGTGACCCGCGGACGTCAGGTGCCCGGTGGCCTTCACCACCAGCGTGGACTTCCCGGCACCGGGAGGCGAGTCCACCACGACGCCCCGGCCGGGCGCGGTGTCGAGACTGGTCAGGATCCCCGTAACTGCCCGGTCCGCGCGTTCGCCGGGGGTGAGGGCTTCGGGCTCCCCGGTATCGGGAAAGAGGGCGGTCACTCCCAGGTCTCCTCTGCGTCCTCGTCGGTGGGTTCGTACGGCTGCGGCGGACCGCCGTGGGTCCAGGGGGTGTTCTCCTCGTCCGGCAGGGCGGACGGCATGGCCGTGGGGTTGAGCGTGGTGTACGTCAGCTCCTCGCCGGCCTCCGCGAGTGTGCCGGCCGGTGCCGGAGGCTTGCGCTTGTTCGCGAAGCCGCCCTTGAGCTGGAGCACCACGGTGTGGCCGCCATCGTCTTCCTGCCGGACCTCGAGGATCCGGGCTCCTTGGCCGGGCCGGGCGGGGGACTTCACCTCCGTGCCGACCGCGAGGCCGATGCGGTTGTCGGTGCGGAGCGTGATCGTCGGGCGCCACACCTGGGAGCCGGGACGGGCGCCGGGGAGGAAGCGGTCCTCGTCCCTGGCCGTCACCGTGCCCGTGAACGCCTCGCCGATCAGCTCGTACTCCGCCATCACCAGCGGGTCGTCGTACGCGCGCTCCGCCTCGTAGCGGGCGACCGCGTCCTCCAGCCGGGCCAGGCGGCGGGCGGCTCGGACGGCCTGGTCGCGTCGGGCCTGCGGGCGGCCGTCGGCGTCCAGGTACTCGGCGTACTCGGAGAACCAGCGCCGGTCGAGGGACCAGCGGTCGGGGACGTGGGCACCCTCAGGCAGATTGCGGAGCAGCTCCACGCCGCGCCACATCAGCCGCCAGGTGGGCAGCATCTGGCCGATCAGTTCACGGTCGATCTGGCGGCCGACCGCCTCGCGTCCGCGGTCGTCGGACGCCTCGTCGTAGCGCGTCATCAGTTCGTGGAGAGTCCGGTCGAAGACCGGGTCCGTGGACGGACCGGCCGGCGGCCACATAGCAGGGTCCTCCGCCTCCCGTGCTGCCCGCGCGCCGTCGCTGCTCTCCGGCGGATCGATCCAGGCGAGCAGGGATGCGAGGTGGGAGTCCTCGGAGGGGCTCTGGCCCGTGGCCCAATGCGCGGCAAGCAGCCGGGTCATCGCGAGGAGCACACCGGAGTTCGGGAACTCGGCCAGGTCCGCGAACCAGGTCAGCCACTTGCCGAGGGCGGGCACGGACGAGTCGACCGCGTACGGCCCCTCGGTGGCGCGCAGTCTGGTCAGTCGGCCGAGCAGGCGCACGTACGCGATGCCCTCGCCGTTCGGCACGAGGAGCTGCGGGGCCCGCTGGTAGCGCAGGCGTTCCTCCTTCTCCTTGCCGCGGCCGACGGTGTAGGGCTCCGTCTCCGTCCGGCACCCGTCGATGTACGCGAGGAGGAGTGCGGCGAGGCGCTCGGCGAACCGGAAGCGTTCGGCGCGGTCGCGTGGCTGGCGGACGGTGAGGAGGGTCGGGTGTTCGGGGTCCGTACCCGCGAGCGCGGCCAGGGGTGCGCACGCCTCGCCGGCGAGGGTGAGCGGCACCAGGACGAACGGCTTCTCGTCCAGGTGCTGGTGGCGGACGGTCGTCAGCGGTTCGGCACGGCCGGTGCGGGACGCCGTGAGCGCCGCGACGGTGGACAGGACGCTCATGCGGCCCCCCGGCGGAGTCGGCGCAGCAGGTCGGCGGCGCGCAGCAGGTCGGCGGCTTCCGTCTCGGCCTCGCCGGGGGCGGCGACGCCGTCCAGGTAGTCGAGCGCGGTGCGGGTGGAGTCGATGCCCGGCAGGTCGTTGCGCACGCCGCTGCCCAGGCGGGCCGGCGAGGCGCATCCGTCGGCCTCGTCGCGGCAGTAGCGCGCCATTTCACAGAAGGACAGGCAGGAGGGCGTGTACGACGCGTCCAACGCCTCTATGGAGGAGGAGAGTTCGTCCGTGCTTCGGCTCGTGTCCAGGGTCGCCGCCTCGGGGAGTTGGGCCGCTAGCTCCTCGGCGCGCCGCAGCCGCGAGAGCTGGAACTGGAGGGCGTCGAGTTCCTGTCGGAGGTCGATCAGGCGGCCGTAGGGGCGGTTGGAGAAGTCCTTGGGGCAGACGAGCAGGAACTCGTGGGAGATCTGCTCGGTGGGCAGGCCGGCGGTGTCGAAGGCGCGGCACAGGGCGAGGACGTACACCGCGGCCTGCTTGGCCGCCTCGGCGACGGCGCTCGGATTGGCCTGGCCGTCGATCGCCGCGAACGAGCGGATCAGGACGACGTAGAACTTCCCCCCGATGCGGTGGGTGAGTGCGTCCGGCTCTAAGTACGCCGTCTGACCGGCGACTTCGAGGGTGAGTACGGGGCGGTCGAGGATGAGCCGTACGTCCTGGCCGGAGGCCACGTGCGCGATGAGGCGGCGGGTCTCCCGCTCGCGCACGTGCAGGGCCGTGTTGCCCCCCACCTCGTTGAGGTCGGTGACATGGGCCTCTGCCACGGGGACGGAGAGCTGCTCGCGCAGCAGCCGGATGAGCTCGGCGTAGCCGCCCCACTTCACGAGGCCGTGGAACGCCTGTTCGCGGGCGAGGGCGAAGGGTGACTGGCCGAAGCGCGCCTCGTATCCGACCTGCTGGGCGAGCAGCGCCTTGTCCACCCCGGCGGCGTCGAGGACGGCGCGGCGGGCGCAGGCGGGATTGGCGGTCAGGGCGGTGATCTTGCGAGCGGTGTACGGCTGAGGGGGCTGCGGTCCACGCAACCGCGCGAGTCGGCCGTCGGGAGGTTCGGACTGCTGCGAGGGCATCGTCTCTACTTCGGGAACGTCTTCGGGAGCTCACCGGCGTGCGAGGCGTCTGACGTCATCGCCGTCGGGAAGGGGTCGTCAGGACAGGGTCCCACTCACATCGCGTAGGGCGTCACGCATCGGTGCCGCACCGAACAATTGCTGTACGTCCGCGAGTTGGGTACGGGCGCGCTGTGCGGCCGCTTGCCGCTGCTGATCGTCCTCCTGCTGGTGGACGGCCGCTTCGGCGTGGGCGGCCGCGATCACGCGGGCGGGGTCGGGTTCCGGGGCCGCGGCGTCGTAGGCGCCCGGGATTGTGAGGGCGAAACGGCGCAGTAGCCGCCAGGCCGCGTCGGGGGCCGGATGCCCCGCGGTGGTGAGTCGCTGGATCTGCTCGGCGGTTCCCACCGCGTGGGTGAGGAAGTCGGCGCGCGGGCTGAGCGGGCCGATGATCCGCCGTTCTACGGGCCAGGTGGACAGGGCCAGGAGTCCGCGTGCGGGGACGAGGCGGTCATGGGTCAGCGCCGCGCAGATGTAGTAGGGGCGGGCATAGCCCTGTGCCGTGAAGGAGCGCTCCTCGTCGCGGCGGAGGGACGCGAGTTTGGTGGCGACCAGCGCCTCGGTGAAGAACGCCTCGTACGTGGACGAGATGAGCTTCGGGGAGGCAGGGGCGCCCAGCAGGGTGAGCGCCTGGTGGACCTGTTCGCGGATCGGGATGGAGCCGTGCGTCGGGCGCTCCTTGCGGCGTGGTGCGCCTGTGGTTGCCGACGCCTGCGGGGTCGGGGGCTCAGTCAGGAGCACCTGGCCGTCCGGCCCCGCCTCGGACTCGAGGGCGTGCTCCCACGCAGCCTCGGCCTCGCGCAGCGCGCGACGGATGCGCGCGGTTTCGGCTTTGTCCCGTGCGCGCACAGCACCGCGCAACTCGGTGCGCAGGTGGGACAGGCGCTGCTCGAGCTCCTCCAGTGATGCCGCCATGCGGGGCAGCTTAGCGCAGGAGCCAACCTATGCCAAGAAATTCCAATGAGTTCCAATGTTTTCTGCTACGGTCGAATGCGTCGGCGCACCCGGCCGGTCCAAAGGGTGACGTCTGTTCCGAGACAAGGGGGAGGCAATGAGTCACGACACGGCATGGCGCAGGCCGCACTGGCTGACGGGGGACGACGGCCTCGTGCGAGTGGGGCCCGGTACGGGCGGGAGCGAGGAGCACACCTGTCCCTCGCACGCCGCCGCCAAGGCCCGGCCCGGTCTGTGGCCGGCCCGGCGTCTCCGGTTGCCGAAGCCGGAGCTCGAGACATTCACCCTCGGGCCGGTCATGGACGCTGTTGACCGGGTCGAGTTCCGTGGTGAGACACCCGACCAGGCTCTGGCGGGGCTGCGCTCCCGCACCCCCGCCCTCCACCCCGGTCACCTGACGTATGCCGAGCACGCCCTCCGTGCGTACCTGGGAGCGTGCGCCGACGACGGTGAGCAGCGGCTCCAGCCGGTCCGTCCGTACTGGGTGGCCCAGCGGGAGAACGGCAAGTTCTGGGAGATGTACGCCTGGTGGCGCCGGTACGAGTCGGCCGGCGGACGACTGCGCGAGTACCGGCGGCTACGGCACGGCGAGGCCAAGGATTCCGAGCCCGGCGAGATCGCCATCGCCGCGTATGTGGCCGTTCACGGGCGCCAGGCGCCCTGGCCTCGGAAGTGGGCCCGCGCGTTCCAGCCGTACGGACCCGCCACCCGGCCCGAGCGGGTGCGTGTAATCGAAGTCGGGCTCGCCGACGGACAGCCGCGCGTGCAGTTCGACGGGACGGCCGAGGAGGCCGAGGCGTACTACGCCGAGCACGGGCATGCGCACGTGACCCGTGTCGTGGCGGGCGGCAGGCCGATACCCGGCTCGTCCTGTGTCGACTGCAAGCAGTTCACGGGATGCGAGACCGTGCCGCGCAGGCCCGGCGTTCTCGGACTCTCCTCGACGGTGGCACCGCTGAGGAAGGTGTCGGTCAGCGATCTGCGCTATCACGCGGCCTGCCCCGCACAGGGATTCCTCCGTGCCCTGCACCTGCCCAAGTCCGATGAGTACGGCAGCTCGGCCAGGCTCGGCCAGGCGGTGCATGGCTGGATCGAGAAGCTGCACCGACGTCCGGGATGGCCGCCGTGTGCGGCCGGGGACATGCCCCCGGAGGGCGAGAACTGGACAGAGGGACGCTGGCGGGTCTCCGACGAGGACGCCGCGACCGGTCGGGACATGCTGCTCCACCACGTTGACGCCTGTCCCTTCCAGGACGCCGCCCTCATCCAGCGGGTCGAGCCCGAAGCCCTCCGAGTCGTCCACGACACCGCGGCGCAGGCCGTCGTCATCGCCAAACCCGACCTGCTCTACCAGGAGGACGGCTCGTGGGTGTGGCGGGAGCTCAAGACGACACGGAAGCGGCGCCGCCACTACGAGGACCTTCTCGACACCTACCCTCAACTCGCCCTGGCGGTCACGCTCCTGGCGCAGGGTGCGCTTGGCGGCGATCCGGACGGCTCGCGCGTCGAGGTGGAGATCCTCCGGCCGGACGGTTCCGATCCGCACGTGATCGACCCGACGGACCCCGGCCGGCAGCGGAAGGCGCTGTCGGTTCTGCGGCGGTACGCCGGTCCGTGGCGGGAGGACCAGACATGGGGCGCCCGCCCCGGACCGCATTGTCGGTCCTGTCCGGTATCACGGTGGTGTCCGAGCGCCGCGCCCGACGGCGCCGTCGCGGGAGAGGGGGAGGCGTGACCACGACCGACATGCGGAACGCACGTTCCGAGGGCGTTCTCGGAACGGATGAGGGGCTGCTTCGCCAGATCGCCAGCGCCCTGGCGTGCCTGTCCCGGCAGAGGACCGTGCCCAACCCGGTCTACTTGGCGAAGGTGCAGAACGCGTACAACCGACTTGTCCTGCACTCCCTGCGCCGGGGCGAGGAACCGCCGGGCAGTGTGCCGCAGATGGTCCGCTGGGCTTACGAACGACCCTTGATCAACTGGCCGTTGGAGCTGCCGCCCGAGAACTTTCCGGGCACGGCCCTGCTCGTCGATCCGGAGACCCGGCTGCCGCACCAGCTCTGCCTGGAGTGGGAGGTGAGCGCGGCCGACCCGGCCGCCGAGCTCTTAGAGAACGAACGCATCCGGGACGCACTCGCCGTGTGCCGCGCCGCCAAGGCCCCGCAGGCGTACACCGCGTTCCGGGCCCTGCTCACCTCCAGGCCCGTGCTGACCGGCGCCGAGCTGGCGCTGCTCGGCGGCGATCCCGACTGCGGGATGCTGCTGCACGACGTGATCAAGCACTGCTACGAGGCCGTGCCCGCCTCCTACCTGCGGCGCGGCACGTACCGACAGTGCGCTCGTTGCCGCTGCCTGATGGTGCCGCTGCTGCACGGCGGCCACCGATGCGAACTGGACCGGTGCCGCCGCGATGGCACCTCGGACGAAGGCACGCCGCTCCGTGCCGACAAGGGCGGGGTCTTCCAGCTCAGCCGCCCCCTGCGGATGTTCATCACCAGCCCCGGGCTCGCGGAGACCGATCTGCAAGCGGCCCTGGAGAAGAAGTTCGGAATCACCGCCGAGATGTGGCCCAACTACGACGCGTACGACCTGCGCGTCCCCCTGCCGGGGCGACGGCACTGGGCGGTGGACGTCAAGGACCGGGTGAACCCCGTTCTCCTGGCGCGCTCCCTCACACCGTTCAGGAACGAGCCGCCGTACGACCGGGCGTTCCTCGTCGTGCCCCGCTACCGCTTCCGTGACAACGAGGCGTATGGGCGGCAGTTCCGCCGCAACCTGCCGAAGGACCTGGCCGACCGGGTCACCCTCCTGGACGACCAGGCCTTCCTGCGGCTGGTCGCCGATGAGATCTCCGTCCCGCGCGACAAGGCGGGGGACCCGCGTACCGAAGGAGGACGCCGTGCGTGACCGTAGGGGATGGCACCGGCGCTGCTCACCTCAGCAGCTCACCGAGGTGTGGCCGGCGAACCTCGGCAGCTTCCGCCCCGGCGACCTTCTCGACGTCGAACTGGGCCTGTACCTCCTGCAGGACGTGACGCCCACCCGCACGGCCGCCGATGTCTGGCCGCTGCTGGGCGGTTACCCGTACAGCGAGGTGTTCGGAGACGTCCGCACCGACGAACAGCGGCTGCGCGTGCTGCGCGCCCGCCACTACCTATGGGACATGCGGCGACGGCACGCCTGGTCGGAGGCGCTGGCCGACTACCTGAAGGTCCCCCAGCACCTACGCGGATACGACATCGACGGACCCGGCTCCGTGGCGCGCCGTCGCGAGACTTCGCGCGCCCCACGCCGTTTCGAGATCTTCGAAGAACTGCTCAGCACCCCTCCGCGGTTCGCGACGCGGTCCATTCCGTTCGCCGAAGAGGGAGAGCACACCTTCCGGGTGCAGGACCGTAACCACTCCGTGGTGTTCGACGAGGAGCTGCTGACGGACACCCTGCCGCGCGCCCATGCGCTCGACGCACCACCGGCCGGGCACGGAGAGCCCGTCGACGTCACCTGGGAAGAGCTCGAAAAGGCCGCCGACGAGATGGACGCCGTCGAGGCGACGGCGCCGGAGGGGCCGCGCAACGGCTGGGCCGGGCGGCTCCGGCGGGTGAAGCTGCTCGTGCGCGACGCGGAACTCGGCCGCTTCACCGAACAGGGACGGCTGAGAATCGACCGGCTGCTGCACCTCGTGGGGATGATGGGAGCCGGCAAGTCCACCCTCCGGGACATCCTGACCTACCACCTCGTGACCCGGACACCCCGCCGGGTCACCATCGTCGTCGGGGACGTGGCCGAGACGCTCGCCGTGGTGGAGCAGTTCGACCGGCTCGGTGTACGGGCGGCACCGATCCTCGGGCACTCCACCAGGGAGCGCAACATCAACCGGCTGCACCGCCGCACCGCCACGGCCGGCGCCGCCACCATGCTAGGGCACGACCACGCCGGCTTCGCCTACCTCAGCAGCGCCTGCCCCGTCGACGTGCTGCGCGGCCTGGAAGCCCGCCGCCCGCTCGGCGTCCGTGAGGCACCGTGCATCACGCTGTACACCGTCCCCGAGCAGGAGGCCACGGACGGCGATCCCCTCCTCTACGAGGAGAGCAGCACGCAGCGTGATGCACAAGGCCCGAAGCCGCAGCGGAGACTGTGCCCGTTGTGGAACCGCTGTCCGCGCCACCGCGGGGCTCGTGATCTGGTCGACGCACAGGTGTGGGTCGCCACCCCGGCCGGTCTGGTGCACAGTTCCGTCCCGCTGCACCAGCACCAGGAACAGCTCCGGTACCTCGAGCTCGCGTGCCGGCTCAGCGACCTGATCATCGTCGACGAGGCGGACCGGGTCCAGATGCAGCTCGACACGGCCTTCGCGCCGGCCAGCACTCTGGTGGGCAAGGCCCCGAACTCCTGGTTCGACGAGGTCGCCGTCCACAAGTTCCAGCAGATGGCCCGGGACGGGCGGCTCCAGCTGTCCGCCCGTGACGTCGACGACTGGACCAACGCCGTCAACACGGTCAGCGCCGCCACCGACCGCCTCTTCGCCCTGCTCGTCAAGGACGACAAGCTCAGGCGGTGGATCAGCGTCGACTACTTCAGCGCCTTCACCCTCCACAACCTGCTGCTGGACAGCTGGTTTCCGGGGCGGAAGGAGGGCGAACGCCCGCCTGCGGCGGCCCGGACGCTGGACGGTGCGCTCGGCCGGTTCCGCGACGACCCGCTGCACGAGCAGCAGAGCACGGGTGACGACGACGAAGTGACACCCTTGGTGAACACCTTCGTCCACCTCACCCTGGAGCTCCTGCACGCGCCTCAGGGAGCACGGACGCGTGAGAGGCTGCGCGACACGCTCACCGACATCGTCGGAGACGACAGCACAGTGCTCGCGGACGCCGACCTACAGGCCCGGCGCTTCGAGTTCACCCTGCTCCTTTCCGCCCTGCACAGCCGTCTTGACTTCATGACCACGCTGTGGCCGCGCGTCGAGGCCGCCCTCAATCTCGAGAGCGCCTCGAACGTGCTCTCCCGCAGACCCCCCAAGGACTACGAGGCGGTCATCCCCGAGTCGCCCATGGGTAACGTGCTCGGCTTCCAGTTCCGCCACGACGACCGTGAGCGCGATGGTGACCGCAGCGGTGAACTCCGCTTCTTCCACTGCAACGGCGTGGGCCGCGAACTGCTCATGCGGCTCGGCGACCTGTGCGCCGTGGACGGCCGTCCGAGCCCGCACGTCCTGCTCATGTCCGCGACGAGCTGGGCGGGCACGTCGAGCAGGTACCACGTGCACGCCGAGGTCGGTGCCGTACTGCGTCCTCACGACGAGGAAGTCGAGGCCGTCCTGGGTAGTGAGTTCCGCAAGGAGTTCCTGTACTGGCCCGGAAACGACCGGCCCAAACCGCTGCGCCTGTCCGGCTGCGACCCCGAAGAACGGCCGCAGGCCCTCCTGCACATGCTGCACCAGCTCGCGGTGCCCGACCGGAGCCTGCCCGACGCCGAGAGCATGCTGGACGCCGAGCTGAAGGAGATCGACGATCCGGACCGCCGCCGCATCCTGTTGCTCGTCGGCAGCTACGACGAGGCACGCCGGGCCGCCGAATACCTCAACCAGATCCCCGAGTGGAATGGCCGCGTCACCCGACTCGTGTCTGACGACGCGGACTCCGACACCGCCTGGACCCGGCTGCCGGAGGATGCCGCCGCACGGACCCTGCCGCGCGGTGACGTGAAGGCCTTCCCCTCGGTCGGCGGCGACATTCTCGTCGCGCCGCTGCTCGCCGTGGAGCGAGGACACAACATCGTGTTGCGCGGTGGCAAGGCGGCCATCGGCACGGTCTACTTCCTGGCACGCCCACACCCTCGGCCCGACGACATCGCGCTCGCCATCCAGTCCATCAACGACTGGGCCGTACGCCAACTCCGGGATGCTGACGGGTATTTCCGGCAGAACGCGCTCGCCGCCGCCACACCCGACCAGGCGGCGGTGGCGTTCCGTAGCCGCGCACGCCGTCAGTGGAACCGCTTCCTCACCCGGCGGCTGGCCTGGTCCAGCCTGCGGGACGAGGAGAAGGCGGCGTTCACCTGGGACCAGCTCGTCGTCATGTGGCAGGTCATCGGTCGTCTGGTGCGTGGCGGCGTGCCGGCCCGGGTGGTCTTCGTCGACGCGGCATTCTCCCCCCGAGAAGCCGGATTCCAGGACGCGGACACCGCCGACACCAGCCTGCTGGCGAGTATGCGTGAGGTGCTCGCCCCCTACTTCGAGGACGGGAACACGGCGGAGCGGGACCCCGCCCCGATCGACAAATCCCTCGTACGTGAGCTGTACGAACCGCTCTACCGAGCCCTGGTGGACATGGGCTGACGGCATCCGCCGCCACACCGCACCGCATCCGCGACGTGTCCGCGTCGCGTCCGAACGCTTCACGCCTTGCCCCGAGGAGAACCGGCACCATGGCCTACCAGTACAACCGTCCGGCGGCGTACCTGCCCGACCCGGCACAGGGCCCATTCGTCGTCCCGATGCACACGCTCTCCCTGCCTGCCCACTGGGAGGAACCACTCCTGCGCCTCTACCACGGCGGAATGACCGCGGGGCAGGCTGAGCGACGGCGCCGCGTCCCCACAGCGGCGGTCAACCAGGTGATGCGCGCCACCGCGCCGGACATCGTCACGGTCGACTCCACGGCACGGTTCGGCTCGGAGAACCCCTGGCTGTACTGCCAGGACGCGTACCCGATGGCGGTGACGAACCTCTACATCGCCACCTGGCTCAAGAGCCTCCCGCGCGATGCCGACGATCCCGAGACCACAGCCCTGCTGATGAACTGCTTCCGTGACCTCGACACCGCGGCTCTCAGCTGGCGGCCCGGCAGGGTCGACCTCCTCGAGCAGAAGGCGTCGCCCGGAGGAACCGCTCTGCCCGCGCCCCACGTGTACCGGTTGCTTCCCGATGTCCTCGCCGAACGGATCGCGCGCCAGGGAGCGTACGAACACCACGGGCAGCAGCTGTCGTTCCGGCAGGTCGCCGGCCGCACGGGGGCCAGGGGGCAGGGAAGCGGGGGCGCCGAGCTGATGTCGAACGTGATCGAGTACGTACCCAGGCGGCGCGGTGGCGGCGACGGCAGGCCGGCCTACTACGCGGCGACCCTTCGCATCACCGTGCGCACCGTTCCCTTCTCACCCGTCCCGCGCGTCCACGTGGCCGCCGGCGTTCGTCGATTCGTCACCGGCAAGGTCTACATGCCTTACGGCAAGGGTGTGTCCGCGTACCTGCTCCCGGACGACTCCCTCGTCTACGACGGCCCGCAGCCCCAACGTTTCGCGGTCGCCATGCTGGAGTGGAAGGACGGCGCCACGAACTGGCGTCAGGGCGGAGCAGAAGGAATGCTCGCCCGGATCAGCGCACTCGACGCACTGCCGTCCCCGGACCGGCTGGTGAAGGAGGCCGACCACTGGATCCACGGCCGGGACGGCATCCGGATCGCGATTGGGCACCAGGCGGCCATGGGCAGGCACACGATCGGCACCGGACTGATGCCCAGTGAACGCCGACGGCTGATCGAGTGGGCGGAGCAGGCGATCGCTCCCGAGTTCGTGCCCGTTCCGAAGCTCGAGCGCAGTGCGTACGCGCGGCCGCCGAAGAAGCAGCTCAAGCCGCTGCCGCCCATTCCCAAGAACAAGGAAGAGAAGGATCCCGGAGACCTCGCGGTCATCCTGGACAAGCGTGAGCTGAACGCGGCCCACAACGCCCAGGTTCTGCGGGCACGCCTGGCCGAAGCTCTCGAAGGGGAAGACCTCACCGCGGTCGTGCTCCACCAGAACGACGCCATCCGCGATCAGATGATCGCCGCGGCGGAGACGGGGCTGGGGCTGGCCGAGCACCGGCGTGTGCAGGGCCCCGATACCTGGGTGTGGGAGGCAGAGGAGCTGACCGTCCGGCTGCACGCGCGACCCCTGGGCGCTCTCGGTGCACCGCTGGGAGGCGACAGCGTGCCGCGCCGGGGACAGGAACACGACAAGGCCATCGAGGAGCGCCGTACCGGTGTCGCGCGGGCCATGGCCGCCCTGCGGGAAGCCGTCCCCGGGGTGCGGGTGGCCTTCGTGGAGCTCGACGGGCAGGACGCTTTCCGTCACGCCAAGCGACGGACCGACCCCAAGCACGCGATCCGCCTCGGCTGCGCGGACGCAGGCCTCGTGACCCAGTTCATCCGTCCACCGGACCCGGATGCGGAGACAGAGGAGGCTCTCGCCGATGCAGGGCTGCGTGCAGCCGCGGCCTGGTCGGACGGCCTGCGCCAGACCGGTGTGCGGCTGGTGCCTCAGCACACGCTCGGTGACACGCTCATCCCCGCGAACCTGAACCAGGTCGCCTTCCACCTCGTGGAACGGCGCCTTGACGGGCCCACGGGCAAGCAGCAGTTCACGCCGATCGCGGTGCTCATCCGGCCGGGCGCGAAGTGCGTGCTGGGTAAGTCAGCCGACATGCACGAATGGGTGCCGTACCCCGAACTCCTCAAGTCGTTGACGGGACGGGTCGAAGGCAGGAAGAACAGTGCGGAGCAGTCGGCCCTCACGGCGGCCTTCGTCAAGAAGACCCTCGCGCAGCTGCGCAGCACCCCGACGCTCGTTCTGGCCCACGCTCAGGATGTCCGGAAGCGCTGGCCATGGCTGAGGAACGACGGTCTGGAACGGGACAGGCTGGGCCTCGATGGAGGTCCCGTTCAGCGGATCGGTCTGTACGGCAAGCAGCTTCGTGTCGTCCGGATCGCCGACGGCAGCCGGGATGAGACGGCACAGTGCTGGGCCGAGGCGGAGGAACTCTCTCCCGAGTTGGAGGGCAAGCAGGGCGGGGGCATCGCGATGGGGCTGTGGCGGCCCGGGGTGCGGGGGGACTCAGACCGCGTCTTTTACAGCACGATCGGCAAGTCCGGCATGCAAACGAAGCTCACCAACGATGACGCCAAACTGACTCCGCACACCAACGCCTCGGGCAACAACGCCTACCGGCCGACGGTGAACGCCTGGAACCCGGATCTCCTGGAACTGACCCTCGCGTGCCTTCAGCCCGGTGACGACGCGGAGGCATGGGCCGCATTCGTCCACCAGCAGCGTTTCAGCGAGGACTACCGTGCTGGTCGCGAGGGGTTGGCTTTGCCCTTGATCGTCCATCTTGCGCGACTCGCGGACGATTACGCTCTGCCTCACGAGATCGAGGAGGCCATGGACCCGACGGAGTCCCAGGCTGCAGCCGCGACGGACGACGCTCTGTCGGGTCAGCTGGCCTTCGATTTCGACGACGCGGATGACGACGAGTGACCATTGCGCTTACGGCGCTGCTCCCGGGCGCACACAAGGGAGATCCGATCGGAGGAATTGAACTGCAAGCTGCGAGCCCGTCCTGCCGAGCTCCTCGGCGTCACCATCATGGCTTGTCGTTGACCCCGTCGTTTCGGGGGTCGTTTCCCCCGTCGTATCCGTGTGCGGTCTTGGACGCGACGCCCTATTTGCCGCAAAGGTGCAGCTCAAATCGACTTCGAGCCACTGTCGCGCGAGGGCGACTGTATATCGGTGCAGCTAAGCATCCCGATCTACTGGTGAACGGCGCCCGGCCTTGAGCTCCATGGCAAATATTGTCCGTAGTCGCGTGTGCTGGGTGTGCTTGGTGACTGTCGATTCGGTTCACCGACCGACCGGTGAAGCGAAGGGGCCCCTTCGAACGGCATAAGTCAGGTCAGAGGCAGAGAGAGCGGTGCCGATCGGTGGACAGATCAGCTGCGGGCGATCGATCGGTAGTTTTTGTTTCGCCCGCGCCTGAAAGCACGCTGTAGCGGATTTCAGGCGCGGGCGGATCGGTGCGCGTGAGGGGCGTTTGCATCGGCACGTTGTCGCGGGCGGCGTCTGGCACCTGGCAGGCGGCCGCTGGCCGCTGATCGGGGCTATGGCGCCCGCGTGGGCCTATTGGTGGCGGTCTGACGGGGCGGTCGCTCGTGGCATCCGCATATCCGTCGCCGATTGAGGTCCAGCCCGATCGGTCGGTCGAGGGGGTCGTGCAGTGGTCCTTGCCCCACGCTCGGAACCATGGGGCGGAGTGAAACGACTCCTTGGAGAAGCGGTCAGGAACGCCATCTTCGTGTCATGAACCGTCCTGTCCCAGCAGGTCCGCATGGCTGTCTCCGAGTGCCTCACTGACCTCTGAAATGGTGTATGTGACGGCGCCTCAATGCCTACCCCAGCGCGCGCGTGGCTCTCCGACCGTACTTCTCCCAGAATCGAAAACTCTAATCTCTCCCCAGGCCAGCCGCGGGGCTTGCCAGTGGCTCGCCACTGGCTCGCTTCCCCTTCTACCTGCGAAGAGTTGCTTGTGGTCGGCGCTTGGATCAGGAATCGAGGAGGGCGGATGAGGCCCTCTGGCACTCGAACAGCCGTTGCAACGGTGGCAAATGCGCCCACCGGAATCTCTATTACGGGACGTCAGCATCAGACCGGGGCTGAGCCCCGTAGCCACCGGAGCGACGGTGAACCACCTCTCGCGCGACACGCCGAACGGCGGCCTTGACGACACGGCCGATACGGAGCGTCCATGGACGACGACCATCGGCGTCACCCCGGGAAAACCCTGCTCAGCCGAGGGGCCGCGGGTGGTCGTGGAGTACATCACTGTCGACGGGGAGGACGCTCGGGCGCTGGCTCAGCGTCAAGGTGCCGCGATCCGCGAGGTGCTGGAGTGGCTATACGCCCGCCACAGCACCCCACCGGAAAGCGGACAGGCCGGAGCCGGCCGCCCTGAGCCTCCCCGCACATAACCAATGGGAGAGGGACACCACATGCCCACCACCCCACCCACACCCCGGTCGTCCTGGGCGCCTCCCGTACCCGGCCGCCCCTGGGCCACCGACGGCATCCCGGACGCTGCAGCGCTTCCGGTGACCGTCCCGGTGGCCTGGCTCGGTCGGACCTCCACGGAGGATGCCCAGGACCCCACGCTGTCGTTGCCCCGGCAGTTGCGCAATGCCAGAGCCGCGCTGCCGCCCGGCTGGGTGATCGTCGCCCACTTCTACGACGTCGAGTCCGGCCGCAAGGAGCTGCACGAGCGCGGCAACTCCTTGGCCCACCAGAACTTCAAGATCCCCATCCCGCGTGACGGCAGCGTCGCCGACCTCCTCGAAGAGGCCCAGCGGCCCGACCGCCGCTTCGCCGCTGTCATCTGCGAGTCGATCGAACGTGTCGCTCGCCGCACCTACTTCGGTACGAAGATCGAGTACGAGCTGGAGCAGGCCGGAGTCGCCCTGTGTGCCGCCGACGAGCCGATCGTCACCGGCCCCAGGGCCAAGCGCGCCACACCGACCCTCACCCGGCGCGTCAAGCAGGCCGTCTCAGAGTGGTACGTGCTTCAGATGTTGGAGTTGTCCTGGGACGGCTTTGTCGAGCACGTCTCGCAGGGATGGAACGTGGGGAAGCCTCCCTACGGCTACCTGGCGGAGAAGGTGCCCCACCCTGTCCCGGCCCGACGCGCAGAGGGCCGGACCAAGCACCGGCTCATCCCCGACCCGTCGCGGGCCTCGGCGGTCACCTACATCTTCCAGCTGCGCGGTCTGGACAAGCTCGGCTACGACGGCATCGCCGACCGCCTGAACCTGGACCCCGTTGCCTACCCGCCTCCGGAGCCAACCCGGCCCGATGCGGCCCTGGGCCGTTGGACCGGATCCGCCGTGCGGGAGATCCTGCGCAATCCCAAGTACACGGGCTACCAGGTCTGGAACCGCCGTGCGACGAAGAAGGGCGGCCGTAACAACGACCCGAAGGATTGGGTGTGGTCTCCCCGGCCCACCCATGAGCCTCTTGTCACCAAGGAACTGTTCGACGCCGTCTCCACTGTGGGTCGTAAGCGCCAGGGATCCCGCACCACCCACGGAGCCAACACTCACCCGGCCACCAAGCGCTCCTACGTCCTGCGGTCGTACGTCTCCTGCGACATCTGTGACCGCCGCATGTTCGGCAAGACCCGCCACCAGATCCCGTACTACACCTGCCAGCCCGACCGGAACGAACATCGTGATCAGCCATGGTTTCCCGACCACCCCAAGAGCATGTGGATTCGCGAAGAGATCCTGGTCGCCTCCGTCTCCCGCTTTTTCGCCACCAGGATCTTCGGCCCCGATCGGCGCAGCCACCTCACAGCCGCGCTCGAAGCCGCTCGGACCGTGGATGACGCCGGCGACCGCATCGCCAAGGAGCGGGCCGCACTGGAGCGCGCCATCAGTGCGATCGGCCAGCGCCAGGCCCGCCTCATCCGCACCCTCGCCGACGGCTTCGGCAGCGACGACGAGGCTGACGATCTCGGGCCGGATCAGGAGAAGCATTTCCGTGACGCGATCCGCCGGGAGCACGCCACGCTGGGCGCACAACGCGAACAGCTCGCCGGGCAGCTGGCTCACCTGCGATCCCCGAAACAGGCGGAAGATCCCGCCGACACCGCGGCTCTGCTGGACGCGCTCCCGCACCTCGATCTGGACCTTGCCCTGGTCCCGGAGGAGATCCAGCGGCGGCTCTACAACGCCTTCGGGCTGGAGGTTCGCTACAGCCGGCCCCGCGAAGAACTGACCCTACGGGTGATGATCCCGGGGTATCTGCTTGACGGATTGGTGTCCGTCACCCGTGAGCTGGAGCCATGGAACAAAAAATCGGGCGCCCGCACCGAAGTGCTGGCGCCCGATCATGGCACTCGGGGTGGACAAGACCGGCAAAACCGGCACGTCCGTTCCCATTTTTCGAGTGCCCCCGGCAGGATTCGAACCTGCGCACACGGCTCCGGAGGCCGTTGCTCTATCCCCTGAGCTACGGGGGCGTGTCGGCCGCTCTCTGTGGCGACGGGTAGAACCCTACCAGCTCTTTCGGGGTCGTCATGAACGGTTTGCCGGGGGTCCCGTCGTGGGTTGCCCCCGGACGGGGCGGAAGTGGGGAAAACCCGGACGCCGTCCCCCGTCTCGACCTACTCTCGAGTTGTGTCAGGCGCGTCCGGCCGGGTCCTTGTCGTGGACGACAACAAGGTCATCCGGCAGCTGATCAGGGTCAATCTCGAGCTGGAGGGCCTCGAGGTCGTGACCGCGGCCGACGGTGCCGAGTGTCTGGACGTCGTGCATCAAGTACGGCCCGACGTGGTCACCCTCGATGTGGTCATGCCCCGGCTCGACGGGCTGCGGACTGCCGCGCGGCTCCGCTCTGACCCCCGTACGCGCGATCTGCCCCTCGCCATCATCAGCGCCTGTACCCAGGACGAGGTCGCGGGCGGACTCGACGTCGGCGTCGACGCCTTTCTCGCCAAACCCTTCGATCCGTCCGAACTCGTGCAGGTCGTGGAGGAGTTGGTGGAGCGTCGCAGGCGTTTCGACGCGCGTGCCGGCGGCTTCGGGGGCGGTCTCGACGCGGGAGACGTCAAGCGTGTCGAGCGAGCCGGGCGTGTCGGTCGGGCCGGGCACGCGGGACGTGCGGGCCGCGCCGGCGGCTGAATGACCGGTCGCGCATCGGTCAAGGCACAGCTCCGCGCCGGTCATGAGAGGTACGCGGCTCGTGAGGTGTCGGCCGAAATGGCTCACAGCACCGTGTCGCACCGTGTTCACTCCGGCCTTCGCGGAAACCACCTCGCATACCCACCCCCCTCCTCCCATACCCTTGTCCCGTGACCCCCGTCGAGCTCTCCCGCACCGTGCTCCGCGCGGTGCGTCGTGCTGTGGACGACGGGGAGCTGAGCGTGTCCGTGCCCGAACGTGCTGTGGTGGCGCCGCCAGGACCTGGCGGCCGTGGTGACTACGCCACCAACATCGCCCTTCAGCTCGCCCGGCCTGCCGGGCGGCCGGCTCTCCAGGTCGCCGAGATCCTGCGGCCCCGCATCGGCGACACCACTGGTGTCGCCGATGTCGAGATCACCGGGCCAGGCTTCCTCAACATTCACCTCGAACCGGCCACCGCCACCGCCGCCCTCGTCCGCGAGATCCTCCACCGAGGCGACGCAGCCGACAGCTCAGCCGGCAAGACGGCCGACGACGCAGCCGTCGACCAAACCACCATCGACAGCAGCCACAGCAGCCACAGCAGCCACAACGGCGGCCCCGCCCTCAGTCCCACCCACCCCAACGCCCCCTACGGCCACACCCCCACCCTCCCCAACCAAGTCATCCCCCTCCGCATCCCCTACGACATCCGCGCCGAAGTCATCGCCGACAGCCTCGTCCGGATCACCGCCACCCAGGGCGGCCGCGTCGAAGTCGACCACGCGCGCCCCGGTGAGCCGTGCGGTCTGCGGCCGGTCCCGGCGCCCGAGGACCCCGCACCTCTCGGCCCCGACGCCGCCCGTTGGGCCCTGCTGTACCCCGCCGCCCACGACCGGCCCCGGATCACCGCCGACCATCTGTTGCAGCGCGAGAGCAACCCTCTCTTCCGCGTCCGCTACGCCCATGCCCGTGCCCGTGCGCTCACCCGCAACGCCGCCCGGCTGGGCTTCGAGTGCGTCCCCGGTGACGTGCCGGACGTACCCGAAGCGGCACCGCTCGTCCGTGCCCTCGCCGAGTACCCCAACGCCCTCACCCAGGCGGCCGCCCACCGCGCGCCCGACCGGCTCGCCCGGCACCTCGTCGCCGTCGCCGATGCCCTGCTCGCCTTCCAGCACACGGTGCTCCCGCTCGGCGACGAGAAACCCTCGGCCGCCCACCGGGCCCGGCTCGCCCTCGCCGAAGCCGCCGGGACGGTGCTGGCCGGCGGCCTGTCCCTGCTCGGCATCAGTGCCCCCGAGTACCTCTGAGACCTGCGAGAAAGCCCAGATCGACATGAGCCGTTCCGCACACCCCGCCGGGCCCCGCTACGCCGACGTCCTGCCCGAGAGCCACTACGCCGCCCCGCCCGCCGACCTCAACGCGCTCGACGCCAAGGTGTGGGCCCAGACCGTACGACGCGACGCCGACGGCGTGTTGACCGTCGGCGGTGTCTCCGTCAAGACGCTCGCCGAGCAGTTCGGCACCCCCGCCTACTTCGTCGACGAGGCCGACTTCCGGGCCCGGGCACGGGCCTGGCGCACCGCGTTCGGGCCGGACGCCGACGTGTTCTACGCCGGCAAGGCATTCCTCTCCCGCGCCGTCGTGCGCTGGCTGCACGAGGAAGGACTCAACCTCGACGTCTGCTCCGGTGGCGAGCTCACCACCGCCCTCCTCGCAGGCATGCCCGCCGACCGCATCGCGTTCCACGGCAACAACAAGTCCACCGAGGAGATCACCAGGGCGATCGAGAGCGGTGTCGGGCGGATCGTCCTCGACTCCTTCCAGGAGATCGTGCGGGTCGCGCACATCGCCTCGTCCCTCGGCAAGCGGCAGCGGGTGCAGATCCGGGTCACCGTCGGCGTCGAGGCGCACACCCACGAGTTCATCGCCACCGCGCACGAGGACCAGAAGTTCGGGATTCCGCTCGCCGACGGGCAGGCCGCCGAAGCCGTACGCCGTGCCCTCCGGCTCGACGGGCTCGAGCTCATCGGCATCCACAGCCACATCGGGTCACAGATCTTCGACATGTCCGGGTTCGAGGTCGCCGCCCACCGCGTGGTCGGGCTTCTCAGGGACATCCGCGACGAGCACGGCGTCGAGCTTCCCGAGATCGACCTCGGCGGCGGCCTCGGTATCGCCTACACCAGCGACGACGACCCCCGCGAACCGCACGAGATCGCCAAGGCGCTGACCGAGATCGTCTCCCGCGAGTGCGAGGCCGCCCGCCTGCGCACCCCCCGCATCTCCGTCGAACCCGGGCGCGCCATCGTCGGCCCGACCGCGTTCACGCTGTACGAGGTCGGCACCATCAAGCCCCTCGAAAAGCTGCGCACCTACGTCTCCGTCGACGGCGGCATGTCCGACAACATCCGCACCGCGCTGTACGACGCCGAGTACAGCGTCGCGCTCGCCTCCCGTACCTCCGACGCCGAGCCCATGCTGGTCCGCATCGTCGGCAAGCACTGCGAGAGCGGGGACATCGTGGTACGCGACGCCTTCCTGCCCGCCGACCTGGCACCCGGTGACCTTGTCGCAGTGCCCGCCACGGGCGCGTACTGCCGGTCCATGGCCAGCAACTACAACCACGCGCTCCGCCCGCCCGTCGTCGCCGTGAACGACGGCGAGGCCCGGGTGATCGTTCGCCGCGAGACCGAGGAGGACCTCCTGCGTCTCGATGTCGGGTGACCGTCCTGACATCCGGCGATCGCCTCCTTGGAGGGGCGCGATACGACGGCCCGGCGAGGGCCCGGAAGGGTTCCCGCCGGGGCCGAAGCCCGGTGGAAGATCTCCGGTCGACGGTCACTGAAAAAACGAAATAAATGTCTCACGATCCGGACGAAGGGCAGGAAGTCCCGTCCGGTGAGTGAGACTGGTCGAAACACTGGTCACAACGTGGACCGCATGAGGAAACGAGGTCGGATGATGCGTACGCGTCCGCTGAAGGTGGCGCTGCTGGGCTGTGGGGTTGTCGGCTCAGAGGTGGCGCGCATCATGACGACGCACGCCGACGACCTCACGGCCCGGATCGGGGCCCCCGTGGAGCTTGCGGGCGTCGCGGTCAGAAGGCCTTCCAAGGTGCGCGAGGGCATCGACCCCGCCCTCGTCACCACCGACGCCACCGCTCTCGTCAAACGCGATGACATCGATGTGGTGGTCGAGGTCATCGGGGGCATCGAGCCCGCGCGGACCCTCATCACCACCGCCTTCGAGCACGGGGCGTCGGTGGTCTCCGCCAACAAGGCCCTCCTCGCCAAGGACGGGGCCGCTCTGCACGCCGCCGCCGAGGAGAGCGGCAAGGACCTGTACTACGAGGCCGCCGTCGCCGGTGCCATCCCGCTGATCCGGCCGCTGCGCGAGTCCCTCGCCGGCGACAAGGTCAACCGGGTCCTCGGGATCGTCAACGGGACGACCAACTTCATCCTCGACAAGATGGACTCGACGGGCGCCGGCTACCAGGAGGCCCTCGACGAGGCCACCGCCCTGGGGTACGCGGAGGCCGACCCCACCGCCGACGTCGAGGGGTTCGACGCCGCCGCCAAGGCCGCCATCCTGGCCGGCATCGCCTTCCACACGCGCGTGCGCCTCGACGACGTCTACCGCGAGGGGATGACCGAGGTCACCGCCGCCGACTTCGCCTCCGCCAAACAGATGGGCTGCACGATCAAGCTGCTCGCGATCTGTGAGCGCGCCGCCGACGGCAGCTCGGTCACCGCGCGCGTGCACCCCGCCATGATTCCGCTGACCCACCCGCTCGCCTCTGTGCGCGGCGCGTACAACGCCGTCTTCGTCGAGTCGGACGCGGCCGGCCAGCTCATGTTCTACGGGCCCGGCGCGGGTGGTGCGCCGACGGCCTCCGCCGTCCTCGGCGATCTCGTGGCCGTGTGCCGCAACCGGCTCGGCAACACCACCGGACCCGGCGAGTCCGCGTACGCGGCCCTGCCCGTCTCGCCCATGGGCGACGTCGTCACGCGCTACCACATCAGCCTCGACGTCGCCGACAAGCCGGGTGTCCTCGCCCAGGTCGCCACCGTCTTCGCCGAGCACGACGTCTCGATCGACACGGTGCGCCAGAAGGGCAAGGGTGGCGAAGCCTCGCTCGTCGTCGTCACCCATCGTGCGTCCGACGCCTCGCTCAGCGGGACCGTCGAGGCGCTGCGCAAGCTCGACACCGTGCGGGGTGTCGCCAGCATGATGCGGGTTGAAGGAGAGTAACCAGCAATGACCCACCAGTGGCGCGGAATCATCGAGGAGTACCGGGACCGGCTTCCGGTGTCCGACAGCACGCCCGTCGTGACGCTCCGTGAGGGCGGTACGCCGCTCGTGCCCGCGCAGGTGCTCTCCGAGCGCACGGGCTGCGACGTCCACCTCAAGGTGGAGGGGGCCAACCCCACCGGGTCCTTCAAGGACCGCGGTATGACCATGGCCATCTCCAAGGCCAAGGAGGAGGGCGCCAAGGCCGTCATCTGCGCCTCCACCGGCAACACGTCCGCGTCCGCCGCCGCCTACGCCGTACGCGCCGGCATGGTGTCGGCGGTGCTCGTGCCGCAGGGCAAGATCGCACTCGGCAAGATGGGCCAGGCCCTCGTGCACGGCGCGAAGATCCTCCAGGTCGACGGCAACTTCGACGACTGCCTCGACCTCGCCCGTGCGCTGTCCGACAACTACCCGGTGGCGCTGGTCAATTCGGTCAACCCGGTACGGATCGAGGGTCAGAAGACGGCGGCCTTCGAGATCGTGGACATGCTCGGCGACGCGCCGGACATCCATGTCCTGCCGGTCGGTAACGCGGGCAACATCACCGCTTACTGGAGGGGCTACAAGGAGTACGCCGCCGACGGCGTCTCGCAGCGCACCCCGCGCATGTGGGGCTTCCAGGCGTCCGGCTCGGCCCCGATCGTGCGCGGCGAGGTCGTCAAGGACCCGTCGACCATCGCCACCGCGATCCGCATCGGAAATCCGGCGTCCTGGAAGTTCGCCCTGGAGGCCAGGGACGAATCGGGCGGTCTCATCGATGAAGTGACGGACCGTGAAATCCTGCGCGCCTACCGGCTGTTGGCCGCGCAGGAGGGCGTCTTCGTCGAGCCCGCGTCCGCCGCGTCCGTCGCCGGTCTGCTGAAGGCCGCCGAGCAGGGCAAGGTCGACCCGGGCCAGCGGATCGTGTGCACCGTCACCGGCAACGGCCTCAAGGACCCCGACTGGGCCGTCGCGGGCGCCCCGCAGCCGGTCACGGTCCCGGTCGACGCGGCGACGGCGGCCGAGCGGCTCGGACTGGCGTAACCGGGGCGCTGACGGGGGACAATCCCGTAGGGCGTCCGACAGTGGATGCACAGGGGGCTTGCGACACGCATCGTGCGCCTCCTGTGCGCCCTATGTCGCCACAGAACCTTCCTTCGATAGGCTGTACTCAACCCGCCCGCCGCATATGCCGCGGTGTCGTGCCGTCCCTGCGGCCCTCGGGTCTTCCGTACGCATCGAGTGTCATTCGACCATCACGCAGCTCAAGGAGAGTCATCGAGCGATGGCCGGTCCAGCGTTCCGCGCCGCCGCCGTCCGGGTGCGCGTCCCCGCCACCAGCGCCAACCTCGGCCCGGGCTTCGATGCCCTCGGCCTCGCGCTGGGGCTGTACGACGACGTGGTCGTCCGGGTGGCCGACTCCGGGCTGCACATCGACATCGCGGGCGAGGGCAGCGAGACGCTGCCTCGCGACGAGACCCATCTCCTCGTGCGGTCCATGCGCGCCGCCTTCACGGTTCTGGGCGGGCAGCCGCGCGGCCTGGAGATCGTCTGCGCCAATCGCATTCCGCACGGCCGCGGCCTCGGCTCCTCCTCCGCCGCCATCTGCGCCGGCATAGTCGCCGCCCGCGCCGTGACCATAGGTGGCGACAGCCGACTCGACGACACCGCGCTTCTGGACCTCGCCACCGAGATCGAGGGCCACCCGGACAATGTCGCGGCCTGTCTCCTCGGCGGTTTCACCCTCTCCTGGATGGATCGCGGCGCCGCCCGGGCGATCCGCCTGGACCCCGCAGATTCCATCGTTCCGGTGGTTTTCGTGCCTGGAAAGCCGGTCCTGACCGAGACCGCGCGCGGACTGCTCCCGCGCACCGTCCCGCACGTCGACGCCGCCGTCAACGCGGGCCGTGCCGCCCTGCTCGTCGAGGCCCTCACCAGGCGCCCCGAGCTGCTGCTGCCCGCCACCGAGGACCGTCTCCACCAGGAATACCGCGCTCCGGCCATGCCGGAGAGCGCCGCGCTGGTGGAGCGGCTGCGGGCCGACGGGATCCCCGCAGTGATCTCCGGCGCCGGACCGACGGTCCTGGCGCTGGCCGACGGCGACAGCGCCGACAAGGTAGCCGACCTGGCGGGCGAGGGATGGGCCGCCAACCGACTGGCACTGGACGGCCGGGGAGCGAGCGTGCTTCCGCTTGCGCCCTGACAACACGGTTGCCGGTTTCGAGAGGGGGAATGTTTGTTGGATCCGGTAGTGTTAATCTCAAGTCAGCACCCGACCCAGCCATGGCGCGGTGCTTCGTGTCCCCGTCCGGGACAAACCATTCTTCCGGGAGCCTCCCAAGTCGCACTGTGTTCGTATCTCGTACGCGAGCGGTACGTCGTATACGCGCACTGAGCGGATTGCCGAGCACGCTCCGGAATCGGCGTGACCGAGCCGTGTGACACAAAACCGGGTGTCGCGGCTTCGGGAAGCGCCAATCACCAGATGTTTCTTCCGCCGCTTTTGGCGGACCACCGCCCCGGCACGGTCCACACAGACGGGACCGAAGCCGGACAGCACAACCGGTCGCCGAGCCAGAAGGCCGACGTCCGCTCCAGGGAAGGACCCTTCGTGAGCGACACCACCGATCTGATGGGCGCACGTGTCGAGGAGACCGCTGCCGCGCCCGCCACGGACGCCTCCGCGCCTGCCACCGGTGCCGGCTCCCGGCGGCGCCGTGGTACCGGCCTCGAGGGCATGGTGCTGGCCGAGCTGCAGCAGGTCGCATCCGGCCTCGGCATCAGGGGCACGGCGCGTATGCGCAAGAGCCAGCTGATCGAGGTCATCAAGGAGGCGCAGGCCGGAGGAAGCGGCTCCTCGGCCAAGGCCGCCTCTTCCGCCGGGGACGCCACCGAGACCAAGCCGAAGCGTCGGTCCACCTCCAGGACCCGTACCGGTGACGCTGCCGCCCCGGCCGAGCCCAAGGCCGAGAAGCCGGCCGAGCAGGCCGTGGCCCCGAAGCAGATCGAGATCCCCGGCCAGGGCGCCGGGGACGAGGCCCCGGCCGAGCGCCGTCGGCGCCGTGCCACCGCCGAGGCCGGGAGCCCCGAGACGGTCGTCGCCGAGGCGAAGGGCGAGTCGAAGGCCGAGACGCCGGCTCAGGCGCAGTCGCAGGGCGAGACCCGGGGCGACGCCGGTGAGGGCGGCGAGGGCCGCCGTCGTGACCGCCGTGAGCGCGGTCGTGACCGCCGTGGCAAGGGCGGCGACGACCAGCAGCAGGGCCAGCAGCGTCAGCAGGGTCAGCAGGGCGGCGGCCGTCAGGACCGCCAGGACGACGGCTACGACGACGACGGCGGTCGCCGGGGTCGTCGCGGCCGCTACCGCGACCGTCGGGGCCGTCGCGGCCGTGACGAGATCGCCGAGCCGCAGCTCGCCGAGGACGACGTCCTGATCCCCGTCGCGGGCATCCTGGACATCCTCGACAACTACGCCTTCATCCGTACGTCGGGCTACCTGCCGGGTCCGAACGACGTGTACGTCTCCCTCGCCCAGGTCCGCAAGAACGGCCTGCGCAAGGGTGACCACATCACGGGTGCGGTCCGTCAGCCCAAGGACGGCGAGCGCCGCGAGAAGTTCAACGCGCTGGTCCGCCTCGACTCCGTGAACGGCATGGCTCCCGAACACGGCCGTGGCCGACCGGAGTTCACCAAGCTGACCCCGCTGTACCCGCAGGACCGCCTGCGCCTGGAGACCGACCCGGGCGTGCTGACCACCCGCATCATCGACCTGGTGTCGCCGATCGGTAAGGGTCAGCGCGGTCTGATCGTGGCCCCGCCGAAGACCGGCAAGACCATGATCATGCAGGCGATCGCCAACGCGATCACGCACAACAACCCCGAGTGCCACCTGATGGTCGTCCTCGTCGACGAGCGTCCGGAAGAGGTCACCGACATGCAGCGGTCGGTCAAGGGCGAGGTCATCTCCTCGACCTTCGACCGCCCGGCCGAGGACCACACCACGGTCGCCGAGCTGGCGATCGAGCGTGCCAAGCGCCTCGTGGAGCTGGGTCACGACGTGGTCGTCCTGCTGGACTCGATCACCCGTCTGGGTCGCGCGTACAACCTCGCCGCCCCGGCCTCGGGCCGCATCCTGTCCGGTGGTGTCGACTCCACGGCCCTGTACCCGCCGAAGCGCTTCTTCGGTGCGGCCCGCAACATCGAGGACGGCGGCTCGCTGACCATCCTCGCCACCGCCCTGGTGGACACCGGGTCCCGCATGGACGAGGTGATCTTCGAGGAGTTCAAGGGCACCGGCAACATGGAGCTCAAGCTCGACCGGAAGCTCGCCGACAAGCGCATCTTCCCGGCGGTGGACGTGGACGCGTCCGGTACCCGTAAGGAAGAGATCCTGCTCGGCGCCGAGGAGCTGAACGTCGTCTGGAAGCTGCGCCGGGTGCTGCACGCGCTCGACCAGCAGCAGGCGATCGAGCTGCTCCTCGACAAGATGAAGCAGACCAAGTCGAACGTCGAGTTCCTGATGCAGATCCAGAAGACGACGCCGACGCCGAACGACTGAGCGCGCTTCCGATCACGCACCACTGAGGGCCGTCCCCGTCAAGGGGGCGGCCCTTTGGTGTGTTCATGCTCGGTGTACCATCGCGGCCTTCGGACTGCTCTTCGAATATCTCGATCGGATATCTCGATCGGATGGTCCGCAGCATCGGTTTTCTGATCCCGAGGGGGGACTTGAGTGGGTAGACCCATGCGTGAGGGCGGCCGGCGCAGACGTCGTATACGGATCGCCCTTCCCGTCGCGGCGGCCGGCGTGGCCGCCGCCGTCACCGCCGCGCTGTTGACGACGTCCGCGAACGCCGCCGCTCCGCTGCCACTGCTGCAGCCGACGGTGAAGCCCGCCGTCACCTCGCCGTCGCCGACCGAGCTGAACAGGCGCGTGGCAGGCGCGCTCGCCGGTGACGACGCGGCGGGGAAGACGACCGAGAAGTCGTCGAGGAGCGCGAGTACCAGCACGGCCTCCGTCCAACCGAAGATCATCGGTGGCACCCAGACCACCATCACCGCGGCGCCCTGGATGGCGCAGCTCTGGTACTACGACGACAAGGGCACCGCCGCCACAGGGGACGACGTCAGCTTCTTCTGCGGCGGAGCCGTCGTCGCGCCGACGAAGATCCTCACCGCCGCGCACTGTGTCAAGGGCTACAACTGGTACGCAGGCGGCGCGATCGTCACCGGCAGCGCCCAGTTGCCGACCACCGACGCCGCGGGCAACACCAACCTGCACGGCGGCACCGTCTCCGGTGTCTGGCGGCAGTGGAACCACCCGTCGTACAGCGCGGCGACCATCGACAACGACATCGCCGTGCTCACCCTGCCGTACCCGGTCAGGGCCACGCCGATCCGGATGACGACGTCCAACGACACCGCCTCGTACGCCGCCGGCACCAAAGCCAAGGTCTACGGCTGGGGCCGCACCAGCTCCACCAGCCAGGACATCTCCCAGACGCTGAAGACGGCCACGCTGCCCATGCAGCCCGACAGTGCCTGCACCGGCTACTACGGCCGCGACTTCATCAAGGGCCACATGGCCTGTGCCGGCAACCGCGGAACCGGCAGCGACACCGGCACCACCGCCTCCTGCAACGGCGACTCCGGTGGCCCGCTGGTGGTGAACAACCGCATCGTCGGCATCGTCTCCTGGGGCGTGAAGGACTGCGTGGCCAAGGGCGCCTACGACGTCTACACCAAGGTCAGCACCTACGTCGGCGCCGCCTATCCGCGCGTGGACGACACCAACCTCAGCGGTGACCACAAGGCCGACCTGTGGATGCGTCAGGCGTCCAACAAGGAGGGCTTCTCGAAGGACTCCAAGGGCACCTCCTTCAGCGCCCGTCAGTCCTGGGGCAACTGGGGCGGCGTCAACCTCGTCCTGCAGACCGACCTCGACCGCGACGGCTACCAGGACCTGGTCTACCGGGTCAGCTCGACCGGCAACGTGCTCTGGAAGCACTTCGTCCCGTCCAGCAAGTCCTGGGCGACGAAGACCCTCTTCACCAACTGGAAGAGCCGCACCCGGATCATCACGCCCGGGGACGTCACCGGCGACGCCCTGCCCGACCTGCTCTCCGTGGACTCCGCCGGCGTGCTGTGGATCTACCCGGGCAAGGGCAACGGCAGCTTCGCCACCCGCGTCAAGGTCGGCAGCGGCTGGAACACCTACAACATGGTGCGCGGGCACGGCGACTTCACCGGGGACGGCAAGGCCGACCTGATCGCGCGCAGCAAGAAGGGCGGGTACCTGTACCTGTACCGGGGCACCGGGAAGGCCGGGAGCTCCGCCTTCGCCGCCCGGATCAAGGTGCGCACCTGGACCACGCCCAACGCCTTCGACGCGCCCGGCGACGTCACCGGCGACGGCAAGGCCGACTTCCTGGCCCGCTCGCCCGCGGGCAACCTGTACCTGTACCCGGGTACCGGCAAGGCCTCATCGGCGATCTTCGCCACACCGGTGAAGATCGGCAGCGGGTACAACAGCTACGACATCTTCGGCTGAAACCGCAGGTGACCGCGGCAATCGTGGTCCCCTCGGTGACGCACTGTGCCCGGCGCCTCACGCGACCGGGCACAGTGCGTTGTGCAACCCTTCGCCGAGTTCCTCCGTCTGACGTACGGAGGGACGATGGTGCGGTACCGGTCGAAACTCGGCCACACCGGGCCTGGCCCCCGTATCAGGGGGTACTCGACTGGACGAGGACTGAGGGAGCACATGCCTGCCGAGAGCACGCCGGACCCCGGCATAGCCGACAAGGCCATCACTCGTGGCCCGCGCCACCGCGCGAAGGGTTCCCGGCGCAAGCCGCGCAGCGGGCGGCGCAAGGCCCTCCTGGTCACCGCCTGGACCGCCGCGGGTGTCCTGGTGCTCGGCGGTACCGGTGTCGGCTACCTGTACTTCAAGCTCAACGGCAACATCAAGAGCGTCGACATCAACCAGGTCCTCGGTACCCACCGGCCCGCGAAGGTCGACAACGGCTCACAGAACATCCTGGTACTGGGCTCGGACAGCCGCTCCGGTGGCAACGACAAGCTGGGCGGCGGCACCGACGACGGCACCGCCCGCTCCGACACCGCGATGATCATCCACGTCTACAAGGGCCACAAGCGGGCCGGCGTGGTCTCCATCCCGCGCGACACCCTCGTCGACCGCCCCGAGTGCACCGACGGCAAGGGCACCGTGCACCCGGCGGTGTCCGGCGCGATGTTCAACTCCGCGTACTCCACCGGGGGCGCCGCCTGCGCGGTGAAGACCGTCGAGTCGATCACCGGCATCCGCATGGACCACTTCGTGGAGGTCGACTTCGCCGGCTTCCAGAAGCTGATCGACGACCTCGGCGGCGTCCAGGTGACCACCACCAGGAACATCCACGACCCGGACAGCCACCTCGACCTGAAGGCCGGCACGCACACCCTCGACGGCGAGCAGGCCCTCGGCCTGGTCCGCACCCGGCACGGCGTCGGCGACGGCTCCGACCTCGGTCGCATCCAGCTCCAGCAGGCCTTCGTCAAGGCCCTGGTCGACCAGGTCGGGCACCTCGGCGTCCTGACCAGCCCGACCAAGCTGTACGACCTCGCCGACACCGGGACCAAGGCCGTCACCACCGACTCCGACCTGGCCTCGGTCAAGAACCTGGTGTCCTTCGCCGGCGGGCTCAAGGGGATCGACTCGTCCCACATGACCATGGTGACGATGCCGGTCCAGTACGACGCGGCGAACCGCAACCGCGTCCTGCCTGAGAAGGCCAAGGCGCAACTCGTGTGGAACGCCCTGAAGAACGACCGGCCGATCCCGGCGAGCGCGACCAAGGGTGCCGCGACGGGCCGGGCCCAGGGCGTCGTGGCCGGGTCCTGAGGCCCTTCCCGGGCGATCCGGGGCCCTCGGGTACCGAGGGGGAATAGATCGCTCGATCCCCCGGTTTTGGGTGATGCGGCCAGTCCTGGCAGACTGGTACGTCGGCTCCGGTTCACGCTTCCGCATCCCGCGGCTGCGACCCGGCGCCCTCCCGGAACCTAGGAGACACCTTGAAGCGCGACATTCACCCCGCGTACGTCGAGACGCAGGTCAGCTGCACCTGCGGCGCGTCGTTCACCACCCGTAGCACGATCGAGTCCGGCACCATCCGGGCCGAGGTCTGCTCCGAGTGCCACCCGTTCTACACGGGCAAGCAGAAGATCCTCGACACCGGTGGCCGTGTGGCCCGCTTCGAGGCCCGCTTCGGCAAGGCTGCCGCTGCCAAGAAGTAGCGAGCCCACCGCGCCGGTCTCCGGTGCTCCCGTACCGGGGGCACCGGGACCGGCGCTTTGCGGTGCAGCCCCTTTCAGTCGTACCTACGTCCCCACGCCCCGGCCGGGCAGGGGACACCCCATGGGAGCCGGAGATGTTCGAGGCGGTCGAGGAACTGGTCGGTGAACACGCCGACCTGGAGAAGAAGCTCGCCGATCCATCGGTCCACGCCGACCAGGCGAACGCGCGCAAGCTCAACAAGCGCTACGCGGAGCTGACCCCGATCATCGCCACGTACCGCTCCTGGAAGCAGGCCGGCGACGACATCGAGACCGCGCGCGAACTGGCCGCCGACGACCCGGACTTCGCCGCCGAGGTCAAGGAGCTGGAGAAGCACCGCGAGGAACTGACCGAGAAGCTGCGCTTCCTGCTCATCCCGCGCGACCCCAGCGACGACAAGGACGTCATCCTCGAGATCAAGGCGGGCGCGGGCGGCGACGAGTCCGCCCTGTTCGCGGGCGACCTGCTGCGGATGTACCTGCGGTACGCCGAGCGCGTCGGCTGGAAGACCGAGATCATCGACTCCACCGAGTCCGAGCTGGGCGGCTACAAGGACGTCCAGGTCGCGGTGAAGGCCCGCGGTCAGATCGAGCCCGGTCAGGGCGTGTGGGCCCGGCTGAAGTACGAGGGCGGGGTGCACCGCGTGCAGCGCGTGCCGGCCACCGAGTCCCAGGGGCGTATCCACACCTCCGCGGCCGGTGTCCTCGTCACGCCCGAGGCCGAGGACGTCGACGTCGAGATCAACCCGAACGACCTTCGCATCGACGTCTACCGCTCCTCCGGCCCCGGAGGCCAGTCCGTCAACACGACCGACTCCGCGGTGCGCATCACGCACCTTCCGACCGGAGTCGTCGCCTCCTGCCAGAACGAGAAGAGCCAGTTGCAGAACAAGCAGCAGGCGATGCGTATCCTGCGCTCCAGGCTGCTCGCCGCGGCGCAGGAGGAGGCGGAGAAGGAGGCGGCCGACGCCCGCCGCAGCCAGGTCCGCACCGTCGACCGCTCCGAGAAGATCCGTACGTACAACTTCCCGGAGAACCGCATTTCCGACCACCGCGTCGGATTCAAGGCGTACAACTTGGACCAGGTCCTGGACGGCGACCTCGTCGCGGTGATCCAGGCCTGCATCGACGCGGACTCGGCCGCCAAGCTCGCGGCCGCGTAGCGTCGGTGACCGACGGCGACGCCGAACACCCGCGTGCCTGGGCCCGCGACCCCGGCACCACCCGAGAGACGGAAACACCCTGAGGCACAGCACAAGTACCGGAGGACGAGCGTGAACCTGCTGCTCGCGGAGGTGGCCCAGGCCACCCAGCGGCTGGCCGACGCCGGCGTGCCCTCGCCGCGCAACGACGCGGAGGAGCTCGCCGCCTTCGTGCACGGTGTCAAGCGGGGTGAGCTGCACACCGTGAAGGACTCCGACTTCGACGCCCGCTACTGGGAGGTCGTCGCCCGCCGGGAGGCGCGCGAGCCGCTCCAGCACATCACCGGGCGCGCCTTCTTCCGGTACCTGGAGCTCCAGGTCGGGCCCGGGGTGTTCGTCCCGCGCCCGGAGACCGAATCGGTGGTCGGCTGGGCGATAGACGCCGTGCGTGCGATGGATGTCGTCGAGCCGCTGATCGTGGACCTGTGCACCGGCTCGGGCGCCATCGCGCTCGCGCTGGCCCAGGAGGTGCCGCGCTCGCGGGTGCACGCCGTGGAGCTGTCCGAGGAAGCCCTCCACTGGACCCGCAAGAACATGGAGGGGTCCAGGGTCGACCTGCGCCAGGGAGACGCCCTGACAGCCTTCCCGGACCTCGACGGCCAAGTCGACCTCGTCATCTCCAACCCGCCGTACATCCCGCTGACCGAATGGGAGTATGTCGCTCCCGAGGCCCGGGACTACGACCCCGAACTGGCCCTGTTCTCCGGCGAGGACGGCCTCGACCTGATCCGCGGCCTGGAGCGCACCGCGCACCGGTTGCTGCGCCCCGGCGGCGTCGTCGTCATCGAGCACGCCGACACGCAGGGCGGCCAGGTGCCGTGGATCTTCACCGAGGAGCGGGGCTGGGCCGACGCCGCCGACCATCCCGACCTCAACAACCGGCCGCGCTTCGCCACCGCCCGCAGGGCCCTGCCGTGAGGACGGCACGCGGCGCGGCGTGGCGCCCTCCCCATCCGAAGACATCAAGCCAGCAGTACGTGATCCAGTACGTGATCCAGCAGTACGTGTACGAGGAGGCCCTCTAGACATGGCACGGCGATACGACACCAACGACGCGACCGACCGCGCGACCGGTCTGCGCGAGGCAGCGTCCGCCGTCCGCCGTGGCGAACTCGTGGTGCTGCCCACCGACACCGTGTACGGCGTGGGCGCCGACGCGTTCTCCTCGGAGGCCGTGGCCGATCTGCTCCAGGCCAAGGGCCGGGGCCGCAACATGCCCACGCCCGTCCTCATCGGTTCCCCGAACACCCTGCACGGCCTTGTCACGGACTTCTCCGAGATGGCCTGGGAACTGGTCGACGCGTTCTGGCCGGGCGCCCTCACCCTCGTCGCCAAGCAGCAGCCGTCCCTGCAGTGGGATCTGGGGGACACCCGGGGCACGGTCGCCATCCGTATGCCGCTGCACCCGGTCGCCATCGAACTGCTGACGGACGTCGGCCCGATGGCCGTGTCCTCCGCGAACCTGACCGGCCACCCGGCGCCCGAGAACTGCGACGCCGCGCAGGAGATGCTCGGCGACTCGATCTCCGTCTACCTGGACGGCGGCCCGACCCCCGGCATCGTCCCCTCGTCGATCGTCGACGTCACGGGCAAGGTTCCCCTCCTGCTGCGCCAGGGAGCGGTGTCGGCAGACGAGCTGCGCAAGGTCGTACCCGACCTCGAGGTGGCGAATTGACAGCCCCTGCCTCCCCCAAGCTCTCGAATGATCCCCCACTCTCGGCTCTGCTCGAGCGGGGAGACCCCCATGAGCAGGGGGGACCCCCATGCGTGGCATAGGCAACGGGGACGGGACGGGGGACCTGGAAGAACCGGGTCCTCCCTGCGACACCTTCCGCATCCTCCATGTCAGCACCGGCAACGTGTGCCGCTCGCCGATCACCGAGCGGCTGACCCGGCATGCCCTGGTGGACCGGCTCGGCGACCCGCTGTGCAGCGGTCTGATCGTGGAGAGCGCGGGCACCTGGGGCCATGAGGGCGCGCCCATGGAGGCGAACGCCGAGGCGGTCCTCGCGGACTTCGGCGCGGACGCCTCCGGATTCGTCGGCCGTGAGCTCCTGGACGAGCACGTCATCCGTGCCGACCTGGTCCTGACGGCGACCCGCGACCACCGGGCCCAGGTCATCTCCATGGGCCACTCGGCGGGGCTGCGCACCTTCACTCTGAAGGAGTTCACCCGCCTGGTACGGGCGATAGACCCGGTGACCCTGCCCCCGCTGGAGGACGGCGTGGTCGCGCGGGCGCGCGCTCTGGTCGGTGCGGCGGCTGCGCTGCGCGGCTGGCTGCTGGCGCCGACGGCGGAGGCGGACGAGGTGCATGACCCGTACGGGGCGCCGCTGCCGTTCTTCCGGTCGATCGGGGGCGAGATCCAGCAAGCGCTGGATCCGGTGGTGACGGCGCTGACGGGCGTGCCCGCCCGGATGTGACCCGGCGGGCATCCGCCCGGTCCCCGGAGGTGTCCAAAAGCGTTCCGGGCGTTCGGAGGCCGTTTCGGCGGTGTCCGGCTCCGGCCGGGGTGTGGCGGCCCGCCCGGCACACGCCACGGCACTCACAGGCGTACCTGCCTGGACGCTACGACCGGGCGTCCCAGGGGCCCCGGGCCTACATTGGACGTACGTCCCCGACGCCCGGAGTGCACCATGACGGTCACCCATACCCTCGAGGCCGAGGTCCTGCGCCGGCAGGACCCCGAGATGGCCGACATCCTGCTCGGGGAGCTCTCCCGGCAGTCGACGACGCTGCAGCTCATCGCCGCCGAGAACTTCACTTCGCCGGCCGTGCTGGCCGCCCTCGGCTCCCCGCTCGCCAACAAGTACGCCGAGGGATATCCCGGCGCACGCCACCACGGCGGCTGCGAGGTCGTCGACATGGCCGAGCGCATCGCCGTGGAACGCGCGAAGGCGCTGTTCGGCGCCGAGCACGCCAATGTGCAGCCCCACTCGGGGTCGTCCGCGGTGCTCGCCGCGTACGCCGCCCTCCTCCGGCCCGGTGACACCGTGCTCGCCCTGGGACTGCCCTACGGCGGCCACCTCACGCACGGCTCACCCGCGAACTTCTCCGGCCGCTGGTTCGACTTCGTCGGTTACGGGGTCGAGGCGGAGTCCGGGCTCATCGACCACGACCAGGTGCGCACCCTCGCCCGGACACACCGGCCCAAGGCCGTGGTGTGCGGGTCCATCGCCTATCCACGTCATCTCGACTACGCCTTCTTCCGCGACGTCGCCGACGAGGTGGGCGCGTACCTCATCGCCGACGCCGCCCACCCCATCGGGCTCGTCGCCGGGGGAGCGGCGCCCAGCCCGGTGCCGTACGCCGACGTGGTCTGCGCCACCACGCACAAGGTGCTGCGCGGCCCGCGCGGCGGCATGATCCTGTGCGGCAGCGACGTGGCCGAGCGCGTGGACCGGGCCGTCTTCCCGTTCACCCAGGGCGGCGCCCAGATGCACGCGATCGCCGCCAAGGCCGTCGCGTTCGGGGAGGCGGCGAGGCCGGCCTTCGACGTCTACGCCCATCAGGTCGTCGCCAACGCCCGGATGCTGGCGTCGGTTCTGGCCGCGGAGGGGCTGGCGGTCATCACCGGCGGCACCGACACCCACATGCTGATCGTCGACCCCGCGCCGCTGGGCGTCGACGGACGCACCGCACGGGGGCGGCTCATGGCGGCCGGCCTTGTCCTGGACACCTGCGCGCTGCCCCACGGCGACGCCCGCGGGCTGCGCCTGGGTACCGCCGCGGTGACCACGCAGGGCATGGGCGAGGCCGAGATGGTGCACATTGCAGAGCTGTTCGCGGCCGTGCTGCGCGACGCGACCGACAGCGGGCGGGCACGTGCCGAGGTACGGGAACTGACCGGTAGATTTCCGCCGTATCCCGGGCTGTGAGGGTGGACGCGGCGTCGTGCACGGCCGCACATGCAACCATCTTCGCTACCCGTCAGTCCCAAACGGTATGCACGCGAAGCTAGGGTGTGGGGCTGAGGACGTCCAGCTAGACCTGTGGGGAAGCCCGTGCGTGAATACCTGCTGACGCTCTGCATCACGGCCGCGGTGACGTATCTGCTGACAGGGCCGGTACGCAAGTTCGCGATCGTGGCCGGAGCCATGCCGGAGATCCGGGCCCGGGACGTACACCGGGAACCCACTCCACGGCTCGGCGGTATCGCGATGTTCTTCGGCCTGTGCGCGGGCCTGCTGGTCGCCGATCACCTGGAGAACCTCAACGAGGTCTTCGTCAAGTCGAACGAGCCCCGAGCCCTGCTCTCCGGCGCCGCGCTCATCTGGCTGATCGGTGTGCTGGACGACAAGTTCGAGATCGACGCCCTGATCAAGCTCGGCGGCCAGATGATCGCCGCGGGCGTGATGGTCATGCAGGGCCTGACGATCCTGTGGCTGCCGGTCCCCGGCGTCGGCGTGGTCGCGCTCACCCAGATGCAGGGCACCCTGCTGACGGTCGCCCTGGTCGTCATCACGATCAACGCGGTCAACTTCGTCGACGGCCTCGACGGCCTCGCCGCCGGCATGGTGTGCATCGCGTCGGCCGCGTTCTTCATGTACGCGTACCGGATCTGGTACGGCTACGGTCTGGAGGCCGCCGCCCCCGCGACCCTGTTCGCGTCCATCCTGATGGGCATGTGCCTGGGCTTTCTGCCGCACAACATGCACCCGGCGCGGATCTTCATGGGCGACTCCGGATCGATGCTGATCGGGCTCGTGCTCGCCGCCGGAGCCATCTCGATCACCGGGCAGGTCGACCCGGACGCGATGGGCCTCTACTCCGAGCGCGCCACGGTCCACCAGACCGTCCCGGTCTACATCCCGCTGCTGCTTCCGCTGACGATCATCGCGGTCCCGGCAGCGGACCTCGTCCTCGCGATCGTGCGCCGCACCTGGCGCGGCCAGTCGCCGTTCGCCGCGGACCGCGGGCATCTGCACCACCGGCTCCTGGAGATCGGGCACTCGCACAGCCGGGCCGTGCTGATCATGTACTTCTGGTCGGCGCTCATCGCCTTCGGGGCCCTCGCGTACTCGGTCAACTCGGCGTCGATGTGGATCGTGCTGGGCATCGTGTTCCTCAGCTTCATCGGGCTGGTGCTGCTCCTGCTGCCGAGGTTCACGCCGCGTGCCCCCCGCTGGGCCGAGGCCTTCGTACCGCCGCGCTACCGCCGCCGTGCCGTCCTGGAGCCGACGCCGGCCGCCGCGTACGAGGCGGAGGACGAGCCGCAGCCCGATGCGTGCCGCACCCCCGTCGTCGCAGGCGTCTCGGGGGCCAACGGAGCCACCGCGCTCGGCTCCCGCTCCGTTCCGGATCGCGGCAAGGCCAAGTCTTCGCGCTGACGCACAAGGTAAGAATCTGGCGTGCGCGTTACTCAAGTCTGGGGATGCGAAGCACCCCAATATCAGACAAAACAACCCCGCGTTCGCACAAAAGCGCAGACTCACTCTCATGTGTGACTGCAGGCACACCTACTTGGTAAAGACCGCATCAAATAGTTTGTGATACCGTTCACGAGAACCCGGGATAGAGCCAAAGGGTCCCAATGTGATGGGTCCCTCGGTACGAGGTCCCCACTCGGCCCGGGATTACGCTCGTCCATGACGACACCCTGCCCCCTTCACCACGCGGAGTTGCCGCCATGCCGTCTTCCGACGCCCGGAACCTTCTGCAGATCGCTGTACCCACAGCGGCTGTCGGCGTGATCGCCGTCGCTGTCAGTGGCGCGGTCGCGGGGGGCAAGGGAGCGCTGGGCGCGGCCGTCGGCACGGTGCTCGCCATCCTCTTCATGGGGATCGGCCTCTACGTCCTGCAGCGCACGGCGAAATCGCTCCCGCACCTGTTCCAGGCCATGGGTCTGATGCTCTACGTCGCCCAGCTCCTGCTGCTCCTGATCTTCGCGGGTATCTTCAAGGACACTTCCCTCTTCAATCCGAAGACGTTCGCGGCCGGGCTCGTCGTTGCGACGGTCGTATGGATGGCCGCACAGGCGCGTGCGCACATGAAGGCCAAGATCTTCTACGTCGAACCGGACTCCGAGAAGAGCGAGAAGCCCCAGAAGACCGGTTCTTCGTCGTGAGGGATAGGGCCGGGATAAAGACTTGCAAGAGTTCCTGCTATCGTCCGGTGCCAACTGCGGCATCGCGGGCGCGGGCATCTGAGCTGACGCCTGTTCAATCGCGAGGCTTGATGCCCTCCAGCCGCCCCCACATCCGTAACACCAGTCCGGTGCCGTTCCGCGGCTGCGCGCCGCACCGACACAACGAGGTTGCCCAACCCATGCGTCACGCCGAAGGAGCCCGCGGTGAGTGCTGACCAGACCCAGCTCGCCTTTGACTGGAGCTGCCGCATCCTGTCCGACAACGGCTGTGGCTTTCCGGCTCCGGGCCTGAACTCGTTCCTCTTCAAGCCCCTGTTCACCGTGGGCGGCTTCGAGTTCAACAAGGCGATGCTGCTCGTGTCCATCACCACGGCCCTGATCGTGGTGTTCTTCTGGGCGGCGTTCGGCAAGGCCAAGGTGGTCCCGGGCAAGCTCCAGTTGGTGGCCGAGGCCGGCTACGACTTCGTGCGCCGCGGCATCGTCTACGAGACGCTCGGCAAGCGCGAGGGCGAGAAGTACGTCCCGCTCATGGTCTCGCTGTTCTTCTTCATCTGGATCATGAACGTCTGGTCCGTGATTCCGGTGGCCCAGTTCCCGGTCTCCTCGCTGATCGCCTTCCCGGCGGTCCTCGCAGCGGTCGTCTACATCACCTGGGTCGCGCTGACCTTCAAGAAGCACGGCTTCGTCGGCTTCTTCAAGAACGTCACGGGCTACGACAAGTCGCTCGGCGGCGTGCTGCCGCTCGTCATGGTCATCGAGTTCTTCTCGAACCTGCTCGTCCGCCCGTTCACTCACGCGGTGCGACTGTTCGCCAACATGTTCGCGGGCCACCTGATGCTGGTGATGTTCACCGTCGCCTCCTGGTACCTGATGAACAGCTACATGATCCCGGCTGCCGGTGTCTCGTTCGTGATGACCGTGGCCATGATCCTCTTCGAGCTCTTCGTGCAGGCCGTCCAGGCGTACGTCTTCGTGCTCCTCGCCTGCTCCTACATCCAGGGCGCTCTCGCCGAGCACCACTGAGCGGAACCACCCCGCACCGCAAACTCCCAGACGTCCGGTGGCCAACCCCCACCGGTCCATGAAAGAGAAGGAAGAACCGGCATGTCTGCTCTCCAGACCCTCGCTGCCGACGCTGGCGTCCACGGCTCCGTCGGCTCCATCGGCTACGGCCTCGCCGCGATCGGCCCCGGCATCGGCGTCGGCATCATCTTCGGTAAGGGCACCGAGGCCCTGGCCCGCCAGCCCGAGGCTGCCGGTCTGATCCGCGCCAACCAGATCCTCGGCTTCGCCTTCTGTGAGGCGCTCGCCCTCATCGGCATCGTTATGCCGTTCGTGTTCGGTCGGTAATCAACTCCTGACCGACACGTATCGACGAAAGGCACTGATGTGATCGCCAACCTGGTACAGCTGGCGGCCGAGGAAGAGCAGAACCCGCTCCTCCCGGCCGGTCCCGAGCTGCTCGTCGGCACCATCGCCTTCGCCATCGTGTTCTTCTTCTTCTGGAAGAAGCTGCTTCCGAACATCAACAAGGTTCTGGAGGAGCGTCGCGCGGCGATCGAAGGCGGTATCGAAGAGGCCGACGCCATGAAGGTCGAGGCCCAGAGCGTGCTTGAGCAGTACAAGGCTCAGCTCGCCGAAGCCCGGCACGAGGCCGCGCGGCTGCGCCAGGAGGCGCAGGAGCAGGGTGCCGTGCTGATCGCCGAGATGCGCGCGGAGGGTCAGCGGCAGCGCGAGGAGATCGTCGCCGCCGGCCACGCGCAGATCGAGGCCGACCGCAACGCCGCCGCGCAGAACCTGCGTCAGGACGTCGGCAGGCTTGCCACCGACCTGGCCGGCAAGCTCGTCGGCGAGTCCCTCGAGGACCACGCCCGGCAGAGCCGCGTCATCGACCGCTTCCTCGACGAGCTCGAGCAGAAGGCCGAGGCCGCGCGATGAACGGAGCGAGCCGCGAGGCCCTGGCAGCCACACGTGAGCGTCTCGACGCGCTGACGGACTCCACGTCCGTGGACGCGACGCAGCTCGCCGACGAGCTGGCCGCCGTCACCGCGCTGCTCGACCGCGAGGCGTCGCTGCGTCGGGTCCTCACCGACCCGGCGCAGTCCGGCGAGGCCAAGGCGGACCTGGTCCAGCGTCTGCTGGGCGGCCAGGTCAGCGGGCCGACCGCGGACCTGGCGGCCGGCATGGTGCGCTCGCGCTGGTCGCAGTCGCGTGACTTGGTGGACGCGGTGGAGGAGCTGGCGAACATCGCCGACCTCACCGCCGCGGAGAAGGCGAACGCGCTCGACAACGTCGAGGACGAACTGTTCCGGTTCGGCCGGATCGTCTCCTCGAACACCGAGCTGCGCGCCGCGCTGACCGACCGTTCCGCGAGCACCTCGGCGCAGCGCGAGCTGGTGCGCCGGCTGCTCGGTGGCCGGGCCAATGTCACCACGGAACGTCTGGTGACGCGTCTTGTTACCGCGCCGCGGGGACGTAGCCTGGAAGCGGGAATCGAGTCCCTGTCCAAGCTCGCCGCCGCGCGCCGTGACCGCATGGTCGCGGTCGTCACTTCGGCGGTGCCGCTGAGCGACACCCAGAAGCGGCGCCTCGGTGCCGCGCTGGCCAGGGTCTACGGCCGTGAGATGCACCTCAACCTCGACGTGGACCCCGAGGTCCTCGGCGGGATCCGGGTGCAGGTCGGTGACGAGGTCATCAACGGTTCCGTCGCGGACCGACTCGAGGACGCCGCCCGCCGCATGGCGAGCTAAGCGCAACTCCATACGCAGTACTACGGCCCGCGTTGGGCCGTGCAGAGGATTCCTGGGGGCCGCCCCCAGACCCCCAAAGAAACTTCGGGCCCAACAAGGAGAGCAGGGAACCCAGATGGCGGAGCTCACGATCCGGCCGGAGGAGATCCGGGACGCGCTGGAGAACTTTGTCCAGTCGTACAAGCCGGACGCGGCCTCGCGCGAGGAGGTCGGTACGGTCACCCTTGCCGGCGACGGCATCGCGAAGGTCGAGGGTCTTCCCTCGGCCATGGCCAACGAACTGCTGAAGTTCGAGGACGGCACCCTCGGCCTCGCCCTCAACCTCGAGGAGCGCGAGATCGGTGCCATCGTCCTCGGTGAGTTCAGCGGCATCGAGGAGGGTCAGCCGGTGCAGCGCACTGGTGAGGTGCTCTCCGTGGCTGTCGGCGAGGGCTACCTCGGCCGCGTCGTCGACCCGCTCGGCAACCCCATCGACGGCCTCGGCGAGATCGAGACCGAGGGCCGCCGCGCCCTCGAGCTGCAGGCCCCCACGGTCATGCAGCGCAAGTCGGTGCACGAGCCGATGGAGACGGGCTACAAGGCCGTCGACGCCATGACCCCGATCGGCCGTGGCCAGCGTCAGCTGATCATCGGTGACCGCCAGACCGGCAAGACCGCCCTGGCCGTCGACACGATCATCAACCAGCGCGACAACTGGCGCACCGGCGACCCGAAGAAGCAGGTCCGCTGCATCTACGTCGCCATCGGCCAGAAGGGCTCCACCATCGCGTCGGTCCGCCGCGCGCTGGAGGAGAACGGTGCGCTGGAGTACACGACCATCGTCGCCGCCCCGGCGTCCGACCCGGCGGGCTTCAAGTACCTGGCGCCCTACACCGGCTCGGCCATCGGTCAGCACTGGATGTACCAGGGCAAGCACGTCCTGATCATCTTCGACGACCTGTCGAAGCAGGCCGACGCCTACCGCGCCGTGTCCCTGCTGCTGCGTCGTCCGCCGGGCCGCGAGGCCTACCCGGGTGACGTCTTCTACCTGCACTCCCGTCTGCTGGAGCGCTGCGCCAAGCTCTCCGACGACATGGGTGCCGGTTCGATGACCGGTCTGCCGATCGTCGAGACCAAGGCCAACGACGTCTCGGCGTTCATCCCGACCAACGTCATCTCCATCACCGACGGCCAGTGCTTCCTGGAGTCCGACCTGTTCAACGCCGGTCAGCGTCCGGCCCTGAACGTCGGTATCTCGGTCTCCCGTGTCGGTGGTTCGGCCCAGCACAAGGCCATGCGCCAGGTCTCCGGCCGTCTGCGTGTCGACCTCGCCCAGTTCCGTGAGCTGGAGGCGTTCGCCGCCTTCGGTTCCGACCTGGACGCCGCGTCGAAGGCTCAGCTGGAGCGCGGTCAGCGCATGGTCGAGCTGCTCAAGCAGAACCAGTACGAGCCGATGGCCACCGAGGACCAGGTCGTCTCCGTCTGGGCCGGCACCAACGGCCGTATGGACGACGTGCCGGTCGTCGACATCCGCCGCTTCGAGAAGGAGCTCCTCGAGTACCTGCACCGCAAGGAGCAGGGCCTGATGACCTCCATCAAGGAGGGCGCCAAGATGTCGAACGACACGATCCAGGCGGTCGACGACGCCGTGGCGGCCTTCAAGAAGCAGTTCGAGACCTCGGACGGCAAGCTGCTCGGCGAGGACACTCCGGCCGCTGCCGCCAAGTGACGTAAGGAAGGGACCTGACTCATGGGAGCCCAGCTCCGGGTCTACAAGCGTCGCATCCGATCCGTCACCGCGACCAAGAAGATCACCAAGGCGATGGAGATGATCGCCGCCTCGCGCGTCGTCAAGGCACAGCGCAAGGTGGCGGCCTCCACGCCGTACGCGCAGGAACTGACCCGCGCGGTCACGGCGGTCGGCACCGGTTCGAACACCAAGCACCCGCTGACGACGGAGGCGGAGAACCCGACCCGTGCCGCGGTCCTGCTCCTGACGAGCGACCGCGGTCTGGCCGGCGCATTCAACTCCAACTCCATCAAGACGGCGGAGCTGCTGACCGAGCGCCTGGAGCGCGAGGGCAAGCAGGTCGACACGTACATCGTCGGCCGTCGTGGTGTGGCCCACTACAACTTCCGTGAGCGCAAGGTCACGGAGTCGTTCACCGGCTTCACCGACGAGCCCACGTACGCGGACGCCAAGCAGGTCGCGGCCCCGCTGATCGAGGCCATCGAGAAGACGACGGCGGACGGCGGCGTGGACGAACTCCACATCGTCTACACCGAGTTCGTCTCGATGATGACGCAGACGGCGATCGACTCGCGGTTGCTGCCGCTGCGCCTCGAAGAGGTGGCGCAGGAGTCGCAGAAGAAGGACGAGGTCCTTCCGCTGTACGACTTCGAGCCGTCGGCGGAGGACGTCCTCGACGCCCTGCTGCCGCGCTACGTGGAGAGCCGTATCTACAACGCGCTGCTCCAGTCGGCCGCTTCGAAGCACGCCGCCACGCGGCGCGCGATGAAGTCGGCCACCGACAACGCGGGCGAGCTGATCAACACGCTCTCCCGTCTTGCCAACGCGGCCCGCCAGGCCGAAATCACCCAGGAAATCAGCGAGATCGTCGGTGGCGCGAGCGCCCTGGCCGACGCGACCGCGGGGAGTGACAAGTAATGACCACCACTGTTGAGACGGCCACGGCGACGGGCCGCGTCGCGCGGGTCATCGGCCCGGTCGTCGACGTGGAGTTCCCCGTCGACGCGATGCCGGACATCTACAACGCGCTGCACGTCGAGGTCTCCGACCCGGCGAACGAGGGCGAGAAGAAGACCCTGACCCTCGAGGTCGCCCAGCACCTGGGCGAGGGTCTGGTCCGTACGATCTCGATGCAGCCCACCGACGGTCTGGTCCGCCAGGCCCCGGTGACGGACACGGGCGCGGCCATCTCCGTCCCGGTCGGCGACTTCACCAAGGGCAAGGTGTTCAACACCCTCGGTGAGGTGCTGAACGTCGACGAGAAGTACGACGGCGAGCGCTGGCCGATCCACCGCAAGGCGCCGAACTTCGACGAGCTCGAGTCGAAGACCGAGATGTTCGAGACCGGCGTCAAGGTCATCGACCTGCTGACCCCGTACGTCAAGGGCGGCAAGATCGGTCTGTTCGGTGGTGCCGGTGTCGGCAAGACGGTGCTCATCCAGGAGATGATCTACCGTGTCGCCAACAACCACGACGGTGTCTCCGTGTTCGCCGGTGTCGGTGAGCGCACCCGTGAGGGCAACGACCTGATCGAGGAGATGTCCGACTCGGGCGTCATCGACAAGACCGCGCTGGTCTTCGGTCAGATGGACGAGCCGCCGGGCACCCGTCTGCGCGTCGCGCTGGCCGGCCTGACCATGGCCGAGTACTTCCGTGACGTCCAGAAGCAGGACGTGCTGTTCTTCATCGACAACATCTTCCGCTTCACGCAGGCCGGTTCCGAGGTGTCGACCCTGCTCGGCCGTATGCCCTCCGCGGTGGGCTACCAGCCGAACCTGGCCGACGAGATGGGTCTCCTCCAGGAGCGCATCACCTCGACCCGTGGTCACTCGATCACCTCGATGCAGGCGATCTACGTCCCCGCGGACGACCTGACCGACCCGGCCCCGGCCACCACGTTCGCCCACCTCGACGCGACGACGGTTCTGTCCCGTCCGATCTCCGAGAAGGGCATCTACCCGGCCGTGGACCCGCTGGACTCCACGTCCCGCATCCTGGACCCGCGCTACATCGCGCAGGATCACTACAACGCCGCCATGCGCGTCAAGACGATCCTGCAGAAGTACAAGGACCTCCAGGACATCATCGCGATCCTCGGTATCGACGAGCTCGGCGAGGAAGACAAGCTCGTCGTCAAGCGTGCCCGTCGTGTGGAGCGCTTCCTGTCCCAGAACACCCACGTCGCCAAGCAGTTCACCGGCGTCGACGGGTCGGACGTCCCGCTGGACGAGTCGATCGCGGCCTTCAACGCGATCATCGACGGTGAGTACGACCACTTCCCGGAGCAGGCGTTCTTCATGTGCGGTGGTCTCGAGGACCTGAAGAAGAATGCGAAGGAGCTGGGCGTCTCCTGACGTCGTGCTCTTGGTGAAGGGGGACGAGACCGGCGCCGGCCACGGCCCGCGTCCCGTCCCCCTCTCCACGCCACCGCATCACAGCGGGGACCCCGACGGCTTCCGTCGCACGGCCCCCGCGCCCCTCGCCGCGAGGCGGGGCGGGCCCCGGGCACTTCGGTGCCTCAAGCCCTACTAGACTTATGACCCAACACCCGGCATCACCGCCGGGTGGTGACCCGAGGAGCCACCCTTGGCTGCTGAGCTGCACGTCGAGCTGGTCGCCGCCGACCGCAAGGTCTGGTCCGGTGAGGCCACCCTGGTCGTCGCGCGCACCACGTCCGGCGACATCGGCGTCATGCCCGGTCACCAGCCGCTGCTCGGTGTGCTGGAGTCGGGCCCGGTGACCATCCGTACGAGTGATGGCGGAACGGTCATCGCCGCGGTGCACGGCGGTTTCATCTCGTTCGCGGACGACAAGCTGTCGCTGCTGGCCGAGATCGCCGAACTGTCGGACGAGATCGATGTCCAGCGCGCGGAGCGGGCTCTCGAGCGCGCGAAGGCCGACGCCGACGCCCATGCGGAGCGTCGCGCGGAGGTTCGACTGCGCGCGGTGAACTCGCACTGAACCCAGCGCGCCGCGTGATGACGTGACTCAGCCGCGGCCGGCCCGGAGCAATCCGGTGCCGGCCGCGGCTGAGGTGAATCCGGGTGTTTTTTCCTTTCCGTTACCAAGGAGACGAGGAGGTCGGTGTCGATGGTCCTCGCCCTGAGTGTGTGCGGAGCGGTCCTGGCATTCGTAGCGGTGGGACTGTTCGTCTTCGGCCTGCGGCGGCGCCTCATCCAGCGCTCAGGCGGCACCTTCGACTGCAGCCTCAGATGGGACGTCCCGCAGGAGTCCGACACCAGCGGCAAGGGCTGGAGCTACGGCGTGGCGCGCTACAACGGCGACCGCGTCGAATGGTTCCGTGTCTTCTCCTACGCCCCGCGCCCGCGCCGTGTCCTGGAACGCTCGGCGATCGAGGTGGCCGGTCGACGCGATCCGGAGGGCGAGGAGGAGCTGGCGCTGCTCTCCGACGCGGTGATCCTCGCCTGTGACCACCAGGGAACCCGCCTGGAACTGGCGATGAGCGAGGACGCGCTGACCGGGTTCCTCGCCTGGCTCGAGGCGGCCCCGCCCGGACAACGAGTGAATGTGGCGTAGCCGCATTCGCTCGTTGGTGGGGGTCCCCCCGGACGAAGTCTGGGGGAGAGTGAATGTGGCCTGATCGGTCGCATGCGGGCAGCGGACGAGCCCCCGGACGATGTCCGGGGGCTCGTGTGTGCCTGATGCCTCCGATCGGGATTACGACAGACCGTTGCTCAGCGCGCTCACCAGTTCGCCGTTGCTGGTGTCACCGCTGAACTCCCAGAAGAACGCGCCGCCCAGCCCCTGCGTCTTGGCCCAGGCCATCTTGGTGCCGATGGTGGCCGGGGTGTCGTAGGACCACCAGTTGCTGCCGCAGCGCGCGTACGCCGTGCCGGCGATGGTGCTGGTGGCCGGGCAGGACGTCTTGAGTACCCGGTAGTCCTCGATGCCCTGCTCGTACGTTCCGGCCGCCGGGCCCGTGGCCGTCCCGCCCGGAGCGTCCTGGGTGACGCCGGTCCAGCCTCGGCCGTAGAAGCCGATGCCGAGCAGCAGCTTGTTCGCGGGCACGCCCGCCGCCTTGTACTTGGCGATCGCGTCGGCCGAGTTGAAGCCCTGCTGCGGGATGCCGCTGTACGAGGTGAGCGGGGAGTGCGGGGCCGTGGGGCCCTTCGCGTCCCAGGCGCCGAAGAAGTCGTACGTCATCACGTTGTACCAGTTGACGTACTGTGCGGCGCCCCCGTAGTCGGCCGCGTCGATCTTGCCGCCCGAGGAGGCGTCCGCGGTGGTGGCCGCGGTGACCAGGGCGCTGGAGCCGAACTTGGCGCGCATCGCGGCCAGGATGTTCTTCAGGGCGGCGGCCCCGCTGGTGTCGCAGGTGAGGCCGCAGGCGTTCGGGTACTCCCAGTCGATGTCGATGCCGTCGAAGACATCGGCCCAGCGCGGGTCCTTCACCAGGTCGTAGCAGGACTGCGCGAACGCCGTCGGGTTCTTGGCCGCGTCCGTGAATCCGCCGGACCAGGTCCAGCCGCCGAAGGAATACAGCACCTTGATGTTCGGGTACTTGGCCTTCAGCTGGCGTAGCTGGTTGAAGTTGCCGCGCAGCGGCTGGTCCCAGGTGTCGGCGACGCCGCTGACGGACTGGTCGGCGGTGAACGCCTTGTCATAGTCGGCGTAGGAGTCGCCGATCGCGCACTTGCCGCCGGTGACGTTGCCGAAGGCGTAGTTGATGTGCGTGATCTTCGCCGCGGAGCCGGACGTCACGAGGTTCTTGACGTTGTAGTTGCGGGCGTAGATGCCCCAGTCGGTGAAGTAGCCCATCCTGACCTTGTCACCGGTCGGCGGGGGCGTGCCGCCTCCGCCAGTGGTGTGTACCTTGACGGCGCCGCTGACCGGGCCCATCTGGTCGGCGGTGTCACGGGCCTGGACGGTGTACGAGTAGTCGGTGCCGGCGGTGAGGCCGGTGTCCTTGTACGAGGTGGCGGTCACGGTGGCGACCTTCGTGCCGTCCCGAAGGACGTCGTAGTTCTTGACGCCCTTGTCGTCGGTGGCCGCCGTCCAGGACAGCGTCACCGAGGTGTCGGTGATACCGGACGCGGTCGGGGTGCCTGGCGCGGAGGGCGGGTTGTCGCCGGGGACGGTCGTGCCGCCGTCGCAACTGGCTCCGTTGAGCGTGCAGTTGCTCGGTGATCCCGAACCGGCGCCGTTGAAGCCGAAGGAGACGGAGGCGCCGGGGGCGAGGGTGCCGTTGTAGGACTTGTTCTTGGCCGTCCAGCGGGTGCCGGAGTTCGTCACGTCGGCGTCCCATGCCGAGGTGACGGACGTGCCGGAGGGGAAGTCCCACTGGATCGTCCAGGAACTGATAGTGGTGGTACCGGAGTTGGTCACCGTCCACTTGCCCTCGAAGCCGGTTCCCCAGTCCTGGGTCTTGGCGTAGGCGGCGGTGGCCGATGTGGCGGCGTGGGCGGGGCCGGCGAGGCCGACAAGGCCGGCGAGCGGAAGCAGAAGGGTCGCTAATGCTGCCACGGCCCGGTGTCTGAAGCGCATGCTGCGCCTCCTTGATTGTCGGGGGCATGACTAAGCGCGCTGTGCGGCGAGAATAGAAAGGTCTGGACCACGGGTCAATAGGTCTGGACCAGAGGCGCGCGATGGTGCGTGGGACCGCCGTCAGATCCCCAACTCCTTGGCCAGCACGGCGGCCTGGACCCGGCTGCGCAGCTCCAGCTTGCCGAGAAGCCGGCTGACGTGCGTCTTCACGGTGGCCTCCGCCATGTCCAGCCGGACGGCGATCTCGGGATTGGAGAGCCCCTCACCGAGGCAGGACAACACCTCGCGCTCGCGCCGGGTGAGCGCCTCCAGGATCGACGGGTCGGCCGACGGCTCCGGTGCGGGCGTGGCGGCGAACTCCGCGATCAGCCGTCGGGTCACCGCCGGAGCGATCTGCCCCTCGCCGCGTGCCACCGTCCGCACGGCGGCGATGAGTTCCTTCGCCTCCGCGTTCTTCAGCAGGAACCCCGAGGCGCCCGCCCGCAGCGCCCCGAACACATACGCGTCCAGGTCGAACGTCGTGAGCACCAGTACATCGGCGAGCCGCTCCGCGACGACCTGCCGCGTCGCCGACACCCCGTCGAGACGCGGCATCTGGACGTCCATCAGGACCAGGTCGGGGCGCAGTTCACGGGCGAGCTCCACCGCCTGCTCGCCGTCCACCGCCTCCCCGACCACCTCGATGTCGGGCGCGCTGCCAAGGATCAGGACCAGCCCTGCCCGGACGGCGGACTGGTCCTCGGCGACGAGTACGCGGATCATGTGGTCTCTCCTCGGGGAATGTCGGTGACGGGAAGGGTGGCGCGCACGCTCCACAGTGCCCCCTCGGGACCGGCCTCGAAGTCACCGCCGAGCAGCGCCGCCCGTTCCCGCATCCCCACGAGCCCTGCGCCGGATCCCGGTGCGCGCGGTGCGTCCCGGTCGCCGTACGGGCTGGTCACCCGCACGTCCAGGACCTCGTCCCGCGTCAGCGCGAGCCGCACCGTGACCCGGCCGGCGCAGGCGTGCTTGAGGGCGTTCGTCAGGGACTCCTGCACGATCCGGTACGCGGCCAGTTCCACCGGGGCGGGTACCTGCTCGTACTTCGTGTCGAGCGTGACGTCGAGACCGTTGGCGCGGGCGCTGTCGACCAGGGCGCCGAGCCCGTCGAGGGTGGGGGTCGCGGCCGGCTCGGCCTCGGCGGCACCGTCCCGGAGGATCCCGATCAGTCGCCGCATCTCGGCGAGCCCCTCCACGCTGTTCTCACGGATGACGGCCAGGGCCTCCCGGGAGGTCTTCGGGTCGTCGATGGAGAGCGCGGCCGTGGAGTGGATGGCGATCGCGGACAGGTGATTGGCCACCATGTCGTGCAACTCCCGGGCCATACGGGCACGTTCTGCGGTCACGGCCTGGGTGCGGTCCATCTCCGCGAGCAGAGCGGTCTGTTCGGCGCGCAGACGTTCGGCGACGGCGGTGTCACGGTGGTTGCGCGTCACCCAGCCGGTCGTCGCGGGCAGCAGAGCGACCATTCCGACGCCCGCCCCGATCAGCAGGGCTTGCGGAACGCGCCAGATCGCGAACGGGACCACGGTGCCGACCACCGTGAGCACGCCCATGGTCCAGGGGAGGCGGCGGGCCGTGGCGGCGCTGCCGTACAGGACGGCCGCGTACACCAGGTCGGTGAACATCAGCACGGTGGCGAGGTTGCCGCGTGTGAGCAGGTCCGCGGTGATCGCCACGGCCCCGATGCGCAGCACCGCCTCAGGGTGCGTACGGCGCAGCAGCTCGCAGCCCGCCGTCACGACGAGCGGGATCAGGACCGCCCAGTCCTGGGCGAAGAGGCACATCGGGTCGTCGCCGGTCCGGCTGTGCAGGCCGATGCCCAGCAGGACGAGCCCGCCGAGGAGCCCGCCCGCCGCGATGGCGACGTCGTGGCGGTGCGGGCGGGGGAGAGGTGCGGCCATAGGCCCATCCAACAGGGTGTACCGGGCCCGCGTCAGATACCGCAGCACGGTCCGCGACCCCATCGGCTACATCGAAGGATGCAGTCACGGTTCCTCATCGCCGACGACGAAACGAGCCCTCTTCACCGGCAGCCTGGAGGGAGACGAGAGGGGCGAAACGTGATCGTCGGGTTGATCGTCGCCTGCGAGGTCGGCTTCTGGGTGCTGCTGGCCGCGGGCCTGGCCGTCCGCTATCTGCTGAAGATGCGCCGCACCAGCGTGGCTCTGCTGCTGTGCGAGCCGCTGCTGGAGGTGGTCCTCTTCGTGACCACCGCCATCGACCTGAAGAACGGCGCGAAGCCGGGCTGGGAACACGGGCTGGCCGCGCTGTACATCGGCTTCACCATCGGCTACGGCCACTACACCGTCCGCTGGCTCGACGGGCACGCCGCCCACCGCCTGTCCGGCGCCCCGCGCCCGCCGAAGCCGCCGAAGTACGGCCTGGCCCGCGCCCGCCACGAGGGCCGCCTCTGGCTGCGCACCGTCCTCGCATCAGCGGTCGCCCTGGCCCTGCTCCAGGCGGCGGTCTGGTACGTCGGTGACGCGGCCGGCACCGAACCGCTGAGGTCCTGGCAGGGGACGTCGCTGCGCATCACCGCGATCCACGGGGTGATCGCCCTGACGTATCTGCTCTTCCCGAAGAAGGCCCCTGCCGGGGCAGCCGGATCGGAGGATCGGCGCACACTGACCAAGCGATGAGCCCGTGTGCACCGAGCCTCCCGCGCGGAGTCAGTCGCGCTCACCGCCCGGTACCCACAGCACGTCGCCGGTCTCCTTGTTGGCGTACCGGGCCAGGATGAACAGCAGGTCGGACAGCCGGTTCAGATAGGTCGCGGTCAGCGGGTTCATCACCTCACCGTGGACCTCCAGCGCGGCCCACGTGGAGCGCTCGGCGCGCCGTACGACCGTGCACGCCTGGTGCAGCAGGGCCGCGCCGGGCGTGCCGCCGGGCAGGATGAACGAGCGCAGCTTCTCCAGCTCGGCGAGGAAGCGGTCGCAGTCCGCCTCCAGCCGGTCGACGTAGAACTGCTCGACCCTGAGTGGCGGGAACTCGGGGTTCTCCACCACCGGCGTCGACAGGTCCGCGCCCACGTCGAACAGGTCGTTCTGGACACGGGTGAGGACCTTGACGACCTCCTCGTCGAGACCGCCCAGCGCGATCGCGCTGCCGATCACCGCGTTCGCCTCGTTGGAGTCCGCGTACGCGGAGATCCGCAGGTCGGTCTTGGGTACGCGGCTCATGTCGCCGAGGTGTGTCGTGCCCTTGTCGCCGGTCCTGGTGTAGATGCGCGTCAGATTGACCATGCGATCAGCCTAGTGCCGTGTCAGGCGATTTTTGCCCGTCGAGGAGCGTCGTCCGATGGGTGATCATGCCCTGCGGCAAAAGGGTTCGGCGAGGCCGGATCGAGTACGCCCGGGCTCGTGCACGCATACGTGCCAGGTGCTCGGGAAGGCGACGCAGAAGTCAAGTCGTAGAGGACGAATGAAGGACGTCTTCAAGAAACCTTCCGGCGGGCGGGGCCATGAGCACCACAGACGACAAGAGCCAGAAGAACGACAACGCGGCGGAGCAGCGTCTGGATCTTCCGACGGTGATCAGCCAGGCGAGCAGCCAGCTCTCCGCTGTGCTGCAACGGGAAGCGGCCACGGTTTCAGCCGTGCGGATGACGGATGACGGATGGTCGGCAGAAGTCGAAGTGGTGGAACTGGAGAGGGTGCCGGACACGATGAGTGTGATGGCGTCCTACCGCATCGAACTCGACCATCGGGGCCGCCTTCTCGGCTATGAGCGGCTGCGCCGCTACGCCAGGGGCCAGATCGACCGCCGCTGAATCTTCAAGGGTGCCGCGCGTCCGTACGCGGACCGGTGCCCAGACGGATCAACGGAAGGAGTCAGCATGTCTCTCGTTCAACAGAGCAGCGTCGCCTCGCAAGGAAGCGGATCAGGAGGCGGCAATCTCTACGATGTCCTCGAACTCATCCTGGACCGTGGGCTCGTGATCGACGCGTTCGTCCGGGTCTCTCTCGTGGGCATCGAGATACTCAAGATCGACGTCCGTGTTGTCGTCGCCAGCGTGGACACGTATCTGCGGTTTGCCGAAGCGTGCAACCGCCTCGACCTGGAGGCGGGCCGCAAGGCCCCGAGCCAGCTCACCGACATGGTCGGCGACATGACCGAAAGCGGAGCGAAGGGAAAGTCGAAAGGAGCACTGACCGGAGCGGTCGAGGCGTTCACTGATTCCCTCCAGGGCAGGCGTGACGAGTCCGAGGAGGAGCCGCGCAAGCGCCCGGCCCGCAAAGCGACGTCCAGCCGCCAGTCCGCGCCGCGCCGGGAGGAGTGACAAGTGCCCACCTATGTCTACGGCATCACCGGTGCCGATCATCCGCTGCACCTCGATGGAGTGCAGGGCGTAGGAGAGCCTCCCTCCGTGCTGCGGGCCGTGCGGACCGACACGCTCGCCGCGGTCGTCAGCGACGCGCCCGAGGGTTTGCGTGCCAAGCGCCGTGACGTCCGCGCCCACCAGAGCGTCCTGGAGGCGCTGATGGCCGGCGGGGCCACCCTCCCGATGCGCTTCGGGCTCCTCGCACCGGACGACGAGCAGGTCGTGGCGGCGCTGGAGGCGGAACGCGACGGCTACCGCACCCGTCTGGCCCAGCTCGACGGCCATGCCGAGTACAACCTGAAGGTCGGCCGCGATGAGGACGACCTGCTGCGTGAGATCGTCAACAGTTGCGAGCACGTGCGGGAGCTGCGGCAGCAGACGCTGGCCGATCCCGACGCCCATGACCGGCGAATCGCCCTCGGTGAGGCGATCGCCCACGAGGCGGAGGCCCGCCGGGCCGACGAGGGCCGGGACCTCGTCGACGCACTGGCCCCGAGCGTGACCACCGTGTCCGTGGGAGAGCCCTGTAGCGGCTTCCTCAGTGTGTCGTTCCTCGTCAAGGACACGGAGCAGGGGGCGTTCGTCCAGGCTGTGGAGCGCGAGGCCGACCGGCGCGGTGACGCCTACACGTTCACCCTCACCGGTCCGTTCCCGCCCTACAGCTTCGTCTGACCGGGCACACGCGGCCAGGGCGTCGGCCATGGGCCTGATCACCGGCATTCTCACCTTTCCGCTGGCCCCCCTCCGCGGCACCACCTGGGTCATCGACCAGGTACTGACGGCCGCGGAGCGGGAGTACTACGACCCGGAGCCCGTGCGGCGGCAGCTCGCGGAGCTGGAACGCGAGCTCACCGAGGGTCGCCTCTGCGAGGAGGAGTACGACCGCCGCGAGGACGAGCTCCTTGACCGGCTGGACGAGATCGAGCGCTACCGGAACGGAGGCTGAGCGAACCTCCGACGATCCGCGAAGAACGACGAGTGGGAGAGACAGAGGTGCACACAGCATGACGAAGAACGTGCAGATAGCCGCCGCCCTGGTGGGTGGTTACGTCCTGGGGCGGACGAAGAAAGCCAAGATGGCCGTGGGCCTGGGCATGTTCCTGGCCGGCAAGAAGCTCGACCTCGATCCCCGGCGGGTCGGCAAGCTCCTCGCCAACTCGCCCGTGCTCGGCGGGCTCAACGACCAGGTGCGCACGGAGTTGGTGCAGGCCACGCGCACCGCTGCCACCGATGCGCTCACCCAGCGGGCGGCCGGTCTGGCTTCCTCTCTCGCCCGGCGCACTCAGGCTCTCGAAGACCCGACGGGCGTCACCGACACAGTAGGGGGCGACGAGGACGACAGCCGCGACGACGTGGACGACGACAGCGGCGACGAGGAACAGGAGGAGCGGCCGGCCCGCCGTAAGGCATCCGGGCCCCGCAGCGAGAAGTCCTCCGGTTCCGGTGACGGCGGCCGAGCCCCGGCAAAACGGACCCGCTCCACCGCTCAGGGCGGCGCACACCGCACCGCCGGCACCGCCCGCAAGCGCACCGGCGCCGCGAAGTCCGCAGCCTCCAAGGCGACCGGAAGCCGCTCGGGCACCGCAAGGAAGCGGACCGCCCCCGCCCGCGAGAACGGCGGTGATGGCAATGCCTGACTCCACCCTCGGCAAGATCAAGAGCGACGTTCTGTCGGACCCCGCGACCGACCGCCTCAAGGAAGAGCTGCGCAACTACCTGGTCGCACGCGCCGAACACACGGTCACCGACCTCGGCCGGCGGCTCGGTGATGGGGTCTCCAAGCTGGCGGAGCCCGGCGAGCGCGGCGTCGGCGGCCCACTCAAGAGCCTCGCCAAGGGCGGCCAGGCCCTCGCCGAGGGCAAGTCTCCGGCACAGGCGGCGATGAGCGCGGGCGCCTCCCACCTGAAGGAGACGATCAAGGACAAGGTCAAGGGCGTGTTCGGCAAGGGCCGCAGGTCGGGCGGCGCCAAGTCGAAGAGCGTCGTCATCGTCGAGGACATCGACGTCGGCGTACCCGTACGCGAGGCCTACGACCAGTGGACCCAGTTCCAGGAGTTCAGCACCTTCGCCAAGGGTGTGGTCAGCGTTGAGAAGGCCGACGACACCACCAGTAACTGGAAGGTGAAGGTCGCCAAGTCCACCCGCAGTTGGAAGGCCAACGTCACCGAGCAGGTACCCGACGAGCGCATCACGTGGACGACCGAGGGCGCCAAGGGCACCGTCAAGGGCGTCGTGACCTTCCACGCCGTCACCGACGACCTCACCAAGGTACTGCTCGTCCTGGAGTACTTCCCCAAGGGTCTGTTCGAGAAGACGGGCAACATCTGGCGCGCCCAGGGCCGCCGTGCCCGACTGGACCTCAAGCTCTACCGCAAATTCGTCATGATGCGCGGAGAGGCGACCGACGGCTGGCGCGGCGAGATCCGGGACGGCGAAGTCGTCGTTGCGCACGAGGACGCCATCGAGCGCGAACAGGCCGAGGAGGGGGAGGGCTCGGAGGAACAGGATCCGGCCGCCCCGGAGCAGGACGACGCCGACGTGGCCGAGGACGACTCCGAGGGCGAGGCCTCCGACGAGGAAGACGACGAGGAGCCCTACGACGACGCCGAGGGCTACGAGGAGGAGTTCGAGGAGGACGACGAGGAGCCGTACGACGAGGGCGAGTCCGACGCCTACGAAGAGGAGGCCGAGACCCCCTCCGACGCGGAGGACGACGACTCCGACGTCCCTGCCGAGGACGACGAGCCCGAGCAGGATGACGAGCCGGCCCCCCGCCGCTCCCGGCGTCGGCGTACCGCCGACGTGCAGGCCTGATCCGGGACCTGCCGACAGACGAAGGACGACGACGTGACCGAACCACTCAGCGGCCGCTTGCCCGTTCCCACGCGCTCCGCGTCTGCCTACGGAGCACAGGGATCGTCCGCGAACCTGGCCGACATCCTCGAGCGGGTCCTCGACAAGGGCGTCGTGATCGCGGGTGACATCCAGATCAACCTGCTCGACATCGAGCTGCTCACCATCAAGCTCCGCCTGCTGGTGGCCTCCGTGGACAAGGCCAAGGAGATGGGCATCGACTGGTGGGAGCACGACCCGTCCCTGTCCTCCCGTGCTCCCACCCGCGCTCCCTCCCGCGCCCCGGCCACAGAACTGTCCGAGGAGAACGCGCGGCTGCGCGCCGAAATCGCCCGCCTGCAGGCAGCCTCCAGCCTGGAACCGAGCGAGCGCACGACCTCGGCGGCAAAGGCCGCACCCGCGCAGGGCCGCGGGGAAGGATCGCCGGAGGGGGAGGCCGCTCATGAGTGACGCGGAGATGCGGTACGTCTACGCGGTCGGCCGGGACGGGAAGGCCCTGGATCGGGTCACCGGTCAACTCACCGGGGTGGACAAGCACCCGCTGGGCCTCGTGCGCGGCGGGTGCCTGACCGCCTTGGTGTCAGCGGTGCCGGCGGACCAGTTCAGCGAGGAGAGCCTCGCCGCGCGACTGGAGGACCTGGACCGCCTGGAGGACCTCGCGCGGGCCCACCACGCCGTCGTGGATGCGGCCTTCTCCGCGACGACGGTCCTGCCCATGCGCCTGGCCACGGTCTACCGCGACGATGGGCGGGTCGCCGCCATGCTGGACGAACAGCACGCACACTTCGACGAACTGCTGCGCATGTTCGACGGCCACGTCGAACTCGGCATCAAGGTCTACGCCGTACCGCACGCTGCCCGGACGGCCGGGCAGGAGTCCGAACCTGCCGCCGCGACGCCCGGCCGGGCCTATCTGCGAAGCCGCCGGGCCCAGCGCGACACTGCGCAGCGCGCCTTCCGCGCCGCATCCGCCTTCGCGGAGGCCGCGGCCCGGGCGGCCGGCACGTTCGCCGTGGCCCGGGCAGTGCACCGTCCGCAGCAGGACGAGTGGTCCGGCCGGCGGGGCGAGAACGTGGCCAACGAGGCCTACCTCGTACCACTGGACGCCGTCGAGGAGTTCCGGGCCGGCCTCGGCGCGCTCGCGCGGGACGAACCGGGCGTCAGCATCGAGGTCACCGGACCCTGGGCGCCGTACTCCTTCGCCGTTGACGCCACGCAGGAGGGCGTAGGCAGCGGGGGGCCCTCATGAACGACCTGAACGACCTGAACGCCCTGAACGACCGGAGTCCTGGCAGGGGCGACCGCGAGCACCTGGCAGGTCCGCCCGTCGCCCTCATCGACCTGCTGGACCGCCTGCTGAACGGCGGCGCGGTGCTGACGGGAGACGTCGTGCTCAGCATCGCCGATGTGGACCTGGTTCACATCAATCTCCGCGCGGTCATCCGATCGATCACCTCGGACCATCCTGCGCCTCAGTGCGCCATTCCGCGTCTGCCCAGCCAGGAGTTCTGATGCCGGAATATCCGAAAGGCGCCCTCGTGACTCGCCTGAACGACGTGATCTCCGCGAGCTCCGCCGAGGGGCGGGGAAATCCGTACCAGCGCTGGGAAACGGACGCCGAAACAGTGGAACGGGACCTGATAAAACTGGTCCTCACCATCGTCGAACTGCTCCGCCAGCTCATGGAGAGGACAGCGATCCACCGCGTCGACCAGGAAGACCTGAGCGAGGAACAGGAGGAGCGTATCGGCATGACCTTGATGATCCTCCAAGAGCGGATGGAGGAATTGTGTGAGCGCTACGACCTCACCATGAATGACCTGAATTTGGATCTCGGCCCCCTTGGGTCACTACTTCCATGTGATTTCTGAAAGGCCGGGATCCTGATAGTGGTAGGGGTGTGTGCGTTCCACTTGTATTCCATGACGTTTCATCAATGATTCGAGGGGCAGAAGCGACATCATGACCACCGACGACAAGAACAGCAGGAATTCGACCGCGTCCGGCGCCAAGAAGGCCGCCGCTTCCCGGACGGCCGCCGCGCGCGACTCGGCCCGCAAGGCCGGCGAGACGGCGCAGTCCGCCAAGGAGAAGGCACGTGAGGCGAAGGACTCGACGACGTCCGGTGCCCAGTCGGCCGGTCAGGCGGCCCAGCGCGTGAGCCGCGCGGCGGCCGACGGCCTCCAGAGCGGTCAGCAGGCCGTGACGGCCAACGCGGCCAAGGCCGCTGCGGTCGCGGGCAACGCGTGGACAGTCATCAAGCACCGCAGGGCGGTCGCAGCCGGTGCGGCAGCCGCCGTGGCGGGGGTCGCCGGAGCGGCGTTCGCGATAGGCCGCTCGACGGCCAAGCCTCAGGTCGGCCCACTGACCCGGCTGGCCGGCGGCCGCATCTGAGACCGCCCGCGGCGACCAGGTCCTGCCGGCGGTAAGCACACGCGAGTTGTCATGACGAGGAGGGGATTTCGATGCTGATGGCGCACCCGGCGGTGCTGAGCGACCTGATCGAGCAGTACGAGACGCTGCGCATCCTGCATGCCGAGAACGGCAGTGAAACGGCGCGCCGGCGCCTGGAGGACGTTTCCTACACGCCGTGCGTGGCGACCGGGACCTGCGATGTCGACGCCGCCCTCATCGCCGCTCGGCACCGGCTTCCCGGGGCCCGTCCCGGCGATGACTCGCTGGTCGCCACCGCCTGACCGTCCTCCACGTACGACTCGTCACATGGCCGGCGGTCAGGCGGTTGCCCGAACGGCCCCCGCGAACTCGCACCACACCACCTTGCCGGGGTCGCGGCCGCCCACGCCCCAGTCGTCCGCCGGCTCCGCCACCAGCAGCAGCCCGCGACCGCCCTCGCCGGGTTCCCCGGCGTCAGGGCGCGGGACGGCCGGGACGCCGCCCCCGCTGTCGTGGACCTCGACGCGCAGACCACCGCCGTCGCTCGGCAGCAGCCGCAACTGGAAGCCGCGTCCGGGCGGTACGCCGGGCACCAGGGCGTTGGTGGTGAGTTCGCTGACGCACAGCAGGATGTCGTCCGCGCGGGCGGCCATGCCCCAGTCCAGAAGGGCGAGGCGGGCGAAGGCACGCGCGGCCGGGACGGACTGGCGTTCGCGTCGGTAGAACCGCTCGCGTGCGGTCGGGAGTGGTGTTTCGGTGTTCACCTGACGAGAGTCACGCTCCGTGGCCATCATGGAGCAGTGCGCGTCTCCGTACGGCCGGTCCGTACGCATCCGTACGTATACGTGCCATGGAACGTACGCACGCTGGTGGGAAGTTCGGCCGCATGGGTGCCACGACGCGGTCACGGACACGCAGGAACGCCTCCGCGATGAAGATGGTGGGCGCGCTGCTCGCCGTCTTCCGCGAGGCCGCCGGGTACACCCAGCGGTCGCTGGCCGAGCGGTTCTTCGTCAGCGATCAGCAGATCGCCTCCATCGAGCAGGGCAGACGGCCCCTGAAGCCGGACCTGGCCGAGCAGCTCGACGAACTCCTGGGTACCAAGGGGGCGTTGAGCGAGGCGTTGAAGTACATGCCGGAGGTGGATCTCGTACCGCTGTGGGCGGAGGAGTTCCTCGACCGGGAACGGGAAGCGATCACGATCTCGTCGTACGAGAACCAGGTGTTGCCCGGTCTGCTTCAGACGGAGGCGTACGCGTGGGAGGTGTTCCGTGGTCGTGTGCCGGTCTACGACGAGGACGAGATCGCTCAGATGACGGCGGCACGCATCGAACGTCAGGCGATCCTGCATCGCAAGGAACCGCCGCTCACTTGCTTCGTTGTCTGGGAGCCGGTGGTGCAAGCCCCTCTCGGCGGGCGGCAAGTGTGGCGAGAGCAGGTTCGACACCTGCGTGCTTGCTCCGAACTTCCTGGCCTCATGCTCCAGGTTCTGCCGCTGGACCGCACCACTCACGCGTCGCTCGACGGCCCGTTCGTTCTGCTGGAGACACCAGAGCATCAGCGGCTTGTCTACACGGAGAGTCAGCGAGACAGCCAACTGATTGCCGAACCCAAGGAGGTAGCGATCCTCACGCAGAAATGTGCCATGCTGCGGTCGCAGGCCCTCACCCCCGAGGACACAAGGGATTTGCTGGACCGTCTGCTAGGAGAGCAATGAGCGGCACCGCGCTTGGGTGGTTCAAGTCCAGCTACAGCGGCAGCGAAGGCGGCAACTGCCTCGAAGTCGCCTACATCTGGCGCAAGTCCAGCTACAGCGGCGACGAGGGCGGCGAGTGCGTAGAGGTATCCGCCCACCCCACCGCCATCCACCTCCGCGACTCCAAGAACCCCGCCGGCCCGCACGTCACCGTCGCACCCGCGGCCTGGTCGGCGTTCCTGGAGCTGGCCGAGCGGCCGGAGTGATCACGCCCCTGCCGTACGGAACACCCGCGTACCCACCAGCACCGACAGCGCGGTGAAACCGACGGCCACCCCGGCGAACGAGGCGCCGAGCACTTCGGCGTGCTCATGCCGCTGCTGTGCCTGCTGTTCTTCGGCCCCCTATGTGGTGGCGGCCCTGCGCGAGGACACCGGTGCCGCCGGGGGTGACTCCATGGAGGAACTGCTGAGCGAGAAGGTGCTCAACTACGCCGTCCGCGCCGCCGCGTGACTCATGCTGGTGTGATGTCCGTCATGCGAGACCGTGACGCGCGTTACTAACCGGTCACACAGCCCCTTATGAGCGCTAAGGTCCGCCGGAGAGGCATACATCGACAGCGCGTCAGGGGAGTCGCACAGTGGCACGGAAGCTTGCCGTCATCGGAGCCGGACTCATGGGTTCCGGCATCGCCCAGGTATCGGCCCAGGCCGGCTGGGACGTCGTCCTGCGTGACGTCACCAACGAGGCGCTGACGCGCGGCACGGACGCCATCAAGGCCTCGTACGACAAGTTCGTGAGCAAGGGCAAGATGGAGGCGCGTGAGGCCGAGGAGGCGCTCGCCCGCATCACGGCGACCACCGACCTCGACGCCGCCGCCGACACCGACATCGTCGTCGAGGCCGTCTTCGAGAAGCTGGAGGTCAAGCACGAGATCTTCCGGACCCTCGACAAGATCGTCCGCGAGGACACCGTGCTGGCGTCCAACACCTCCGCCATCCCGATCACCAAGATCGCGGCGGCCACCGAGCGTCCGGAGCGGGTCGTCGGTGTGCACTTCTTCTCGCCGGTGCCGATGATGCAGCTCGTCGAACTGGTCCGCGGCTACAAGACGAGCGACGAAACCCTCGCCACCGCCCGGCAGTTCGCCGAGTCCGTCGGCAAGACCTGCATCGTCGTCAACCGCGACGTGGCCGGCTTTGTGACGACCCGCCTCATCTCGGCGCTCGTCGTGGAGGCCGCCAAGCTGTACGAGTCGGGTGTGGCCACCGCCGAGGACATCGACCTCGCCTGCAAGCTGGGCTTCGGCCACGCCATGGGTCCCCTGGCCACCACGGACCTCACCGGCGTCGACATCCTGCTGCACGCCACCAGCAACATCTACACCGAATCCCAGGACGAGAAGTTCGCTCCGCCGGAGCTGATGCGCCGGATGGTCGACGCCGGAGACATCGGCCGCAAGAGTGGGCAGGGTTTCTACACGTACTGAACGCACTGACACCGCACACCCCCTGAGGTGTCACCCCAGGGGGTGAATTCGGTATCGATTCGCTCACAGACGGCAACCAGATTGCCTTCTGAGTAGTCAGAGGTTGCACAACCACAACGCTGAGTACGCCAACGCACTCACGGGGAGCGCATATGCACATCAGGGGCGACCACGCCGAGCTGGTCGTCGGGGGCCGCCTCGACGTCCACAGCGCGGCGGACGCCCGTACGGTCCTGCACTCGGCCGTCGACGACGGAGTCGGCGACCTGGTGCTCGATCTGTCCGAACTGAACTCCTGGGACGCCACCGGGCTCGGAGTGATCATGGGGGTTCACCGGAGGGCCGGGCGATGCGGTCGGCGGCTGGTGCTGCGAGACGTACCACCGCAGATGCAGCGCCTGCTGGTGGCCACCCGGCTGCACCGGATCCTCGCCATCGAGGGCGGGATCGGGGTGGAGTCCCTGCCCCGGGTGTGACGGGTCGCCGCGGGCGCGGCGTCACGGGCGCGAACGCCGACGAACCGCACGTCGGGTGCAATCCTCACGAGACTGTGACGTCTCGGGCGGCGCGGCACCCCGGCTGGTCGGAGATACTGTGCGAAGGTTTAGGGTTCGGCTGCCCGCCGCCCGAAGCCTCGAGCGGGCACCGGACCAGAAGCGACAGCGCAGTGTGCAGCAAGGCCGGGAGGGGCTCAGGCACACGACGCTTTTGGGGGCAAGGACCTATGGACCCGAACACCCGGGAACCCGAAGAGTACGGCCGGGACGGCGCCCACGAGACACCGCGCCAGCGCCCGCCGCGGGACCCCGCTATACCGGACTTCGTACCGTCGACACCGACACCCGCCCGCACCGTCCGGCTTGTGACGGGCGACTTCCTGCTCACCGTCAACCCGGTCGACGGCAGTGAGATAGAGGCCTGCCCGCCGGGGGAGCGGCCCGCGCGGCCACAGAAGCACACCACCGCGGAGCGGGCCGAACTCGCCCGCGCCGGCCGCCCGCCCGCTCCACCCGGGGCCACCCGGCAGCGGCTGCCGCTCCTTGAGCGCCAGGACGAACGAGAGCGGCTCGTACGGCTGCTCGCGCGCGGCCGCTCGGTTCGCCTCACCGGGCCCTCCGGCTCCGGACGCAGCGCGCTCCTGGACGTCGTCGCCGAGGACTGCGCGGACCTCGCCCCCGACGGGGTGGTCCGCCTCAGCGGCTATCGGCGCACCGCCGGCGACCTCCTGCACGACCTCTTCTCGGCCGTCTACAAGGCGCCCCTGTACCGGCCCGAACGGGACGAGCTGCTCCTGCACGTGCGCGGGATCGGCGCCGTCGTCGTCCTCGACGACCTGGAGATCGGCGGCAACGCGCTCGACGAACTGCTCGACGCGACCCCCGAGTGCGCCTTCCTGCTGTCGGCCACGCCCGACGCGCCGGCGCCCTCCGCCGACTCGCTCGTGGAGGAGGTCTTCCTCGGTGGACTCGACCGCGCCGGTGGGCTCGAACTCGTCGAGCGCGCCGTCGGTCGCGACCTCACCGACGAAGAGGCGCAGTGGGCGGGCGACCTGTGGTTCGAGTCCGAGGGCCTGCCGCTGCGCTTCCTGCAGGCCGGGGCGCTGCTGCGGCAGCGTGACCAGCGGCGCGAAGAAGCCGACGCCTTCGAAGAGTTCGGCGCCTTCGGGGAAAACGCCGTGGACGTGTCCTTCGAAGCCGGGGACGGGCCCGACGTACCGCTGCCGTCGCTCGCCGAGGCCGCCGCCCCCGCACCGCTGCTCGCCTCCCGGCTGAGCCCCTCGGCCCGCGAGACACTCAAGTTCGCGGTCGCGCTCGGCGGCGAGGTGCCCCACCAGACCCATCTGCCGGCCCTCGCGGACGACACCCACGCGGACGCCGCGCTCGCCGAACTCGTCGACTGCGCGCTGGTCTCCCCGGTCGGCCCCCGCTACCGGCTCGCGGCCGGCGTGCAGACGCAACTGGAGGCCGCCGGGTACGCGACCGGAGCCCAGGAGTACGCGCTCAAGGCCGCCCAGCACTACACCTGGTGGGCCGGGCACCCCTCGGTCACCCCGGAACGGGTCTCGGCGGAGGCGGACGCCGTGCTGGCCGTCCTGGCCGTCCTGGTACCCACCACGACCCCGTCCGCGGAGGGCGAGGCGAGCGCGGCCGTACGACTGGCCCGGCAGGCCGCGCCCGCCCTCTCCGCGGGGCTGCACTGGGCTGCCTGGGAGCGGGCACTGCGCTTCGGCGTGGAGGCGTCCCGGCTCGCCGGCGAGGTGGGCGAACAGGCCTACTACCACCACGAGTTGGGCATCCTGGCGCTGTGCTGCGGCCAACTCGAGCGCGCCCGCGCCGAGCTGGAGGCCTCCATCGGGCTGCGGGGTGCCCTCGCCGACAAGCACGGCACGGTCGCCGGACGGCGCGCTCTCGCCCTGGTCGCCGACCGCTCCGGCGCCACGCCGCTCGTCGGGCGTACGGCGGCGGGCGAGGAGGTGTCCGACGCGCGGCACGAGGAGTCGGCGTCGCCGCCCGGAGGTGTACCGGCCGACTTCGGGCTGCTTCCCGAACCGCACGGTGACACCGCCACGTTGGTCACACATCAGGCCGTGGCCGAGCCGGCGCCCAGGACCGGCGGTGTCCGCGGTGTGATGAAGGGCACCCGGCGGAATCTGGTGGCGGCGGGCGCCGGGGCGGCGCTGGCAGCCGTGCTCGGCACGGTCGTGGCGCTCGGCATGACCTCGGGCAACGGCAACGACAACGACATTCCGTCGGAGAAGGTCGGTGTGGGCCCCTCCGCGAGCCACGGCGCGAAGGACGGCAGCCTCGGCGCCGACAAGCCGGAGCAGGCCGGTGGATCGGACGGATCGGGCAGGTCGGGCGTGGTCGGTGCCCCGACGTCGCCCCGACCCGACCCGGACAGCACGAGCGGCACCTCGAGCGACCCGACGCCGAGCGGCACCACCGGCGGCCCCTCGGACAACCCGACGGGCACGCAGGGCACGACGCCGTCGAAGCCACCGTCGACACAGCCGTCGACGCCTGAGTCCAAGCCGCCCACATCCGAGCCCACGTCCAAGTCGCCCACGTTGAAGCCGCCCACCTCCAAGCCGACGACACCGCTGCCCACGAAGACGGAGAGCAGCCCGCCGCCCAGCCCGAAGCCGACGCCGACCGGTTCCTCGCAGCCACCGCCGACGCAATCTCTCACGCCGCCCGCCTCCAGCTCGGCCGACGGCCCGGCCCCCAGCGTCCCGGCCACGACGAGCGGTACGGCGAGCGCGCCGGGCAGCGGCGGCCCGGGAACGCCGAGCGGTCCTGGTCCGGTGGCCTGACGGCCGGCTCAGTACGGCAGGGCCGGGCCCACCATGTGGACCCGGCCCTGCGTCGGCGTACCGTCCCTCAGAACAGGCGCAGCTTGTCGTCCTCGATGCCGCGCATCGCGTCGTAGTCCAGGACCGTGCAGCCGATGCCGCGGTCCGTGGCCAGGACGCGGGCCTGGGGCTTGATCTCCTGGGCCGCGAAGATGCCGCGGACCGGAGCGAGGTGGGGGTCGCGGTTCAGGAGCTCCAGGTAGCGCGTGAGCTGTTCCACACCGTCGATCTCGCCGCGCCGCTTGATCTCCACGGCGACGGTCCGGCCCTCGGCGTCCCGGCACAGGATGTCCACCGGGCCGATCGCCGTCATGTACTCCCGGCGGATGAGCGTGTAGCCCTCGCCGAGCGTCTCGATGCGGTCGGCGAGCAGTTCCTGAAGGTGTGCTTCCACGCCGTCCTTGATCAGGCCCGGGTCCACACCGAGTTCATGCGTGGAGTCGTGGAGGATCTCCTCCATCGTGATGATCAGTTTCTCGCCCGCCTTGTTGATGACGGTCCAGACGCCTTCCTCGTCGCCCGAGCCCTCCTTGAGGGTGCAGGGCGGCGACATCCAGTTGAGGGGCTTGTAGGCCCGGTCGTCCGCGTGGATCGAGACGCTGCCGTCCGCCTTCACCAGGATCAGCCGGGGTGCGGAGGGAAGGTGGGCGGTGAGACGGCCCGCGTAGTCGACGGAGCATCGGGCAATGACGAGACGCATGGTCGGCAACGCTACTCGACGCCACCGCTTCGACGCGATTCGCCCTCCTGGGTCGACGCCCCCACGGCCCGTGCCCGCCCTCGTCGGATCCCACCGCACCCACTGGCCTCCGCATCATCGAGCGGCCTTTCAACCCCAGCAGCATCCCCTCTATCTCCCGACTTGTCCCTGATCGTCGCTGGCCGGTTGTGCGCGTAGTGGAAGTGCGCGGTATGCGCATTCTCCTGGTGCCGTCACCAGCCGGTGCTTACCGTAGTAACCAGGAGGTCGCGCGGCGTGTACGCAGCGTGTTCGACAGTGCGAACTCCCTTCCCTGTCCATCAGCCCCCGATGCCCCGGGGGTGCGAGAGGAGAACCCATGTCGCTCGACGTCTCACCGGCCCTACTCGAACAGGCCGAGCGAGGCGAGGTCGACGAAGCCGATTTCGTCGACTGCGTCCGGACCTCCCTGCCTTACGCATGGGAAATGATCAGCTCCCTGGTGGCTCAGCTGAAGGTCGACGGCGGAGAGTTCGCCGACAACCAGACGCCCCCGCCGGACGAGCAGGCACGTGGACAGCTGCTGCGAGCGCTTGCGAGTGACGCGATACGCGGCGCCCTGCAGCGGCACTTCGGAGTGCGCCTGGCCTTCCAGAACTGCCACCGGGTGGCCGTGTTCCCGCTGGACTCCTCGGTGGACGACACACTGGCCCGCTTCACCTCGGTCCGCAATCAGTTGCTCAACCAGTCACCGGAACTGCGCGACTGCTGACGCGGGCGATGTCGTCTGGCTTGCCGCTCCGTACACGGGAGGTGCATCTGTACCGGAGCGGCAGGCTCCCGTCGACTGCCCGCCGACCGCCCCGCCGACGGACCGTGCCCCGGCGGACTCAGCCGAGATGGGGAAGCACCTCGGCACCGAGCCGCCGTACGTTCTCCTCTGTCGCCGCGAGGTCGCCGGAGCCCTCGACGAGCAGGGCGAAGCGGGAGATCCCAGTCCGCTCGGAGGTCTCCATGAGCCGGTCCGCGCACAGTCGCGGGGTGCCCACCGGGTGCAGCTCGCAGAGCAGTTCGGTGTAGGCCAGCGGGTCCCGCATCGAGCGGGTCCGTCCGTCGACCGTCACATGGGCGTCGAGACCTTGTTTCAGCCAACCCGGCATCGCCTTGGAGAGTGCCTCCACCGCGTCGGTGCGCCGGTCGGCGATCTGACAGACGCCGGCCGAGACATGAGGGGCGCCCGCGATCACATCCGCGTCGACGCCGGCCGCTCGGGCGTACTGCTGCCACAGCGCCACCATTTCGGCCTTCTCCTCGTCCCCGACGTGCATGCCGAGCAGCATCGGCAGTCCCCGCTCGGCCGCGAGCCGCACGCTCGCCGACGAGGTGCACGCGACGACGACCTCGGGGCCCTCGGTGCCGGTGAGTGACTCCGACGGCCTGGGGACGACCGGGACTTCACGGAAGCTGAATCGTTCCCCCGCGGCGGCTACGGACGGTTCGCGCAGCCAGCGCACCAGCAGATCGAGTGATTCCGGGAACCCCGTCTCGTACGCCTCAAGGCCCGAGCCGAAGACCTCCAGGTCCACCCACGGCCCGCCACGCCCCACCCCGAGCGAGAGGCGCCCGCCCGAGGTGAGGTGCAGCAGTGCGGCCTGCTCGCCGAGCGCCACAGGATGGGCGGTGGGCAGGACGCTCACCGCCGTGCCGACCCTGACCCGGCTGGTGCGGCCCAGCAGATGAGCCGCCAGGGTGATCGCCGACGGGCATGTCCCGTACGGGACGAAGTGGTGCTCGGCCAGCCACACCGTGTCCAGGCCCGCCTCATCGGCGACCTCGGCCGACCGCACCGCGCGGTGCAGTGCCTCCCCTTGACCCTGTCCCGGAAACTGGGCGGCCAGTACAAAACTTCCCACGCGCATGGCACTTCCTGCTTTCCTGGCTCCGACGCGGAGCTCCCCCACCCGGCATAACTGCCTGACATGTGCCCAAGTCACGGTGAGACGGCGGAATTTGCGGATTGTCTGGAAAATGTGCCGATGGGAGGGTGTTCCGCCGGGTTGAGTGATGTGCGCCTACCCCGGTCGGCGCCGCGTAGGCTGGATGAGGTCCCGCTCCCTGTACAGCCCTGTGAGGTGTTCTGTGTCCCCGCGTCGCAACCGACCCAAGGGCGCCGGCTCGTCCGGCCGGAGCGAGGACGACGACACGTCGCGGTACGGAGGTCGGCAGTTCACCGAGAGCTGGCAGGGCGAGGAGTGGAGCGTGCGCCATGTGGCGGGCGCCGCCGCCCAGGGCAAGACCTACCGCTGCCCCGGCTGCGACCAGGTGATCCCCTCCGGCGTCCCGCACATGGTGGCCTGGCCCGAGCACGCGGGCGTGGAGGACCGGCGGCACTGGCACAAGGCCTGCTGGAACGCCAAGGACCGCCGCACCACAAGGGTGCAGCGGTCCCGTAACGCGCCCAGGTACTGACCCGCCCTACACGTCGCGCTTCTCCAGCAGCAGACAGGCGCCGCCGAAGACGACGGCCGTCACGCTCAACATGATCCACAGCGGATCCCAGCCGGACGGGCCCGAGGCCGACGGACTCAGGGAGCCGTCGTAGAAGACGGCGAGCTGGCTCGGGATCGAGTACTCGAACAACGCGGTGCGCACGCTCTCGAGCGACGGCGTCGCCATGAACAGCGCGATGACCAGCGGGGCGAGCACCGCCCCGATCATGGTGGTGATGGCGCCGGCGGAGTGCCGGACGAGCGAGCCGACCGTGAGCGAGAGCAGCCCGAGCAGCGCGATGTAGAGGCTGACGCCGACCGTGGCCTTCAGCCAGTCCTCGCCGGACGGGGTTCCGCTGCCGTGGCCGTCCAGCATGGCCACCTGGGCGATGCCGACGAACGAGGTGGTCACCAGCGTGATCACGAAAGCGACGGCGAAGAACACGGTCGCCTTGGCCATGAGCACCCGCCCGCGGCTGGGGCACGTCGTCATCGTGGTGCGGATCATGCCGGTGCCGTACTCCGACGCCGTGGTCAGCACGCCCAGCGTGATGACGCACATGCTGCCCAGCAGCAGTCCGAAGAAGCCGAGCGGCAGCGGGCTGTCGCCGTGCAGTTCCGACGACGAGTTCGCGACCAGCGCGCCGGCGGCGAGCCCGATGCCGATCACCAGCAGAACGAAGATCCCGAGCGTCCACATCGTGGAGCGCAGCGACCTGATCTTCGTCCACTCGGAGACGACGGCGTGCCCGAAGTGGGTCCGGACGACCGGGATCGGCGAGGTGTAGGCGGGGCGGGCGGACCCGGGGTCCGCCGGCCGGGCGGGCGCGGCCTGCGGCAGCGGAGGCTGGGGCGTGCTCATCGGGCGTCCTCGGGCTCGGTCGGGGCGGGGGCGGGCGTCTGCTGGGGCGCGGGTGGAGCGGCCGGGGCAGCGGGCTGAGCCGGTGCCTGACCCTGGGGCGCGGGCTGCGCGTAGGGGTTCGGCTGCCCCGGCATCGCGAACGGCTGCCCGCCCTGCTGTGGCGGCGGCGGGGCGTACCAGTCCGGCTGGCCCTGTCCCGGCACCGGCATCGGAGGCTGTGCGCCGGGCGGCAGCGGCTGCTGGAGCCCGGCCCTCGGGTCCGTCGTCGAGCGGTAGTCGACGGCGCCCTGTGTCATCCGCATGTACGCCTCCTCGAGCGACGCCTGATGCGGCGACAGCTCCCACAGGCGTACGTCGGCCTCGTGCGCGATGTCACTGATGCGCGGCAACGGCAGCCCGGTGACGCGCAGTGCGCCGTCCTGCTCGGGCAGCACATGCCCGCCTGCCTCGGTCAGCGCGGTCGTCAGCTTCTCCCGCTGCTGCGGCTCGGTGCCGGACGTGCGGATGCGTGCGAAGTCCGCGGAGTTGGCGGAGATGAAGTCCGTGACGCTCATGTCGGCCAGCAACTGCCCGCGTCCGATCACGATCAAGTGGTCGGCGGTGAGCGCCATCTCGCTCATCAGGTGGGAGGAGACGAAGACCGTGCGGCCCTCCGCCGCGAGGGCCTTCATCAGATTGCGCACCCACAGGATGCCCTCGGGGTCGAGGCCGTTGACGGGCTCGTCGAAGAGGAGCACCTGGGGGTCGCCGAGGAGCGCGGCGGCGATGCCGAGCCGTTGACCCATACCGAGGGAGAAACCCTTGGACCGCTTTTTGGCCACGTCCTGGAGGCCGACGACACCGAGCACCTCATCGACGCGCCGGGCCGGGATGTTGGAGAGCTGAGCAAGGCTCAGCAAGTGGTTGCGGGCGCTACGTCCGCCGTGTACGGCCTTGGCGTCGAGCAGGGCGCCGACCTGGCGCGAGGCGTTCGGCAGTTTGCGGTACGGGTAGCCGCCGATCGTCACCTGCCCCGAGGTGGGGTTGTCCAGGCCGAGGATCATCCGCATGGTCGTCGACTTGCCGGAGCCGTTCGGCCCGAGGAAGCCGGTGACGGAACCCGGCCGCACCTGGAAGGAAAGGTTGTATACGGCCGTCTTGGCGCCGTAGCGCTTCGTCAGGCCGACTGCCTCGATCATGCTCCGCACCCATCGAAAGGTTCAGGACGTCGGGGCGCGTGCCCCCCGTAAGAGTTAGGAGCATAACGGGGTGCTGACGGTTCCATTCAAGAGAAGGTAAAAGTCCGCAGGTCACCGAGGTGAGCCGGTCCTCGCTTGTCAGGTACGGATCGTGCCGGCAGCCCGTTGTGTGCCCCGACGAGCGTGGCCCGCTACCCCGAAGGGCGCGGGCCACGTCGTTGTCAGCCGGTCAGGCGGTCACCGGGACTGCTGGGCGGGAACCCCGCGGGTGACCGGCTCGTCGTCCGTCGACGGCGTGCCGGCCGCGGCCACCGCCGCGCCCGTGAGCGTCGCCAGCATCTCGCGGACGTTGGTGAGCTGGGCGTTGATCGAGTCGCGGCGGTTGGTGAGCGCCGCGAGCTCGCGCTCGGATTCCGAGCGGATGCGGTCGGCCTTGGCGTTCGCGTCGGCCACGATGTCCTCGGCCTGGCGCTGGGCCGTCTCGACTGTCTGACGGGCACGGCGCTCGGCGTCCGTGCGCAGCTTCTCGGCCTCCAGACGAAGCTGCTCGGCGCGGTGCTCGATCTCCGCCAGACGCTTCTCGGCCTTGGCCTGACGGGACGCCAGGTCGCGCTCGGACTGCTCGCGGCGCTTGGCGAGGTTCGTCTCGAAGTCGGAGGCGGCCTGCGCGGCCTTGGCGCGGGTCTCCTCGAAGAGGGCGTCCGCCTCCTCGCGCTTGTTCTGCGCGTCCTTCTGGGCTTCGGCACGAAGCTGCGAGGCGTCGCTCTTGGCCTTGTCGACGATCCGGGCGCCCTCGTCCTCGGCCTTGGCCTTGCGCTCCTCGGCGAACGACTCCGCGTCGTTGCGCACCTGCTGGGCGGCCGACTCGGCCAGTTCACGGTGCTGCTCGGCGGCGCGGCGGGCCTCCTCGCGCAGGTCCTTGGCCTCTTCCTCAGCGAGGCGGAGGATCTTCTCGACACGCGCGCCGAGACCCGCGTAGGAAGGCTCCGCGTCACTGACGGCGGCCTGGGCGTTCTGCGTTTCGAGGTGGAGTTCCTCGATGCGCTTTTCCAGGGCGGTGATGCGGGTGAGAGCGCTGTCACGGTCGGAGACGAGCTTGGAGATTCGTTCGTCCACCTGAGCGCGGTCGTACCCACGCCGCACAAGCTCGAAGCCGTAGGGGGAAGTGTCGCTCATGGGGTTCCTGTCAAATGAGACCGGTGAGGTGATAGAGGAAATCCTAGGGGGCCAAGCGGCGTGTCATCGAGCGGATGCGTGTTTGATCTGGAGAATGACACTCCTTTTGGGTGGCCGACCGTCAGAGACCTTGCCAGAACCCACGTGAAACGCCCGACAGAGCACAGAATCGTCCCTCCTGGCTAGCCTTCTGATGCCTTGCCACCCGAACGTGTCGAACCCGCGGCGGCACCCGCCTTGACACTGCCACCGGACGGGGCCTCAAAAGACTCCAGTGCTTCCAGGACGTCCTGGACGCGGGAGATCTCCGCGTTGATGTCCTCGCGCCGGCGTACCAGGATCTCCAGCTCGCGCTTGCCCTCCTCGACCGCCTGCCGGGCCTCGCGGACCGCCTCGGCCTTGATCTCCTCGGCCTCGGCGACGAGCTTGGCCTTCTTCTGCTCGGCCTCCTTGAGCAGACCCTCGGCCTTCTTGACCGCGGCGATGCGCACCTTGCTCGCCTCGGACTTGGCCTCCGAGACCGTCTCCTTGGCCTCCGCCTTGGCCTTCTCCAGTTGCTCCTCGGCGGCCTTGACCAGTGCGTCGCACCGCTCGCCCGCCGACTTCATCGTCTCGGCCGACTCGCGCCGCGCCCGCTCGTGCAGTTCCTCGATCTCGGTCGTGATGCGCTCGCGCAGCTCCTCCGCGCGCTCGCGGATCGCGGTCGCGTCCCGGCGGGTGCCGACGAGCAGTTCGTCCGCGTCCGCGCGGGCCCGCTCCACCAGCGTGTTGCCCTCGACCGTCGCCTCGGCGACCAGCCGCTCGGCCTCCTTGCGGGCGGCGCCCACCATCGTGTCGGCCTGCGTCTCGGCGTCCGCCGTCGTCTTGTGCGCGGTCTGCTGCGCCTCCGAGATCAACTTGTCGGCCTCGGCGGCGGTTTCCGTGATGAGCGTGTCGACCTGCTCGGCCGCCTCGGAACGCCGCTTGTTGGCGTCCTTGCGGGCCTCGTCCAGCGTGCGCTCGGCCTCCTCGCGCGCGGCTGCGGTGATCCGCTCCGCCTCCGCCTCCGCCTCGGCCTTGAGCTGCTCCGACTCGCCGCGGATCTGCTCGGCGTGCTGCTGCGCGGACCCGACCGTCTCGGCGGCCTCCGCGCGCAGCCGCTCGGCCTCACCGGTGGCGTCCGCGAGGAGATTCTCGGCCTTGGCCACGGACTCGGCCCGGACCCGCTCGGCCTCGGCGGCGGTGTGGGCGGTCAGTCGCTCGGCCTCCGACGTCGCCTCGGTGATGAGGGTGTCCGCCTGGGTGGCCGCGTCCGACCGGATCCGGTTCGCGTCCTCGCGGGCGTCCGCACGCGTGCGCGCCGCGTCCTGCTCGGCGGTGGCGATGGTGTCCGAGGCTTCCGTCCGCACCCGCTGGGCGTGCTCGGCGGCGTCCGAACGCGTCCGCTCGGCCTCGCTCATCGCTTCCGAAACCGTGTGCTCCGCCAGGGACTTGGCGGCCTCCGACGCCTCGGCGGCCTCCTGGCGGATACGGTTCGCGTCCTCGGTGGCCCGCTCGCGCTCCGCGTAGGCGTCGGTGCGGACCCGGTCCGCCTCCTCCTGCGCCTCGGTGCGCGTACGCTCCGCGGCGTGCTCGGCGGCGGAGCGCAGGCCGGTGATCTCCTCCTGGGCCTGCTCGTGCAGCCCGGCCACGGAGTCCCGCACCTGCTGGGCGTGCTGCTCGGCGGCCGACACCATCTCGGTCGCGCGCCGGTCGGCCTCCTCGACCAGCCGTACGGCCTCGGCCTGGGCCTCCTCGACCCGGGCGCGCGCCACGGCGAGCAGTTCGTCGCTCTGCTCGCGGGCCCGCTCGCGCTCCTGGTCGGCCTCCTCGCGCGCCGCGCCGAGGACTTCCTCGGCCTTGCGGCGGCGCCGGGCGGCCTCCTCCTGGGCGGCGGCGAGCGTCTCCGTGGCTTCGACGGCCAGCCGCTCGGCGGCGGCCTGTGCCTCGGCCCGGACGCGGTCGGCGGCGTCCTGTGCCTCCGACTTGAGCCGCTCGGCCTCGGCAGCGGCCTCCGACCGCAGGCGTACGGCGACGGCCTCGCCCTCCGCACGGGAGGCGGACGCGTCGGCGGCGGCCTCCGTGCGCAGCCGTTCGGCCTCGGTCTCGGCCTGCGCCTGGAGCGTACGAATGCGTTCGGCGGCCTCGGCGCGCAGCCGGTCGGTCTCCTCGACGGCTTCGCGGCGGATCCGCTCGCTCTCCGACCGGGCGTCCCCGAGCGCCTGCTCGGCGGAGGCGAGCCGCTGTTCGGCCTCGGACTGGAGACGGGTCAGCTCCTGAGCGGCCTCCGCGCGGCGAGCCTCGACGGTCCGCTCGGTGTCCTCACGCAGCTCGCGGGCGGCCCGCTCGGCCTCCTCCTTGACGGCCTCGGCCTGCTCGGCGGCCTCGGTCCGGTGCCGCTCGGCCTCCTCGCGGGTGCGCTCCAGGGTCTCCTCGGCCTGGCGGCGCAGCGTCGTCGCGCGCTCGATGGCCTCGCTACGGGCCTTCTCGCTGTCGGCGGTGGCCGTCGCCCGCATCTCGTCCGCGTCGGCCTTCGCCTTGGCGAGCAGCTCCTCGGCGGTCTTGGCCGCCTCCTCGATCTGCTGGACGGCCTCGCGGCGGGCCTCGGAGCGGATCTTCTCGCCCTCGGCGACGGCGTCGGCGCGCAGCTGCTCGGCCTCGCCGCGCAGCCGGCGCGCCTCCTCCTGCAGCTCGACCGCCTTGGCGCGGTACTCCTTGGTGTCGTCCTTCGCCGCGCCCCTGAGCTGCTCGGCGATGTCGTGTGCCTCGGCGCGCAGCCGGTCCGCCTCGGCCTCGGCCTCGGTCCGGATCCGCTCGGCCTCCTCGGCGGCGGCCTTGGTGGTCGCCTTGGCGTTCTCGGACGCCTTGTTGAGTACGTCCTCGGCGGTACGGGCCGTCTTGGCGAGCTGGGAGGCGGACTCCTCGGCCGTGATGGTGCGGGCCTTCTCGGAGGCCTCCGCGACGAGCTTCTCCGCCTCGGCCTTGGCGTCCGCGACCACTCGCTCGGCCTCGGACCTGGTGGCCTCGGCCTCCTTGGTGGCCTCGCTGACCAGTCGGGCGACCTGCTCCTTGGCCGTGCGCATGCGCTGCTCGTTGGCCGACTCGGCGCCCGCGAGGGTCTTGGCCGCGGCCTCCTTCGCCTCGGCGACGACCTTCTCGGCCTCGGCGCGTGCCTGGCGCAGCGCCGTCTCGGCCTCGGACATCCGCTGCTCGGCGGATCGGCTCAGCTCGGTCGCCTGCCGACGGGCGGCGTCCGACTCGCTCGCGGAGGCGGAGCGCAGTTGCTCGGCGTGTTCGGTGGCCTCCTGGGCCTGGGTGGAGGCGGCGTTCAGCAGCCGCTCGGCGTCCGCCCGGGCCCGGCGCAGGATCTGGTCGGCCTCCGACCGGGCGGCCTCCGCTTCGTTCTGCAGCCGCTGGCGGGCCTCCGAGGTGATCCGCTCGGCCTCGGCACGGGCCGCGGCCAGGGCCTGCTCGGCCTCGGCACGCGACTCGTCGACGAGCCGACGGGCCTGGGACTCGGAGCGGGCGCGCAGCTGTTCGGCCCACGCCACGTTCTCGTTGACGTGCGACTCGACGGTCTGGCGGCGCTCGGCCAGCTCCTGGTCGAGTTGCTGACGGCGGGTGACCGCCTCCGTGTGCAGCTCGGCCTGGAGCCGGGCGGCCTGCTCGGCGTGCTCCTGAAGGATGCGCTGCGTCTGCGCGCGGGCCTGACTCAGCTCGCGCTCGGCGTCCGCCCGCATCTGGTCCGCCTGCATCTGGGCGGTGCGGAGCATCTGCTCGGCCTGGTAGCCGAGGTCGGACCCGTCATAGGCCGGCCGCGACATGAGCGTGCGCCGCGCCTCGTGCAGCTTGGCGCGCAGCACCTCGACCTGGTAGCCGAGGTCCTCGGCGTGCTGAATCGCCTTTTCCCGCTCGGTCTTCAGCCGTTCCATCTCGGCCTCGAACCGAGAGAGGTGGTCGACGTCAGCCGCCGGCTCTCGCTCCTGGCGTTCGTAGCCCCGCACTGCGCGGTCCCATCCGTCCCCTGGTCGCAAGTCTCTCCAAACGAGCTCCGTCCGTCCGCCGAACGGGGCCCCCGGGGAATGGTGTCAGATCAACGCGGAGCATGGGCTGCCGCCCTGACGCTCGCCCTCGAAACCCGGACCCCGGACTCGCGTCCCACCGACCACGGCGGGACCCGGTCGCCCTGGTGAGAGCGGCGACCGCCCCAACCCTACAAGCCCTGATGTGCGGGAGTCAGTGCTCAGGTGACTCAACGGTCGCCGAAGTGACCAGTTCTGTCAGTACTCCATGGCAATCCTTGGGGTGCAGGAAGGTGATCCGCGACCCCATGGAGCCGCGCCGTGGCTCCTCGTACAGGACGCGCACGCCCTTGTCGCGGATGTCCGCGGCGTCGCCGTCGACGTCTGCCGTGCCGAAGGCGATGTGGTGGACGCCCTCGCCGTTCTTCGCCAGCCACTTGGCGACGGTGGAGTCCTCGCGGATGGGTTCGAGCAGCTGGAGGTAGGAGGCGCCGCCGTCGTCCGTGTTGTTGATCTTCAGCATGGCCTCGCGCACCCCCTGTTCCTCGTTGACTTCGGTGTGGAACACCGAGAAGCCGTACGTCGAGGTGTAGAACTCGACGGTCTTGTCGAGGTCGAAACAGGCGATCCCGATGTGGTCGATTCGCGTCAGCATGGTGTTAGTGCAGCGCCCCTGGGGTGGTTACGCAACGTGCGCGCGATCACACTGACAGCCCGATGACGTGGCCCGGCACCGCTCAGTACATTCGAAGTAAACCCTCGTTCACTCCTCGGCTGTGCAGGCCGGAAGGGGATCGCAGCTCATGTCAGGAACGAACAGCACGACCTCCGTAATCGTCGCCGGTGCCCGTACTCCGATGGGACGGTTGCTCGGCTCGCTGAAGTCCTTCTCCGGAGCGGACCTCGGCGGCTTCGCGATCAAGGCCGCCCTCGACCGCGCGGGTATCGGCGGCGACCAGGTGCAGTATGTGATCATGGGACAGGTGCTCCAGGCCGGGGCGGGCCAGATCCCGGCACGCCAGGCCGCGGTCAAGGCCGGCATCCCGATGAGCGTCCCGGCCCTGACGATCAACAAGGTGTGCCTGTCGGGCCTCGACGCGATCGCCCTCGCGGACCAGCTCATCCGTGCGGGTGAGTTCGACGTGGTCGTCGCGGGCGGCCAGGAGTCCATGACCAACGCCCCCCACCTGCTGCCGAAGTCCCGCGAGGGCTTCAAGTACGGCGCGGTGCAGATGCTCGACGCGATGGCGTACGACGGCCTGACCGACTCCTTCGAGGGCATCGCCATGGGCGAGTCGACCGAGAAGCACAACACGCGCCTCGGCCTCGGCCGCCGCGAGCAGGACGAGATCGCCGCCCTGTCCCACCAGCGAGCCGCGGCCGCCCAGAAGAACGGCGTCTTCGAGGCGGAGATCACCCCGGTCGAGGTGCCGCAGCGCAAGGGCGAGCCGGTCGTGTTCAGCAAGGACGAGGGCATCCGCGGTGAGACGACGGTGGAGTCGCTGGCGAAGCTGCGCCCGGCGTTCACCAAGGACGGCACGATCACGGCCGGGTCCTCCTCGCAGATCTCGGACGGCGCCGCGGCCGTGGTCGTGATGAGCAAGGCCAAGGCGCAGGAGCTGGGCCTGGAGTGGATCGCGGAGATCGGCGCCCACGGGAACGTGGCCGGACCGGACAACTCTTTGCAGTCGCAGCCCTCGAACGCGATCCTGCACGCACTGAAGAAGGAAGGCCTGGAGGTCTCGGACCTCGACCTGATCGAGATCAACGAGGCGTTCGCGGCTGTCGCCGTGCAGTCAATGAAGGACCTTGGGGTTTCCGCCGAAAAGGTGAATGTGAATGGCGGTGCCATTGCCCTCGGACACCCGATCGGCATGTCCGGCGCCCGGCTCGTACTCCACCTCGCCCTGGAGCTCAAGCGGCGCGGTGGCGGCGTCGGCGCGGCCGCGCTGTGCGGTGGCGGAGGCCAGGGCGACGCGCTGATCGTGCGGGTACCCAAGGCCTGAGCATTCTGTACGTCTCTTGAGTGAACGGAGCTGTGATGCAGGACGTCTCCTCGCTGGTGGCCCAGGCCAGGGAAGGCCGGCCACGGGCCGTGGCCCGGCTGATCTCCCTGGTGGAGGGGGCGTCTGACCAGCTCAGGGAGGTCATGGCGGCCCTCGCGCCGCTGACGGGCAACGCGTATGTCGTGGGCCTCACCGGCTCCCCGGGTGTCGGCAAGTCCACGTCCACGTCGGCGCTCGTGACGGCGTACCGCAAGCAGGGCAAGCGGGTCGGCGTCCTGGCCGTCGACCCCTCCTCGCCCTTCTCGGGCGGCGCGCTGCTCGGCGACCGCGTCCGGATGTCGGAGCACGCCTCGGACCCCGGCGTCTACATCCGCTCGATGGCCACCCGGGGGCACCTGGGCGGCCTGGCGTGGGCGGCCCCGCAGGCGATCCGCGTCCTGGACGCGGCGGGCTGCGACGTGATCCTGGTCGAGACGGTCGGCGTCGGCCAGTCCGAGGTCGAGATAGCCTCTCAGGCCGACACCTCGGTGGTGCTGCTGGCCCCGGGGATGGGTGACGGCATCCAGGCCGCGAAGGCGGGCATCCTGGAGATCGGCGATGTGTACGTCGTCAACAAGGCCGACCGTGACGGCGCGGACGCGACCGCCCGCGAACTGAACCACATGCTGGGTCTCGGGGAGGCGCGGGCCCCCGGTGACTGGCGCCCGCCGATCGTGAAGACGGTCGCCGCTCGTGGCGAGGGCGTCGAGGAGGTCGTCGAGGCGCTGGAGAAGCACCGGGCGTGGATGGAGGAGCGGGGGGTCCTGGCGGAGCGCCGGCTGGCCCGCGCCGCCCACGAGGTCGAGACGATCGCGGTGACCGCCCTGCGGGAGCGGATCGGCGACCTGCACGGCGACCGTCACCTCGGCGCGCTGGCCGAGCGGATCGTGGCGGGGGAACTGGACCCCTACCGGGCGGCGGACGAACTGGTGGCCGGGTTGACGAACAACTGAGCGGGCCGGGGGACGGTCGGCGGGGAACCGGGCTGACCGGAAACCCGTGGCCAACGTCCCGCCCACGCTGATAAGTTGCCCGCGTGTTCCTCCTCTTGGCATAGCGGCCGCCCAGGCCCGCGATCGACGAGCGGTGTTCGACCGTGGTCGTCGCGGCCATCCGGCGTCCCCTCGTTGCCTCCAGTTGAGGAACTTCCGCGTGTCCACGCCTTCTTCCGTGCGGCCCTCGTATGCCGCCGTTCTCCGTCTCCCGTACGCCCGCCGCACTTTCGGCGCCGCTGCCGTGGCGCGACTGTCGTACGGGACGGTCGCCGTGTCCGTCCTGCTGTCCGTGACCCGGGCGACCGGGTCGTACGCCGTGGCCGGTACGGTCATGGCGCTCTTCGGGGCCGTGATGGTCCTGCTCTCGCCGCTGCGTGCGGCGTTCGTCGACCGGTACGGCCCCCGCCGGGCCCTGGTGCCGATGGCCCTGCTGTACGCCGGGGCCCTGGCTCTGCTGAGCGTGGCGAGCTGGCGTCCCGGCGCACCCGTGCCGCTGCTGGGCGCCCTGGCCGTCGCCGCCGGTGCCTTCGCGCCCCCGCTGGGTCCCACCATGCGGGCCGTGTGGAGTGAACTCGCCGTCGACCAGCGGCTGCTGCAGCGCGCCTACGGGCTCGACGGCGTCGTCGAGGAGCTGCTCTTCGTGTCCGGGCCGCTGCTCGTGGGCGTAGTGGTGCGGTGGGCGCCGCCGGCGGCCGGGGTGGCGCTCAGCGCGCTGCTGGTGGCGGTCGGAACCCTTGCCTTCGTCTCCTCTCCCGCAGTGACCGGGGTACGCCCCGAGGCGGCGAAGAAGGCGCGCTCCGCGGGGCGGTTGCGGGGTGGGCAGGGTCTGGTGCAGCCCGTGCTCGTGGCCCTGGGTGTGGGGTTGGCGGTCGGCGCGCTGGACCTGCTGGTCGTGGCCTTCGCGGAGCAGCGGGGCCACGGCGACGACACCGTGGCGTGGGTGCTCGCGGCGTTGTCCGCGGGCAGCGCGGTCGGCGGGCTGCTGAACGGCGCGGTCGACTGGCGTATCGGCGCGCGGGCGCGGCTGTCGCTGCTCGCCGGGGCGCTGGGAGTGACCTTGGCCGGGGCGGGTCTGGCGCCCGGCCTCGGTGTCCTCACGGCGGCCGTGGCCTGCGCCGGCCTGTTCATCGCCCCGGCGCTCACGACCTCGTACCTGGTCGCGGACGACTCCGCCCCGCCGGGTTTCCGCACCCAGGCGGGCACCTGGGTCAACATGGCGGTGAACGCGGGAGGTTCGGGTGGCTCGGCGGCGATGGGCGCCTTGGTGGGGCGACTGCCGCTGGCGGTGTGCTTCGCGGTGTCCGGGGCGGTGACCGTGGCCGCCGCCGTCCTCGCCGGAGGGTGGGCGGCGACCAGGTCGGCCGGGCGCCCACGGCCCGTGGGCGCACCGGGGGCGTCGCGAGCCGCGGCCGACGCGGAACCGTCGGCCGGCGACGCACGCGCCGGGGGCTGACGGCCGTCTGCCCCCGGCAGTCGCTGCGCCCTTCGGTCAGCGCCCCGGGGGCGGCCGGCGGCCTTTCTAGGGCTTGCCGCGCTGCCCCCGAAGGTGGTCCGCGATCGGACGCAGGGACGTGCGCAGGTTCTCCAGGTCCTCGGCGGACAGCAGGCCGATGAAGTGCCGTCGCACAGAGGCCACATGATGGGGCGCGACCTTCTGCATCGTCTCCATGCCGTGGTCCGTGAGCACCGCGAACAGGCCCCGGCGGTCGGACTCGCAGTTCTCGCGGCGCACCAGGTCGGCGTTCTCCATGCGGGTGATCTGGTGCGAGAGGCGGCTCTTGGACTGGAGGGTGGCGGACGCGAGGTCGCTCATGCGCATGCGCCTGCCCTCCGACTCCGAGAGGTTCACCAGGATCTCGTAGTCGTTCATCGTCAGGCCGAACGGCTGCAGATCCCTTTCGAGCTGGTATGTCAGCAGCCTGTTGACCTCGAGGTGGGTGCGCCAGGCGCACTGCTCCGCTTCGGTCAGCCAGGGCGTGGCCGTCTCGGTCTCCATGAGTGAAAGTCTACCTAAGAAGTTGAAAGGCGAACTAGCGTAGATGGGGCGCCGGCGTGCATGCGTTCGATGTCACACTGTGCAGAGTACCGCTCACAGTCCGAAGCGGCGCGTGAGGTCCCCCAACTGCCCCGGAAGGTGTGCCCCCTCCGGCTGCCGGCCCTGGTGGCCGGGCTGCCCGCCACCCGGCACGCCGGGCTCGTGCGGGACCGCCCCGGTGGCCTGCTCGGACATGAGCGTCTCCGTGGACTGGAGCAGGACCGTGCCCGCTCCGATGAACTCGAACTGGTGCTCCTCCCCGGAGGCCCCGCCGAACCCCGTCATCGCGCGCAGACCACCCCACACACCCGTCAGATACCCGTGGTCGTAGTGGTGGCAGGGCGACGGGCAGTCGGACCAGCCGACGAGCGCCTGCGGATCCACCCGGATCGGGGGTTCCATGAACACCACCGGACCGTTGGACGCGGCCACGAACTTGCCGGTTCCGATCAGTGTCAGGAAACCCGGAATGATCGACTGCTTCAGGGCGAGACTCGGCTGAAAAGCGAGCAGGTTGCCCGAGCGAATGGTCAGGTTGCCGTCGTCCAGGTCGTAGGAGTTCACATCGAAGGCCCGGTCGGCGAGGAGCATCTTGCCCGAGCCCTGCGCCACCACCCAGTCGCTCGCGTGCAGAGGTGAATGGAAGGCCGTACGGACCAGGTGTTCGAGCGGGCCGTGGCCGATGCCGTTGAACTCGATCGAGCCGTAGTAGGCGATCATCTTGCCCTTCTGCAGGAACCACTGGCTTCCCTTGAGGTCCACGCAGAAGGTGTAGTCGTTGACGTTGTCGTCGACGGGCAGCGTCATCGGGTCGAAGATCACGGGGCCGGTGCCCGGGTAGGTGGTCACAGCTTCTCCTCGGACGCCTGGACGTACACCGCACCACTGCCGCTCAGTTCCAGTTGGAACGCCTCGCCGGAGCCACGGCCCACCATCTCCCGCCAACCGATCGCCGTGGACAGCTTGTTGCGTACGTCGCCGTGGTGCGCGACATACGCCTGGGGGTCGACGTGGACCGGGCGCTGCGGGGTGATCGGCACCTCGATGACGCCGCCGTGCGCCATGACCGCGACCGCGCCGTGGCCCTTGAGGGTGGTCGTGAACAGACCCTGGCCCGTGACCTGGCCGCGCACCATACCCATGACGCCGCCCTGTGAGCCCATGAACATCGTGCCCTGCTGCAGGGTGCCCTCGAAGACGAGCAGACGGTCCGCCTCGACGTACAGGGTGTCGCCCGTGAGCTCGATCACCTGGACGTGGTGCCCGCCGTGCCCGAACATCACCGTGCCGTTGCCCTCGACCGTCATCAGCGGCGTCGCCTCGTTCGCGACGCGGCGGCCGATCATCGACATGATCCCGCCCTGACCGCCCTGGATGTTCGGGGTGAAGGAGACCTCGCCCCGGTAGGCGAGCATCGCGCCCCGCTGGCTGTACAGGCGCTGCCCCGGTACGACCGTCGCCTCGATCATCTTCGAGTTCACTTCCCGGAAGGCCATGTCAGAGATCCCCCGCGATCGTGTTGCGCTCGCTGGGCTGGACGTAGACCAGTCCGTCCCCCTCGAAGCGGATCTGGAAGGCCTCTCCGCCGCCCTCACCGATGAACGTGCGGAACGTCACTCCGGACTGGAACGACTGCCGCAGGTTCCCCTGGTGCGCGATGTACGCGCCCGGGTCGACGGTGAGCGGGTACTGCGCGCTCACCCGCAGCACCACCGCCGGACCGTCCGACATGATCGCAGCCTGGCCGTGGCCCTCGACGGTCGTCGTGAACAGCCCGTTGCCCTGCGAGGCGCCGCGCAGGCCGGTGAACGTCGTGCCCGTACGCAGGCCCGCCTCCGTCGCGAGGAGGTTGCTCGACTCGACGTACAGCTTGTCCCCCTGGAGGTGTACGAGATTGATCTCGGAGGCCCGGTCCGCGAACCAGCAGGTCCCGTGTCCCTTCACCTCCATCACGGTCATCCGCTCGCCGGTGAGCCGCCGGGTCACCATGCCTCGGATCCCGTCGCCGCCGCCGGTGAGCTTCTTGAAGGTCATCTGCCCGTCGTACGCGACCATGGAGCCGTTCTTCGCTTTCACGGCGTCCCCGGTCATGTCGACGGCCAGGACCTTGCTGTCCTGAAGTCGGAACATCGCCACGTGGTGAAGGTAGCGGCCGGGCGGGGGTGGCGGACAGGGCCCAAAGGTGGATCCGCACCCGGATCTGCCTCTCGGGGTGGAGCGGCCGGACCGGTCGTCGGCACTCGGGGAACGCATGTGCCCATTTGGTGTCCCATATCGACCCATACCCCCGTGTCCGACTCACCGGGTCCCGGATGTCACAATGGGCGGACGCTTGTGCGCCCGTTCACAAACCGACGACTCTCCCACCGAAGGTGACCCGTGGACATAAAGACCGCCACCGCCCTCCGCCGGCTCCGCCTGGTCTCGGCTCCCGAGGCCGTCTCCTTCCTGCTGCTGCTCGTCTGCTCGGTGCTGAAGCGCACCACGGACTTCAACGCGGTGCCCGTGATGGGCGCGATCCACGGGATCCTCTTCGTCCTGTACGTGATCTTCTGGGCGGACGCCTGGAACCGCACCAAGTGGTCCGTGAAGACCGCCGCCGTCTACTTCGTCCTTTCCGTGCTGCCGACCGGCGGCTTCTTCGCCGAGCGCAAGCTGCGCCGCGAGGCCGAGAACGCCGTCATCGCCGCCCGAGCCCGCAAGGAAGGGGTCGTGAACGCGTGATCGTCGCCTTCTCCGTCACGCCACTGGGCGTCGGCGAGGACGTGGGGGAGTACGTCGCCGAGGCCGTGAAGGTCGTCCGGGAATCGGGGCTGCCGAACCGCACCGACGCGATGTTCACCTCGATCGAGGGCGAGTGGGACCAAGTGATGGACGTCGTGAGGCGTGCCGTCGCGGCCGTCGAGGAGCGCGCTCCGCGTGTGTCCCTCGTTCTGAAGGCGGACATCCGCCCGACGGTGACGGACGGCCTCACCTCGAAGGTGGAGACGGTGGAGCGATATCTGTCCACCGACTGAGCTCGCGGTCCAACAGCGGAGAACCCCGGCCCGAAGGGTCGGGGTTTTCTCGTTCCCGAGGTTTGAGCAGTCGCTCAAACCTGCTGTACTGTCGCGGCAGTTGATTGAGCGGTCGCTCAAAAGAGGCCATTGACATGGGGGATTCGCCATGGGGCTCTACGTGGAGGCGCGCATACGCGGCGACCTCGACGAACTGTGGGCACGTACGCAGGACCCCGCGCAGCATCGGCGCTGGGACCTCCGCTTCACCGAGATCGACCACCTGCCGCGCGCAGCGGACGAGCCGCAGCGCTTTCGCTACGCCACGCGCGTCCTGCCGTTCCTGACGGTCTCGGGGACCGGGGTGTCGGCGGGGGAGAAGACCCGCCCGGACGGAACGCGCACCTCCGCGCTGCGGTTCTCCTCGCCACATCCGCTGTCGCTGATCGCCGAGGGGAGCGGCTACTGGCGGTACATCCCCGACGATGACGGGGTTCGTTTCCTCACCGGGTACGACTACCGGCCACGCTGGGGCCGTGCGGGCACGCTCGCGGACCGCCTGCTGTTCCGGCCACTGATGGGATGGGCGACCGCCTGGTCCTTCGACCGGCTGCGGCTGTGGCTGGAGCGGGGGGTCGCACCGGAGCGCGCCCTCGTGAACTGGCTCGTGGAAGTGGCCGTCCGTGCCCTGGTCGTCACCGTCGCCTGCGCCGGCCTCGGCCTGGGCTCCCTCCCGCACCTCTTCGGCCCGCTCGCGGCGGCGATGGCCTACCCGTTCCCGCTGCTGCTGGCGGTCGCCATCACGGCGGCCGTGCTCATGCCACCGCTCTCCCGTACCCCCGCCGCCCGCCGCTGTCTGCGTACCCCGCCCACGCGGATGTGCGCGCCGCGTCTCCTCGCCGCCCTGGAGCGACGGTCATGACCTCGATCTTCCGTACGGCGATGGGCACCGACTTCGGACGGCTGCACCCGCAGCTCCAGCGCCGCTTCTCCGTGGGGCTGGCCGGCGGCGAGGCCTGCACGGGGCGCGGAGTGATGGACCGCATCTGGCACGGCAGGGGATTGGTCAAGCCGTTCCTTGCGCTCGGCGGCACACGGCACATCCTCGTTCCCCGCCAAGGGCGGAACGTCCCCTTCACCATCGAGAACGTGCCGTACACCGACACATTCGGCCGGGAGACGGTGTCCTTCGTGCGCACCTTCGACCTCCCCGGCCGCGCCCGCCGTTTCGACGCGCAGATGGTGCTCGGCCCCCGGGGTGACCGAGTCCTCGACTACCTGGGCACGCACCAGCACCTGGCGAGCGACCTGCACCTCCGGGCGGAGCCGGACGGTTCACTGCTGATCCGTTCCGGTGAACACCGCTTCCGGGAAGGGCCGGTGGACGTGCGTGTGCCGGAACTCATCGGCGGCCAGGCCGAGGTGAGGGAGTCGTACGACGAGTCCGTGGGGCGCTTCCGGATCCGGGTGCGGGTGGTGAACCGGTACGTCGGCCCGCTGTTCGGCTATGAGGGATCGTTCACCGCGTCCTACACGGACGCCGGTGTGCTCGGGGTGCGTCCCGGGCTCAGGCCCATCCGGGAGGAGGCGCGGGCATGAGCGAGGCGACGAAACAGAAGTTGCTGGAGGGGGCCCTGCGGACGCTGACCGAGCAGGGCATCGCCGGGACGTCGGCCCGTACGATCGCGGCCACCGCCGGGGTCAACCAGGCGCTGGTCTTCTACCACTTCGGATCGGTGGACGAGCTGCTCGCGGCGGCGTGCCGGTACGGAACCCGGCAACGGGTGGAGGTCTACCGGGAGCGGCTCGACCGGATCGGCTCGCTCGGTGAACTCCTCGCGTTCGGGCGGGAGATGCACCAGGAGGAGAAGGCGGCGGGGCATGTGGCGGTCCTCGGCCAGTTGCTCGCGGGAGCTCAGACGCATCCCCGGCTCGCGCCGGCGACGGCGGCCGGGCTGGACCTGTGGATCGTGGAGATCGAGCGGGTCCTGACCCGGGTGCTCGCCTCGACACCCCTGGGTGAGTTCGCGGACGCGGCCGGTCTTGCCCGCGCGGTGTCGGCGTCCTTCGTCGGGATCGAACTCTACGAGGGCGTCGACAAGCAGGGCGCGTCGGCCGCGTTCGCCGCGCTGGAGCACCTCGGATCTCTCATGGCGGCGCTCGAAGGCCTGGGGCCGGTGGCACAGCGGGCCGTACGGCACGCACTGCGGCGGTCGCCGTCGCGACCGTAGGTCCTTAGGGCCTAGCACCGGTCCGGTGGTCTCACGCCGCCCAGAGGGTTCCTGCGGCGCTGTTCACCTCTCCCGTTCCACGTACTCCTTGAACTGCTCCAGATCGCTGCGGACGACCCGTTCGATCGCGTTCGCCTGGGCGAATCCCTTGGGTCCGCCGAACGTCTCCCTGACGGCCTCGGGTTCGTACTCGAGCCGTGCCTGGATCCGCGTGTTGTTCTGGTCGATCGACTGCAGTGAGAGGGTGCCCGCCAGGTGGGGGGTGCCCGTGGTCTGCCACTTCATCACGCGTTCCCTGCCGCGGTCGGAGACCTCGGCCTCGAGTTCCCGGGTCCGGCCGCCCGTCTCGACGTCCAGATGGGCCCGGCCGCCCGTCTCCGTGCGGGCGTCACGCACTCCCTGCATGAAGCGCGGATAATTCTCCACGCGATGAAGGCTGTCCCAGGCCGTATCGATGGGGACCTTGATGTCGACGTGTTCTTCGAGGGTGCTCATCACTCACCTCCACGCTCGGCTCATGACATATGGCCTTCCGCTTCCAGTGTGCGCCCCGTGACGGCCGGCCGACCGCCACGCGAGACGGGGCTGACCGCGATATGACCGGCCGGTAAGGTCGATGCCGTGCCGAAGCCCCTCAGTCTGTCCTTCGATCCCATCGCCCGCGCCGACGAACACTGGAAGCAGCGGTGGGGAAGCGTGCCGTCCATGGCCGCGATCACCTCGATCATGCGGGCGCAGCAGATCCTGCTCGCCGAGGTCGACGCGGTCGTGAAACCGTACGGACTGACCTTCGCGCGCTACGAGGCGCTGGTGCTGCTCACCTTCTCCAAGGCGGGCGAGCTGCCGATGTCCAAGATCGGTGAGCGGCTCATGGTGCACCCCACGTCCGTCACGAACACCGTCGACCGTCTGGTGAGGTCCGGCCTCGTCGCCAAGCGGCCCAATCCCGACGACGGCCGCGGCACCCTCGCCTCCATCACCGACAAGGGCCGCGAGGTGTGCGACGCGGCCACCCGCGACCTGATGGCGATGGACTTCGGGCTCGGTGCCTACGACGCGGAGCAGTGCGGCGAGCTCTTCGCGATGCTGCGGCCGCTGCGGGTCGCCGCGGGGGACTTCAAGGAGGACTGACCCCCTCTCCTTCCTGGAGGAACACGGCCACGGGGGCGCCGGGGGTGCCGGAAGATCGCCCCAAACCGGCGGTTACGCTCATACCCATGAAACGAAGCGTGCTGACCCGCTACCGCGTCATGGCCTACATCACCGGTGCGCTGCTGGTCCTGCTGTGTCTCGGCATGGTCGCCAAGTACGGCCTCGGCATGGACGGCGCCGCCGACCTGACCCGTGTCGTGGCCATCGCGCACGGCTGGCTCTACGTCGTCTACCTCGTCTTCGCCTTCGACCTGGGTGCCAAGGCGAAGTGGCCGGTCGGCAAGCAGCTCTGGGTGCTGCTGGCGGGCACGATCCCGACGGCCGCGTTCTTCGTGGAGCGCAAGGTCAGCAAGGAGCTGGAGGCCAGGCTCGCGGACGCGGAGCCCGTGGCCGCCAAGGCCTGAAAGGTCTGAGACCCGGCCCACACCGCCGTACGGAACGCGTACGGCGGTCTGCCGTCGACATTTACTTGGACGTCCTAGTAAATTCGAGGGTATGGACGCTGACGCCATCGAGGAGGGCCGCCGACGCTGGCAGGCCCGCTACGACGCCTCGCGCACCCGCGAGGCCGACTTCACGACGCTCTCCGGCGACCCGGTGGAGCCCGTGTACGGACCACGGCCCAGGGATACGTACGAGGGCTTCGAGCGGATCGGCTGGCCGGGTGAGTACCCGTTCACCCGTGGCCTGTACCCGACCGGCTACCGGGGGCGGACCTGGACCATCCGGCAGTTCGCCGGATTCGGCAACGCCGAACAGACGAACGAACGCTACAAAATGATCCTGGAGGCCGGCGGGGGAGGCCTGAGCGTCGCCTTCGACATGCCGACGCTCATGGGCCGTGACTCCGACGACCCGCGTTCGCTCGGCGAGGTCGGGCACTGCGGGGTGGCGATCGACTCGGCGGCGGACATGGAGGTCCTGTTCAAGGACATTCCGCTGGGCGATGTGACGACCTCGATGACCATCAGTGGGCCGGCCGTCCCCGTCTTCTGCATGTACCTGGTCGCCGCCGAGCGTCAGGGCGTGGACCCGGCCGTACTGAACGGCACGCTCCAGACGGACATCTTCAAGGAGTACATCGCGCAGAAGGAGTGGCTCTTCCAGCCCGAGCCGCACCTCCGTCTCATCGGCGACCTGATGGAGCACTGCGCGGCGGGCATCCCCGCGTACAAGCCGCTGTCCGTTTCCGGCTACCACATCCGGGAGGCCGGTGCCACGGCCGCCCAGGAGCTCGCGTACACGCTGGCGGACGGGTTCGGATACGTGGAGCTGGGGCTGAGCCGCGGCCTTGACGTGGACGTCTTCGCCCCCGGTCTGTCCTTCTTCTTCGACGCGCACGTCGACTTCTTCGAGGAGATCGCCAAGTTCCGTGCGGCGCGCCGCATCTGGGCGCGGTGGATGCGGGACGTGTACGGCGCGAAGAGCGAGAAGGCACAGTGGCTGCGCTTCCACACGCAGACCGCCGGGGTCTCGCTGACGGCACAGCAGCCGTACAACAACGTGGTGCGTACGGCGGTGGAGGCGCTGGCGGCGGTGCTCGGCGGAACGAACTCGCTGCACACGAACGCGCTGGACGAGACGCTGGCACTGCCGAGCGAGCAGGCGGCGGAGATCGCGCTGCGGACGCAGCAGGTGCTCATGGAGGAGACCGGCGTCGCCAACGTCGCCGACCCACTGGGCGGTTCGTGGTACGTGGAGCAGCTGACGGACCGGATCGAGGCCGACGCCGAGAAGATCTTCGAGCAGATCAAGGAGCGGGGCCTGCGGGCGCATCCCGACGGGCGGCATCCGGTCGGGCCGATCACTTCCGGGATCCTGCGCGGGATCGAGGACGGCTGGTTCACGGGCGAGATAGCGGAGTCCGCGTTCCGCTACCAGCAGGCGCTGGAGAAGGGTGACAAGAAGGTGGTGGGCGTGAACGTCGCCACCGGGTCGGTCACCGGTGACCTGGAGATCCTGCGGGTCAGCCACGAGGTGGAACGTGAGCAGGTGCGGGTGCTCGCGGACCGGCGGGCGGCGCGGGACGACGTGGCGGTGCGCTCGGCCCTGGACGCGATGCTGCGGGCGGCGCGGGACGGCTCCAACATGATCGAGCCCATGCTGGACGCGGTACGCGCGGAGGCGACGCTCGGGGAGATCTGCGGGGTGCTGCGGGACGAGTGGGGTGTGTACACGGAGCCGGCCGGCTTCTAGCCCCTGGCCATGAGCGGGCGGGGCGGTGTGGTCACGAGGCCGACGCCGCCCCCGCCAGCCCCAGCAGCAGCACCCTTGTCAGGCCGCGTACCCACTCCTCGTCCGCAGGGCGGGCGCTGACCAGGGTGCGGTGCACCACCGCTCCCGCCACCACGTCGAAGATCAGGTCCGCTGAGCGGGAGGCGGCGTCCGGGCTCTGTTCCGGGGGCAGTTCGCCGCGGACGGTGGCACGGGCCCGACCTTCCAGCACCAGGCGTTTCTGACGGTTCACGATCGAGGTGCGGATGCGTTCGCGCAGGGCATCGTCCCGGGTCGACTCGGCGACCACCGCCATCAGCCCGCTCTTCGCCTCCGGGCGGTCCAGGATCGCCGCGAACTGGAGCACCACACCCTCGATGTCGGCTGCCAGGCTGCCCCGGTCGGGCAGCTCCAGCTCGTCGAAGAGCGCAGCCACCGCGTCCACCACGAGTTCGTGCTTGCCCGCCCAGCGACGGTAGAGCGTGGTCTTCGCGACTCCCGCCCGCGTCGCCACGTCCGACAGCGTGAGTTTCGACCAGCCCAGCTCCACCAGCGCCTCCCGCGTCGCCTCGAGGATCGCGGCGTCCGCGGCGGCACTGCGCGGGCGCCCCGTTCGGGCGGCGGGAGTACTGCTCTGCATGGCGGTGACCTTATCCGTCGGCGCGGTGGCCGGTATCCGGGCGTTCTGTGAAGTGGTGAGGGAGATCACCGGCGGGCCGGCCGCGGCGACCCCCGCAAGCAGTTACGCTACGACTCGTAGCGAAAGCGTGGACGTCAATGAGATGGCGACGCACGCGTGAGCGACGACCACTGGCGCCGGGTGGGGACCCGGCGCGGAGCAGGACCGGCCGAGGCACGGCTTTGACAGCGCTTTTCACAGCGGCGTACGGAAGGGGGAGGATGTACTCATGCAGCCACGGAACATGTCCATGAGCGGAGTCGTCGACCTCGCCGCAGTGAAGGCCGCCCAGGAGGCCAAGGCGAAGGCGGAGCAGGCGCGCGCCGAAGCGGCCCGGCAGGGCGGGGGAGGGGCGGTCTCCCCGGCCGACCTCGTCATCGACGTCGATGAGGCGGGGTTCGAGCGGGATGTCCTGCAGCGGTCCACCGAGGTGCCCGTCGTCATCGACTTCTGGGCCGAGTGGTGCCAGCCCTGCAAGCAGCTGAGCCCGGTCCTGGAGCGCCTGGCCACCGAGTACAACGGCCGCTTCGTGCTCGCCAAGATCGATGTCGATGCCAACCAGACGCTGATGCAGCAGTTCGGGGTCCAGGGGATCCCGGCCGTCTTCGCCGTCGTCGCCGGGCAGGCGCTGCCCCTCTTCCAGGGTGTCACCCCCGAGCAGCAGATCCGCGCGACCCTCGACCAGCTCGTCGAGGTCGCCGAGCAGCGCTTCGGTCTGACCGGTCTGACCGTCGACGCCGACGCGGAGCCGGGTGGCGCCCAGGTGGCGCCCCAGCCCGCCGCGGGTCCCTACGACGCGCTGCTGGAGGCCGCCGTACGGGCCCTGGACGCGGGCGACCTGGGCGGTGCGGTTCAGGCGTACAAGAACGTGCTGAGCGACGACCCGGGCAACACGGAGGCCAAACTGGGCCTGGCCCAGGCGGAGTTGCTGCAGCGGGTGCGGGACCTGGATCCGCAGCGGGTGCGCAAGGACGCCGCGGAAAAGCCCGGTGACGTACAGGCGCAGATCGTCGCCGCGGACCTGGACCTGGTGGGCGGGCACGTGGAGGACGCGTTCGGTCGACTCATCGAGACCGTGCAGCGCACGGCGGGTGGGGACAGGGACGCCGTGCGGCTCAGGTTGCTGGAACTCTTCGAGGTGGTCGGGGCCGACGATCCGCGTGTGACCGCGGCGCGTCGGGCGCTCGCACGGGCTCTGTTCTGACCAGTCGTTAAACTCCCTGGGCTGTAAGCCTTGGGCCAAAGATTTGCCGACCAAGACACATCGCGGCCGCGCTTTACCAAATCTTGGTAAACGCGGCCGCTGTTACTTGGAGTAAGCCGGGCCTGTTGAGCTGCCCGGTTCTGTCCGCACTTCTGTTGTTTCGTCATCTCCTTTTGGTTCACCAAGAGTTGCCGGTTGATGCTGACGCGTCGTTGTTTGGTTATCCGGCCGTTACTAGCGAGTAACGAACCCCTTGCGGGGGCGGCGAGAATGCACCACGATCGGCGACGCTCGGTCCATTGCCGTACCCGTCAGCCAGTCGGGGCAACGGATTTTCGTGGGTCCCCACCGAGCAGGAGCCGGCGGCAGTGGCGCCGGGTCCTGGGCAGGGGGGTCTCCGCCGCGGCGGAGCCTGTCCGACAGGTTGTGCGTGATGCGTGTCAGGCGCGACCAGTGGTTGTCGCTCGGGGGTGATCGCCGGTGATTCGGGCGCTGTTTGTGCCGTCGAGCGCGGGCGCTCTCCTTCCCGAGGACGTAGCACTTCTCCCATCCCTGACCGGCTGAGCCGCCGACCGGTAGCGAGCCGGGGTCAGGAGATGTACGTCCGAGAAGGAGGAAATATGCAGTCCCAGGTGCGTGGCGGGACCAGATGGAAGCGGTTCGCTGTGGTCATGGTGCCCAGCGTCGCCGCGACGGCAGCGATAGGCGTCGCCCTCGCGCAGGGCGCTCTTGCCGCGTCGTTCAGTGTGTCGGGTCAGTCGTTCAAGGTGACGGTGGCTGAACTCGAGGGCAAGGGCTTCTCGCAGTACGGGGCCCTGGACGACGGGTACACCCTCGACGGCAAGAAGACGGCTCACCCGGTCGCGGTCTCGGGGTTCAAGTCGGCCGACCTCAAGAAGATGTGTCAGTCGGTCGTCACGCCGAACATTCCGGTGCTCGGCTCCGTCAGCCTCATCCTGAAGGCCGGCGGCGGCAGCACTCCGGTGCACGCCGAGAACCTGTACATCGATGTCGAGGAACTCGGCGCCGACGCCGAGTTCAAGAACATCGAGATCGGCGTGGCCGCCAAGGACGCCTCGAAGGGTCCTGGCATGAACCGGGGCGAGATCGAGCAGGGGCGCGCCAACCCCTTCGGGTTCGCCCAGCAGGCCGACTCGGTGACGCTGAAGAACGTGAAGCAGAAGGCGTGGGCGACCACCGCCGGCACCTTCAAGCTCAGCGGTCTCAAGATGTCGCTGTCCACGGGTACCAAGGAGTGCTACTAGGCACCCCGGGGGCGGGCGAGCAGCCCTGTGGCCGGCTCGCCCGCCCCACCCCTTTCCGCATCACCAGTACGTCTCACAGCAACACCGTTCCAGGGAGCTGTTTCCATGAGCGCCGAGTCGCCTGGGCAGAACGAGCACTACCTCCGAGTCCTCCGGCGGAACTTCCGTGACTGGAGAGGCACCCGTCCGTTCTGGGCCGGACTCTTCGTCCTGCTGGGCGGCTTCCCGATCATGTACTTCCCGTATGCGAACCTGCAGCTCGGGCATCTCACGCTGGCCATGTCCACCACCGCGGGGGCCGGGTCTCTCATCATCGGCGTGCTGCTCGTCGTGCTGGGCGTCAGTCTCTGGTTCCAGCGGCATGTACGGACCTTTGCGGGAGTCGCGGCCATCCTCCTGGCGCTGGTGTCCATCCCGGTCTCCAACTTCGGCGGCTTCGTGGTCGGCTTCCTGCTCGCCCTGATCGGCGGTGCGATGGCGGTCGCCTGGGTGCCGGGCGAGCCCGAGGCCGAGGCCGGGGCGCAGCCCGAGGTCAAGCCCGAGGCGACCGGGGTCAAGCCCGAGGCCGGGCCCGAGGTCGTGCCGGCGAAGCCCGACGACGACGGGCAGGGCGATGCTCCACAGAGTGCGCCCGAGGGGCCTGTGGACGAGGTGAGCGAGCCGAACGATCTGTCAGGAACGAGCCCGGCGAACGGGGCGAACGGGAGGCACAGTGCCGGCTGACGAGGTGGCCCACGGGACTGATGCAGAGGAGTCCCGTGAGAGAACCGGGCCGCGCCACGCGGCCCCCAGAAAGCCGCTGTTCACCAGATTCCACATGCCGGCCGGCAAGGCGATGGCCCTGGCGGCGATGCCGACGGCGCTCCTCATGGGCATGGGACTCAACTCCTCGCTCGCCCGCGCCGACGACAAGCCGGCGGCCAAGAGCCTGACCGCCGACGAGTACCAGAAGTGCGTGGAGGCCCTGACCGGTTCGGAGGACTCCAAGGACGCGTCGGCCACACCGTCGCCGTCCGCATCGGCGAGCGCTTCGAAGTCCACGGACACGGCGGAGCCGACCCCCTCGGGGTCCGCGGACGAGACGTCCGACAACGCGCTCTCTTCGGCGGCACGTTCGCGTTCCGACGGCAAGGTGACACACACGCCGTCCGCGTCCTCGCCCACACCCTCGGCGGGTTCCCCGGACACCTCGTCGGCCACGGACGCGCCCGCGCCGACCCCGTCCGCCTCGGCGAGCGGCGGAAACCTGCTGGACGACCTGGGCAACGCGCTCAAGGACGCCCTGACGCCCGGTGACGGATCGTCGACGAGCGACTCCGCCACACCGTCCCCCTCGGCCTCCGCGACCGAGGGCAGTTCGGACTCCGCCGCCGAGACCGCCAGGGACACGGCCGAGAAGGCCACCGACACGGTCGAGGACACCGCGAAGGACACGGCGGACACGACCGACCCGACCGACACGGCGGACACGACGGCGAAGGAGACCTCCGAGGCGACCCCGCCGGCGAACGACACCGTGCAGCCGTCGGAGACCGCGTCCCCGAGCCCGTCCGAGAGCGCCACCCCGTCCGCGGACGAGTGCCCAGCGGCCACGGACGCGGAGGGCGGTGTCGAGAACATCGTGGCGCTGCCCGACGACCCCTGGCAGCTCCAGGCCAGTTCGCTGCTGCTAAAGAGCGCGGACTACCAGGGCGTCGTCAAGGTCCGCACGGCCAACGGCACGGTCAAGAAGGTCCTGAAGTACGTGATCTCCGGGGGGACCGACATCGGCGACCTGCACCAGCTCGTCGTCGGTCCGAACGGCCTGACGTACCACGTCCAGGCCGCCAAGGGCTCGACGTCGACCATCCGTGACGGCGACACCGTGATGTACACGGAGAGCATCTCCGGCAACCTGTTCGGGCTGATACCGGTCACGTTCAGCCCGGACAAGCCGCCGCCGCTGAACATCCCGCTGATCTACTTCACCAAGGTGAAGGTCACCCAGGCCGGCCAGTTCGGCGGGACGCTGCGCCTGCCCGGCATGCACCAGTACGTCACCGGCGCGAGCTGAACAGCAGCCGAAGAACTCGTTCGAGAGCCGTGCACTGCTCGGGCGTCCCCTGAGCGCAGGGGACGCCCGAGCTTCGGTGTGTCAGTGGTGGTTCTCGCCCAGGTGGTGGACGCGGACCATGTTGGTGGTGCCGGGGATACCGGGCGGGGAACCGGCGGTGATGACCACGATGTCACCGTCGTTGAACCGCTTGAGCTTCACCAGCTCCTGGTCGACCTGGTCGACCATCTCGTCGGTGCTGTTCACGAACGGCACGATGTGCGACTCCACGCCCCAGCTCAGCGTGAGCTGGTTGCGGGTGGACTCGTCCGTGGTGAACGCGAGGATCGGCTGAGTCGCACGGTAGCGGGAGAGCCGACGGGCGGTGTCGCCGGACTTGGTGAAGGCCACCAGGCCCTTGCCGCCGAGGAAGTCCGCGATCTCAGCGGCGGCACGGGCCACCGAACCACCCTGTGTACGCGGCTTCTTGCCCGGCACGAGCGGCTGGAGGCCCTTGGAGATCAGCTCCTCCTCGGCCGCGGAGACGATCTTCGACATCGTCTTGACCGTCTCGACCGGGTACGCGCCCACGGAGGACTCTGCCGACAGCATGACCGCGTCGGCGCCGTCCAGGATGGCGTTGGCCACGTCGGACGCCTCGGCACGCGTCGGACGGGAGTTGGTGATCATCGACTCCATCATCTGGGTGGCCACGATCACCGGCTTGGCGTTGCGGCGGCACATCTCGATGAGCCGCTTCTGCACCATCGGGACCTTTTCCAGGGGGTATTCGACGGCCAGGTCGCCGCGGGCGACCATCACGCCGTCGAACGCCATCACGACGTCGTGCATGTTCGCCACCGCCTGCGGCTTCTCCACCTTGGCGATGACCGGGACGCGGCGGCCCTCCTCGTCCATGACGCGGTGGACGTCCTTGACGTCGTCGGCGTTCCGCACGAAGGAGAGCGCGACCATGTCGCAGCCCATGCGCAGCGCGAACCGCAGGTCCTCGATGTCCTTCTCGGACAGCGCCGGGACGTTCACCGCCGCGCCGGGCAGGTTGATGCCCTTGTGGTCGGAGATGATGCCGCCCTCGATGACGATCGTCCTGACCCGGGGGCCTTCTACGTCCAGCACCTTCAACTCGACGTTGCCGTCGTTGATCAGGACCTGGTCGCCCTTGGAGACATCGCCCGGCAGACCCTTGTACGTCGTCCCGCAGATCGACTTGTCACCCGGTACGTCCTCGGTGGTGATGACGAACTCGTCACCGCGCACCAGCTCCACCGGGCCCTCGGCGAAGGTCTCCAGACGGATCTTCGGGCCCTGTAGGTCGGCGAGGACGCCGACCGCCTTGCCGATCTCGGCGGACGCGGCGCGGACGCGGGCGTACCGCGCCTCGTGCTCTTGGTGCGAGCCGTGGCTGAAGTTGAAGCGGGCCACGTTCATGCCGGCTTTGATCAGCGCGACGAGCATTTCGTGGGAGTCGACCGCGGGGCCGAGAGTGCAGACGATTTTCGAACGGCGCATGGCGCGATCCTATCGGTTTGTTTCGCTGCGGAATATTCGTCTAAGAGGCCATACAAATGGGCGGACAGACGCTCAGGCGTTACTGCTCTTTCCTGTTCTTTCCGACCAGTGCGTAGGTCTGTGTGGCAATCTCCAGTTCCTCGTCGGTGGGCACCACGGCGACCGCCACCCGCGCGGACACGGGCGAGATCAACCGTGGCTCGTCGCTGCGTACGGCGTTCAGATCACCGTCCACCGCCAGTCCCAGCTCCTCCAGGCCCGCAACGGCCGCCTCCCGCACCGGGGCCGCGTTCTCGCCCACCCCGGCGGTGAAGGCGATCGCGTCCACCCGCCCGAGTACCGCGTAGTAGGCGCCTATGTACTTCCTCAGCCGATGGATGTAGATCTCGAAGGCGAGCCGCGCCTCCTCGTCGCCCTCGTCGATCCTGCGCCGTATCTCCCGCATGTCGTTGTCGCCGCACAGGCCGAACAGACCGCTCCGCTTGTTGAGCAGAGTGTCGATCTCGTCCATGGACATTCCGCCGACCCGCTGCAAATGGAAGATGACGGCGGGGTCCAGGTCGCCGGAGCGCGTCCCCATCACGAGCCCCTCCAGCGGGGTGAGCCCCATGGAGGTGTCCACGCACCGGCCGCCCCTGATCGCGGAGGCGGACGCCCCGTTGCCCAGGTGCAGCACGATGACGTTGACGTCTTCCGGCTCCTTGCCGAGCAGCCTGGCGGTCGCCCGGGACACATACGCGTGCGAGGTCCCGTGGAACCCGTACCGCCGCACCCGGTACCGGTCGGCGATCCTCACGTCGAGCGCGTAACGGGCCGCGGACTCCGGCATGGTCGTGTGGAACGCGGTGTCGAAGACGGCGACCTGCGGCAGGTCCGGGCGCAACGCCATGGCCGTACGGATGCCGGTGAGATTGGCCGGGTTGTGCAGCGGCGCGACGGGGACCAGCCGCTCGATCTCGGTGATGACGGCGTCGTCGATGACGGTGGGCTCGGTGAAGAACATGCCGCCGTGCACCACGCGGTGGCCGATGGCGGCCAGCTCGGGCGAGTCGATCCCGAGCCCGTCCCTGGCCAGCTCCTCCGCGACGGTCTTGAGGGCGGTGTCGTGGTCGGCGATCGGCCCGTTCTGCTCACGGGTCTCGCCCGTGGCGAGCACCGTGTGCGTGATCCGGGACGTCTGCTCGCCGATGCGCTCGACGAGGCCCAGGGCCAGCCGGCTGCGGTCACGCATGTCCAGTAGCTGGTACTTCACCGACGACGAGCCGGAGTTGAGGACGAGGACGTGAAACGGGCTCACTGGGCGCTCGCCTTCCCGTGGGGGGCCTGGGCCTGGATGGCCGTGATGGCGACGGTGTTGACGATGTCCTGGACGAGGGCGCCCCGGGACAGGTCGTTGACGGGTTTGCGCAGGCCCTGCAGGACCGGGCCGACCGCGATGGCGCCGGCCGAGCGCTGCACGGCCTTGTAGGTGTTGTTGCCGGTGTTGAGGTCCGGGAAGATCAGCACGGACGCCTGCCCCGCGACCTGAGAGCCGGGCAGCTTGGTCGCCGCGACGGTGGGCTCGACGGCGGCGTCGTACTGGATCGGACCCTCGATCTTCAGGTCGTCGCGGCGCTGTCGCACCAGCTCGGTGGCCTTGCGCACCTTGTCGACGTCGGCGCCCGAGCCGGAGGTGCCGGTGGAGTACGACAGCATCGCGATCCGCGGCTCCACGCCGAACTGCTCGGCGGTGGCAGCCGACTGGACGGCGATGTCGGCGAGCTGCTCGGCGTCCGGGTCGGGGTTCACGGCGCAGTCGCCGTAGACGAGCACCTTGTCGGCCAGGCACATGAAGAAGACCGAGCTGACGATCTTCGCATCGGGCCGTGTCTTGATGATCTCGAAGGCGGGCCGGATGGTGGCGGCCGTGGAGTGCACGGACCCCGAGACCATGCCGTCGGCGAGGCCCTCCTGGACCATCAGGGTGCCGAAGTAGTTCACGTCGGCGACGACGTCGTACGCCAGCTCGACCGTGACGCCCTTGTGCGCGCGCAGCCGGGCGTACTTCTCGGCGAAGGCGTCGCGCAGCTCGGAGACGGCCGGGTCGATCAGCCGCGCGTCGCCGAGGTCGATGCCGAGGTCGGCGGCCTTCTTGCGGATCTGGTCGACGGGCCCGAGCAGCGTGAGGTCACAGACGCCCCGGCGCAGCAGCACCTCGGCCGCGTGCAACACACGCTCCTCGGTGCCCTCCGGAAGCACGACCCGGCGCTTGTCGGCGCGGGCCTGCTCCAGCAGCTTGTGCTCGAACATCATCGGGGTGACCCGGTCGCTGCTCGGTGCGGACACCCGGGTGAGGAGGGCGGTGGTGTCGACGTACCGCTCGAAGAGGCCGAGCGCCCGCTCCGCCTTGCGCGGGGTGGCCGCGTTCAGCTTCCCCTCCAGGGAGAAGAGCCGGGCGGCGGTGGGAAAGCTGTTGTCGGGCACCGAGAGCACCGGGGTGCCCGGGGCGAGCCGGGCGGCGAGGGTGAGGATCTCCTCGCCGGGTACCTCGTCCAGGGTGAGCAGCACACCGGCGATCGGCGGGTTGCCCGCACTGTGTGCGGCGAGCGAGCCGACGACCAGGTCCGCGCGGTCGCCCGGGGTCACCACCAGGCAGCCCGGGGTCAGTGCGGCGAGGAGATTCGGCAGCATCGCGCCGCCGAAGACGAAGTCGAGGACGTCCCGCGCCAGCCCCGAGTCGTCACCGAGTACGACCCGGGCGCCCAGCGCGTGGGCGATCTGGGCGACCGTCGGGGCCGAGAGAGCGGGCTCGTCGGGAAGGACGTGGCAGGGCACCGGGAGCCGGGACTCGAGACGGTCGGCGATCTTGTCCCGGTCCTCGCCGGCGACCCGGTTGACGATCATGGCGAGGACGTCACAGCCCAGGCCGGCATACGCGCGATAGGCGTTGCGCGTCTCGGCGCGCACCGACTCGGGAGTCTGACCGCGTCCGCCCACCACGGGTATCACGGACGCCCCGAACTCGTTGGCGAGCCGGGCGTTGAGGGCCAGTTCGTCCGGGAGCTGGGTGTCGGCGAAGTCGGTGCCGAGGACGAGGACGACGTCGTAGTCGCGGGCCACGATGTGGAACCGGTCGACGAGCGCGGACACCAGCTCGTCCGTGCCCCGCTCCGCCTGGAGCGCGGAGGCCTCCTCGTACCCCATGCCGTAGACGGTCGCCGGGTCCTGGGTGAGTCGGTAGCGGGCGCGCAGCAGCTCGAAGAGACGGTCCGGCCCGTCGTCGTGGACGAGGGGGCGGAAGACACCCACCCGGTCGACCTGCCGGGTCAGGAGCTCCATGAACCCCAGATCGACGACCTGGCGGCCGTCGCCGCGGTCGATCCCGGTCACGTACACGCTGCGCGTCACGCGTGATCTCCGTTTCGTCTCACGGGGGCGGCGAGCAGGGCTCTTGCGGCCCCCGGGTCGTCTACGACCGATTACGGATATTTTTATGGGGTTATAGGTCCGCAAAAAATCGTCCGTGAGGGTTAGCGGAACCCTCTTGACAATACCCTTGGCGCTGGTTAAGGCGCCCGTCAGGGCAGGGGCTGTTGTGACAACGCCGCCTGCCGGGAGCCGTGAAACAATCGGATGAGCTCACCGATATCGACAGCGAGCAGGAGATACAGCACGATGCGCATCGGAGTACTCACCGCAGGCGGCGACTGCCCGGGCCTGAACGCAGTGATCCGGTCAGTCGTGCACCGAGCGGTCACGCAGTACCGCGACGAGGTGATCGGCTTCGAGGACGGCTACCGGGGCATGCTCGACGGTCACTACCGAAGCCTCGACCTCGACGCCGTGAGCGGCATCCTGGCCCGCGGCGGCACCATTCTCGGCTCCTCCCGCCTGGAACGCGACCGCCTCCGCGAGGCCTGCGAGAACGCCTCGGACATGATCCGCGACTTCGGTATCGACGCGCTGATCCCGATCGGCGGCGAGGGCACGCTCACGGCGGCGCGGATGCTGTCGGACGCGGGCCTGCCCGTGGTCGGCGTTCCCAAGACGATCGACAACGACATCTCGTCCACGGACCGGACCTTCGGTTTCGACACGGCGGTGACCGTGGCCACCGAGGCCATGGACCGCCTGAAGACGACGGCGGAGTCCCACCAGCGTGTGATGGTCGTCGAGGTCATGGGCCGGCACGCCGGCTGGATCGCCCTGGAGTCGGGTATGGCGGCCGGCGCCCACGGTATCTGCCTGCCCGAGCGCCCCTTCGATCCCGCCGATCTCGTCAAGATGGTCGAGGAGCGCTTCGCCCGCGGCAAGAAGTTCGCCGTCGTCTGCGTCGCCGAAGGCGCGCACCCCGCCGAGGGCACGATGGACTACGGCAAGGGCGAGATCGACCAGTACGGCCACGAGCGCTTCCAGGGCATCGGCACCGCACTGGCCTACGAGTTGGAGAGGCGGCTCGGCAAGGAGGCCAAGCCGGTCATCCTCGGCCACGTCCAGCGCGGCGGCACGCCGACCGCGTACGACAGGGTGCTCGCCACCCGCTTCGGCTGGCACGCGATCGAGGCGGCGCACCGCGGTGAGTTCGGCATGATGACCGCGCTGCGCGGCACGGAGGTGGTGATGGTGCCACTGGCGGAGGCGGTGACCGAACTGAAGACGGTACCGACGGACCGGATGGAGGAGACGGAGTCGGTCTTCTAGACCTGACGCCGTTGCGCCGGGCCGGATCGCGTGCTGCTGAGCGCGGAGGCGCGCGCCTGGGATCGCGCCGCCTCCGGGGTTTGTCGTCAGCTCCCCCGGAGGCGCCCTTGGATCACGCAGCGACATGCCCCGCAGTGTGCGGCAGTAGGTGACATGATCGCCTGCTTCGTCGGCAAGTTTGAGAGCCTTGCCGTAGTAGGTCTGCCCCAGGCCGTGAACCTTCTCGTACATGGCCATCCAGCCCGTCAGGTATGTGAGGTCCGACGCGGCGGCGAGCATGTCCCGCTTGACCGGCTCTGAGGCCTGCGCCCGCAACCATGGCCCAACGGTGTTGATGACCAGTGAACCTACGCGGCCGAGCCGCATGAAGTACGTCCTGTTCGACGTCGACGGCACGTTGATCGATGCGGTGAGCAACCAGCGCAAGGTCTGGGGAACCTGGGCGGAGCGGTACGGGCTGGACGTGGGCGAGGTCTGTTTACCGCGCTGCGGGGCGAAAACGCTTTGATCACTGTGCCAGGCCGGCTTCGACGGCCCAGCGGAAGAGGTCTTCGCACGTGGGGGATGTCGTCCGTGAACGATTGGCGAGGGTCACCAGTGCATGGCGGGCCTCGCTTCTCATCTGGAGGAGCCGGTGGTTCGTCAGCCCGACGACCAGGTAGGAGCACAGGCGATAGAGGTTGACGGCGAGTTCGTCGCGGCCGTCGGCGAACGTGTCCGGAAGCCCGGCGAGAAGTTCGACGTCGCATTTGTCGTTCAGCGCTTCGACCACCGCGTTCAGAGGCAGAGCGTCAAGTTCCGCGGTGGACAGTGGAGGGTCGGTGGCGGCGGCGTAGGCGGCCAGGGCCGCTGAGATCTCGATCAGCCGCTCCCCTACCGCAGTGTCGATGCCCCGGTCCCGCAGGTTCTCGTGGCGACGGGCCTGGCGCCATGGCTCCTGGTCCATCAGTGGCAGCAGGACGCGGCCCAGGTGCACGCAACGACGCCACAGCACGTCCTGGTCCGAGGTCATGGTCACCCCTTGACCGCCCCGCCCAGCGCGAACCCCCCGCCCAGCCGTCGCGCGATGAGCACGTACAGCAGGATCACCGGCGTCGAGTAGATGACCGAGAACGCGGCCAGTTGCCCGTACGCCACCATCCCTCGGTTCCCGAAGAACTCGTTGATGCTCACCGACGCCGGCATCTGATCCGGGGTGAGCAGCAGCATGAAGGGGACGAAGAAGTTCCCCCACATCATCACGAACGAGAAGACGGTCACCACCGCGGCCCCCGGCGCCATCAGCGGCAGCACGATCCGTATCAGCGACTGCAGCGAGGACGCCCCGTCCGTCCACGCGGCCTCCTCGAGCTCCTTCGGTACGCCGTCCATGAAGTTCTTCATCAGCCAGATGGCGAAGGGCAGTTGGGAGGCCGTGAAGAAGAAGATGGTCCCCTGAGTGGTGTCGATCAGGTTCACCCGGACGTACAGCGCGTACACCGGCACCATGATCGCGGTGATAGGCAGACTCGTCGCGAACAGAATGGTCATCAGGAACGGCCGGTTCAGGCGGGACGGGAAGCGTGACAGCGGGTACGCGGCCAGCGCCGCGCACACCACCGTCAGCAGAGTTCCCCCGCCGCACAGGATCAGACTGTTCAGCAGTGGAGTGAAGGTGATGTCCGGCTTCAGTACCGCGGTGAAGTTGTCGAGCGTGACCCCGTCCGGTGTCTTCACCCGCAGATCCGCGTGCGGGTCCACCGCGGAAAGGATCACCCAGGCCAGCGGCAGAACGAACGCGGCCGCCGCCGCGAGGAGCCCGGCATCGGCGGCCAACCGGCGGTTCCTGCGGCGGGACATGAGCGGAGACGCCACCTCACACCTCCGTGCGCAGCAAGCGCATGTACACGAGCGCGAACAGCGAACCGACGAGCAGGAGCAGCAACGCCACCGCCGTTCCGTATCCGATCATGCTGTTCTGGAAGGCCTGCTCGTACATGAACAGCGGCAGGGTCTGGCTTCTGTTCCCCGGGCCGCCTCTGGTCATCACCCAGATCAGCCCGAAGACCGAGAGCGTCTGCAGCGTGTTCAGCATCAGGTTCGTGCCGATCGAGCGGCGGATCATCGGCAGCGTGATGTGCCACAGACGGCGCGGGCCTGACGCCCCGTCCACCTCGGCCGCCTCCGTGATCTCCTTCGGGATGTCGTTCAGGGCCGCCGAGTAGACCAGCATCGAGAACGCCGTCCCCCGCCATACGTTCGCGAACGAGACCGCCAGGATCGGAAGCGTGAACAGCCAGTTCTGTCGCGGGAGATGGAGCCAGTCCAGGATCGCGTTCAAGGTGCCCTCCCGGCGGAAGAAGGCGTAGAGCAGGAATCCCGCCACCACCTCGGGCAGCACCCATGCCGTGATCACGATGCCGCCCGTCAGGGTGCGGACCGGCTTCGAGGCCCGCCGCATGAGCGAGGCCAGCGCCAGGCCCAGCGTGTTCTGGCCCACCAGCGAGGACAGGACCGTGAACACCAGGGTCAGCCAGACCGCGTTGAGGAACGCCTCGTCCTTGAACGCCGTACGGAAGTTCGCGAAACCGACGAAGGAGGAGTGGGCCTGGCCGGTCAACTGCAGGTCGGTGAAGGCGATGTAGGCGCAGTACGCGATGGGGCCGGCCAGGAACAGGAGCAGGAGGACCAGAGCCGGGGCGACCGGGAGCGCACGGGTCAACGAGCGGCCCGGCACCCGCCGGGCCGCCCTCGCAGCGGTGCTCACTTCTTGATCACTTGGTTGTCGGTGGCCGCATCGAGCGCCTTGTCGTAGCCGCTCGCAGCCTTCTCCACCGACGCGTCACCCGTCGTCACGTGCTCCATGGCCTCCTGAATGGCCGTGGAGACCTTGGGGTACGCGGGGAACGCCGGCCGGTAGTGCGTACTGCTCACCAGGCCCGTGAAAAACTTGATGCCTGGCTGTGCGCTCGCGTACGACGGGTCCGCCGCCACGTCCTTGCGTACCGCGATGCCGGAGTTGGCGATGTACCACTTGCGCGCGTTCGCCTTCGTCTGCATCGTCTCGATGAACTTGAAGGCCAGGTCGGGATTGCCCGCCTTCGCGGGGATCGACCACGTCCAGCCGCCGGACACGCTCACCTTGCCGGGGGCCTGGCCGTGCTGGGTGGGCATGGCGGCCAGGCCCAGCTCCTTCGACCAGCCGGGCCACTCATGCCCACTGCCCGGCAGCCAGTCCTGCGGGAGCCAGGAGCCGTCGAGGGCGATGCCGAGTTTGCCCTTGGGAAGCATGTCGCCGCGGACGATCGTCTGGATGTTGGGGTCGAGGGCCTGGGAGACGTCCGTGCCCAGCTTCTCCTGGTAGACGGTGTGGACGAACTCGAGGGCGTCCTTGAAGCCCTGGCCCCCGGCGATCCACTTCTTCGTCGCCTTGTCGTACAGGGGGTCGGACGTGCCGTCGTTCGTGCCGTAGAGGAGCATCTCGAAGCCCTGCATGGCGGCGGCCTCGCCGGCGGGTTTGCCCGTGTAGAGGTTGAAGGGTGTGACGCCGGGGACCTTCCGCTTGATCGTGCGGGCCGCGGTGAGGATGTCGTCCCAGGTCTTCGGCTGCCAGTCGGTGGGCAGGCCCGCCTTGCGGAAGATGCCCTTGTCGAACCAGAGGCCGCGGGTGTCGGTGCCGTCCGAGACGCCGTACGTCTTCCCGTCCTCGGCCCGCGCCGCCGCCTTCGCGGTGTCGATGAACTGGTCCCAGTCCTTCCACTTGGCGAGATAGGGGTCGAGGGGTTTGAGGTAGCCGCTGGTGATGTCGGAGTTGATCAGGAAGGTGTCCTCGTAGACCAGGTCAGGGGCGGTCTTCGGGGAGCGGAGCATCTGCTGGAGCTTGGTGTAGTACTCCGAGTCCGGGGCCTTGATGGGGACCAACTGGACCTTCTTGCCGGGGTTCGCCTTCTCGAACTGCTTCTTGACGCCGGCCAGGTAGTCGTCCATGACGTGGATCGAGTTGTCCGTGGACTGTTTGAAGGAGACCTTCACCGTGTTCGCGTCGCTGCCGGAACCGGAACTGCAGGCGCTGAGGGCGGCTGCGGCAAGGGCGAGAGCGACGCATCCGGTGAGCGGGACGGTTGAGCGGGAGCGGGCGGCGGTGGGGCGCACGGGCACGACCTCCTACGAGCTCACGTCGTTGTGGCCGAGATGGCTGCTCGGTGAACGTAAGAGGGGTGGTCTCGTCAGGTCAATGAGCGTGCAGGGGCTCGTGGCAGCGTGGGGGTCGCTCCGACGCGGGCGGCCGTACCGCCCGCATCAGCGGCCCCTGACCCACCGGTACATCAGCTCCGGGCGACCCACCTGCCCGTACAACGGGCTCCGCCCGGCCCTTCCCGTCTCCACCAGGTGCTCCAGATACCGCCGGGCCGTTATCCGGGAGATGCCCACGTTCTCGCCGACCCTCGCGGCCGTGAGCCCCTCCTCGGCGCCCCTCAGTGCCTCCGTCACCCGTTTCAGCGTCGGCGCGCTCAGCCCCTTCGGAAGAGCCGAGGGACCAGGCGCCCGCAGGGTCGCCAGCGCCCGGTCCACCTCGTCCTGACCGCTCGCCTCGCCCGCCGTCCCACGGAACTCCGCGTACCGCACCAGCCGGTCCCGGAGCGTGGCGAAGGCGAACGGCTTGAGCACGTACTGCACGACGCCCAGCGAGACTCCCTCCCGCACCACCGCCAGGTCCCGCGCCGACGTCACCGCGATGACGTCCGCGTGATATCCGGCCGCCCGCAGCGTCCGCGCGAGCTGCAGACCGTGCGTATCCGGCAGATGCAGGTCAAGGAGCAGCAGGTCCACCGGCATACGGTCCAGCATCCGCCGTGCCTCAGCGCCCGTGTGCGCCTTGCCGACCGCCTTGAAGCCCGGGACCCGGCCGACATACAGCACATGCGCGTCGGCGGCGACCGGGTCGTCCTCCACGACGAGTACGCGGATGGGCTCGGTCATGCGTCACCTCCGTGCGGGGCAGCCCCGGCCACCAGCTCTGCCACCGGGACCGCCCCCACCGTAGGCAACGGCACCCGCGCCTCGAACTCCGCCCCGCCTCCTGCCGCCTCCGACACCGTGAGGGTGCCCTCGTGGCGCCGTACGGTCTGGCGGACCAGGGCGAGGCCCAGGCCACGGCCGGCGGGGTCGGTCTCGGGCTTCGTCGACCAGCCGCGTTCGAACACCGCCTCGGCGTGGGCGGGGTCCACCCCGGCCCCCGTGTCCGAGACCCGCAGGACCAGTTCCGTCCCCACCGAGTACGCCGTCACTGTCACCCGGGCCCCCACCGAGCCCTGCGCCGCGTCCATCGCGTTGTCGATCAGGTTGCCGAGGATCGTGACCAGGTCCCGCGCGGGGAGCGACGGCAGTAGCAGGCCGTCGTCGATGCGGCTGTCCTGCGACACGACCAGCTCCACACCCCGCTCGTTCGCCTGCGCCGCCTTGCCGAGCAGCAGGGCGGCGAGGACCGGTTCGTTGACGGCCGCGAACACCTGGTCCGTGAGGGCCTGCGCCAGTTCCAGCTCGGCGGTGGCGAACTCGACCGCCTCGTCCTCGCGGCCCAGCTCGATGAGTGAGACGACCGTGTGGAGGCGGTTCGCCGCCTCGTGGGCCTGTGAGCGCAGCGCCTGCGTGAAGCCCCGCTCCGAGTTCAGCTCGCCCATCAGCGACTGGAGTCTGGTGACGTCGCGCAGGGTGACCACGGTGCCCCGTTGTTCGCCGCCGGAGACCGGGGAGGTGGTGACCACCAGGACCCGCGTCGCCGTCAGGTGGACCTCGTCCACCCGTGGTGCGGACGACAGCAGGGCGCTGGTCAGCGGGGTCGGCAGGCCCAGGTCCGCCACTGAGCGGCCCACCACCTCGCCGCTCACCCCCAGCAGCTCCCGGCCACCGTCGTTGATCAGGGCCACCCGGAACCGGCCGTCCAGCATCAGCAGCCCCTCGTGCACGGCGTGCAGCGCGGCCTGGTGGTAGTCGTGCATACGGCTCAGCTCGGTCGCGTTCATGCCGTGCGTGGAGCGACGCAGCCGAGCGTTGATCACGTAGGTGCCGATGCCGCCCAGTACCAGGGCGCCGCCCGCGACCCCGATCAGGGTCGTCACCTGCTCCTGGATTTGAGCCGACACCGTCTCGACCTTGATGCCCGCGCTCACCAGGCCGACGATCCGGTCGCCGTCCCGGATGGGCGCGACGGCCCGGACGGACGGGCCCAGCGTCCCGGTGTACGTCTCGTTGAAGGCCTCGCCCTTCAACGCGCGGGCGGTGTGGCCGAGGAAGCGCTCGCCGATCAGCGAGGGATTGGGGTGGGTCCAGCGGATGCCCTTCGGATTCATGATCGTGACGAAGTCCACGCCCGTGTTCTGCTGCACCCGCATCGCGTACGGCTGGAGCATGCTCGTCGGGTCCGAGGTGCGGATCGCCGCCCGTACCGAAGGGGAGTCGGCGAGCGAGCGGGCCACCGCCATCGCCTGGCGGCCGGCCGCGTTCCGGGCCTGGTTGTGATCGTTGACGAAGGTGAAGAGCGAGTACCCGGCGACGAGCACCGCGATCAGTACGGCCTGCATCGCGAAGAGCTGACCGGCCAGGCTGCGGGGTCTTGACGGATGGGGCACGCGCATGGGTTCAAGTCTGCCTCGCCGTTCCGGTCGCCCCATGTATGCGTGAACTAAATGAACGGAAGCGTGACCGTCTTCACAGGGCGGGAGATAGTCGCCGCATCCCCCCAGGAGCGCTCCGCTTCCCGGCCTGCCGGGAACGCGCCTCCTGGTCTGCCGGGAGCACGTCTCCCGGTTCCCCCGGACGTGAGCCGCACGCCGGATGATCCGACAACGTCGTCGAGGAGGGCAGCCGTGGCCAGCACACCCCAAACGGCACCTGCCGCGCCCGCAGCCAAGCGGGACCGCACGCACTATCTCTACATCGCGGTGATCGCCGCTGTGGTGCTAGGAATCGCCGTGGGGTTCGCCGCGCCGGACTTCGCCAAGGAGCTGAAGCCGCTCGGCACGGGCTTCGTGGCCCTGATCAAGATGATGATCTCGCCGATCATCTTCTGCACGATCGTGCTCGGCGTCGGCTCCGTGCGGAAGGCCGCCAAGGTCGGCAAGGTCGGCGGGCTCGCCCTCGGCTACTTCCTCGTGATGTCCGCCGTCGCGCTCGCCATCGGCCTCGTGGTCGGCAACATCGTCCACCCCGGTAGCGGGATGCACCTGACCGAGGCGGTGAAGGGCGTCGGCCACACGCAGGCCGAGGCCGCCGCCGAGGGCCCGGTCGACTTCCTGCTCGGGATCATCCCCACCACCTTCGTCTCGGCCTTCACCCAGGGCGAGGTGCTGCAGACGCTGCTCGTCGCGCTGCTCGCGGGCTTCGCGCTGCAGGCCATGGGCCGCAGTGGTGAGCCGGTCCTGCGCGGCGTCGAGCACATCCAGAAGCTGGTCTTCCGGGTGCTCGCGATGATCATGTGGGCGGCCCCGGTCGGTGCCTTCGGTGCCATGGCCGCGGTGGTCGGCGAGACCGGCATGGACGCGCTCAAGGCGCTGGCCACGATCATGATCGGGTTCTACGTCACCTGCATCCTGTTCGTCGGGCTCGTGCTCGGCACGCTGGTGCGCCTGGTGGCCAAGGTCAACCTCTGGCACCTGCTGAAGTACCTCGGCCGTGAGTTCCTGCTGATCCTGTCCACCTCCTCCTCCGAGTCCGCGCTGCCGCGGCTCATCGCGAAGATGGAGCACCTGGGCGTCGGCCGTCCGGTCGTCGGCATCACCGTGCCGACCGGCTACTCCTTCAACCTCGACGGCACGATGATCTACCTGACCATGGCCTCGCTGTTCATCGCGGACGCGCTGGACCAGCCGCTGGGCATCGGTCAGCAGATCGGCCTGCTGCTCTTCATGATGATCGCCTCGAAGGGTGCCGCCGGTGTCTCCGGTTCCGGCATCGCCGTCCTGGCCAGCGGTCTGCAGTCGCACAAGCCCGCCCTCGTCGACGGCGTCGGCCTGATCATCGGCATCGACCGCTTCATGAGCGAGGCCCGTGCCCTGACGAACTTCGCGGGCAACGCGGTCGCCACCCTTCTCATCGGCACCTGGACCGGTGAGGTCGACAAGGAGCGCGTGCAGCGGGTGCTCGCCGGCGAGATCCCCTTCGACGAGCGGACGCTCGTGGACGAGAGCACCGACGCCCACACCCCGGCGCCCGGGCCGGAGCCGGTCAAGGCCTGAGCCCCCCTCCCGTACCCCCGGGCGGCTGGGACATCCCCCGTCGTCGGCCGTCCGGGCCACACCTTCAAGACCCCTCCGGCAGCGGAATCCGCTGCCGGAGGGGTCTTTCAGTCGTCGGTCAGTTTCGCCACCAGTTCGGTGGCCCGTGAGGCGGGTACGCCCGCCGTGGTCAGCAAGGTAACCGCGGCGGAGCGGCCCGCCTCGCGCGCTGCCAGCAGGTCCTCGTTCACCGCCGCCATCAGTGCGAACAGCATCTGCTCGTGGAGATACGCCAGTGCCCCCGGCGTCAGCGGCGACTCGAACACGCCCTGCTCCAGGCCGCGGGCGAGGATCTCCGCGCACGCCCCGCGGACCGGCGCCAGACGGTCGCGGATGCCCTGCACGGTGACGCTGCGCTGGGCCAGGGCGACCAGGATCCGGTAGCGGTCGGCGATCTCCCACACCGCGAGCGTCGAGCGGGCGACCGCCTCCGCCGGGTCCGCGACGCCCTCGCGGCCCGCCGCGTGTGCTGCCGCGACCGCCTCCACCGCGCCGTCGACGAGCGTGCTGATCAGTGCCTCACGGCTCGGGAAGTGCCCGTACACCGTGCGCCGTACGACACCCGCGGCCCGTGCGATCTGGTCCATGGACGCGTCCGGGTCGCGCAGCAGCTCGGCGAGCGCGACCTCCAGGATGCGTCGGTGGTTCGCATCGGCCCGGCTGGCGTTACCCGTGGTCATGGCTGCCATTGTGCACGGCCCCTCGGCGCCCGGGTACGCCACCACAGGGCCTCCACCTCCTTGACTTGCACAGTACTGTGCAACGCCGTACATTGCACATCGTTGTGCAATTGCACGGTGCTGTGCAATCCAAGCTGTGCAATCCAGACCCGCAGTGGAGAGAAGAGGAAGTCCCGCACCCATGCGTCTCGTCATCAAGGAACCGGTCGAGAGGACGGGCCGGCCCTACGCCCGCCGCTGGTGGGCGCTGCTCGTCCTCTGTCTGAGCCTGCTGATCATCGTGATGGCGAACACCGCCCTCACTGTCGCCGCGCCCCACATGACCCAGGACCTCGGCCTCACCAGCGCCGACCTGCAGTGGGTCATCGACGGCTACACCGTCCCGTACGCGGCGCTGATGCTGCTGCTCGGCGCGATCGGCGACAAGTACAGCCGCCGCGGCGCACTCGTCCTCGGACTGGTCGTGTTCGGCGGCGGGTCCGTCTTCGGCTACCTCGCCGACAGCGCCGCGACCGTCATCGCCGCTCGCGCGATCATGGGAGTGGGCGCCGCGCTGATCATGCCGGCCACGCTCTCCCTGCTCGCCGCGACCTTCCCGCGCGCCGAGCGCGCCAAGGCGATCACCCTGTGGACCGCCACCGCCGGGCTCGCGATCGCGGCAGGTCCGGTCGTCGCGGGCGCGCTGCTCAAGGACCACGGCTGGGCCTCGACCTTCCTGATCAACGTGCCGATCGCCGCCGTCGCCCTGATCGCCGCCTTCGCCCTGGTCCCGCCCTCCAAGGCCGGCCACCACGACCGGATCGACTACGTCGGCGGTCTGCTGTCGGTGGTCTGGACCGGCTCACTGGTCTACATGATCATCGAGGGTCCGCATTTCGGCTGGGACGCCAAGGCGGTCACGGCCGCGGCCGTCGCGGGCGCGGGCCTGGTCGCCTTCGTCCTGTGGGAGCTGCGCCACCCGCACCCGATCCTCGACGTCCGGCGCTTCACCAACCGCCGCTTCGCCGGTTCCAACCTCGCCGTCGCCCTGTTCTTCCTGGCGGTCTTCGGCGCCTTCTACTACCTCACCCAGCACCTGCAGTTCGTCCTGGGCTACGACGCCCTGGCCACCGGCGTACGCATGCTGCCGCTGGCGGGCGCCGTCTTCGTCGGCTCGGCGCTGACCGGTTACCTCACCCCGCGCGTCGGCATGAAGTGGACGGTCACCGCGGGCATGGTCGGCGGTACCACGGCCCTGGCGCTGCTGACTCAGGTGGATGGTTCGTCCTCGTACGGCGACTTCGTGGCGCCCCTGATGATCCTGGGCCTGGCCATCGGCCTCGCCCTCTCGCCCTGCACCGACGCGATCATGGGCGCCTTCCCGGAGTCCGAACTGGGTGTCGGCGGCGCCGTCAACGACACCTCGCTGGAGCTGGGCGGCTCGCTCGGCATCGCGATCCTCGGTTCGCTGCTCGCGACCTCCTACTCCGACCACCTCTCCGACGCCACCGCCGGCAGCAAGCTCCCGGCGAGCGCCCTGTCCACCGCCCAGGACTCGGTCGGCGCCGGATACGCCGTCGCGCAGGGCATCGGGGAGAAGGCCCAGCAGCTCGCGGCACAGGCCGCCCAGGCGACCGACCCCCAGCAGGCCGCCCAACTGAAGGCACAGGCCGGCCAACTCGCCCAGGGCGCCCAGCAGATGAAGGAAGCGGTCGGTTCGTCCTTCGCGGACTCCGTCGCCCACACCAGCCTCATCGGCGCCGTGATCCTCGGCGTGGGCGCGCTGGCCGTTGCGCTGCTGCTGCCGCGCGGCCAGGCGACCGTGGCGGAGCCCGCGGAGGAGGAGGCCGACGAATCGGTGACGGTGTGAAGTCAACTACCCGGGACTGAAAGTCCCGGGCTTGCACAACGGGCATCACTGGCTGTGGTGCTGCGTTTGCGTCCAGCCCCGCCCCGCTGTTGCGGTGGTGGGGCAGGGGCCGTTGACTGGGCCCCGCGTCGCCACAACTCCCACGCGCGGGCGCGGATGTTGCGGGAGCCGTTGCGGTCCGCGTGCGCAACGACGCCGCAGGACCGGCACGCGAAGAGGGCTTGGGAGACCCGGTTCGCTGTGTCGATGTGCCCGCACTCCGCGCAGGTGCGCGAGGTGCACGCCGCAGGCTGAAACCGTCCGGCGGTCGTCTCTTACCGCGATGCGATACCGTGCCGCGTCGATCAACCGGCGCGGCACGGCTGTACGCATACAAAGGAGGTACGGGGGAATGGCGATCGACTGGGACCGGCGCACCTGCGCACGTAAGGGCCATGTCACCTACGCGCCGGACGACCCCCGGCTGCGTATCCGGCTGCACGCGGAGACCGCCCTGGGGGAAGTGTGGCGCTGCCTGCGCTGCGGCGACTTCGCGCTCGGCGAGCCGCACGGCTCGGGACCGGCCGGTGACGCCCCGCTGGTGCCGCGCGGCAAGGTGCTGCGCGACCTGTTCATCCTGCGCTTCCTGGCGGTCGAGCGGGCGCTGCGCGGGGTGTTCATCGTGCTGGTCGCGGTGGCGGTCTGGAAATTCAGCAACAGTCAGGACGCGGTGCGGCGACTGTTCAACGAGTACCTGGATGTCTTCCGGCCGGTCTTCAAGCACTTCCACTACGACCTGGACCATTCCCCGGTCATCGGCACCATCCAGAAGACCTTCGGCTACAAGCACTCCACACTGTTGCTGTTGGCGTCTCTGCTGCTGGCGTACGCCCTGGTCGAGATCATCGAGGCGGTGGGCCTCTGGTACGCCAAGCGCTGGGCGGAGTATCTGACGGTGGTCGCCACCGCCGCCTTCCTGCCACTGGAGATCTACGAGCTGACCGAGCACGTCAGCGCCGTGAAGATCACCACCCTGGTCCTCAACATCATCGCCGTCCTCTACATCGCCATCGGCAAGCGGCTGTTCGGACTGCGGGGCGGGCGGCGGGCGTTCGAGGAGGAACGCCAGAGCGCGTCCCTCCTGGAGGTGGAGGAGTCGGCGGGGGTGATGGTCTGAGCGGGTTCCACCTGGCCAGGTCTACGACGGCACCGACGCGTCGTCGGCGACTCCCCCCACCCTCGCGCGGGCGTTGCGCAGGTGGTCTCGGGGAGGCAGCATGGCCCACCGGCGGGACGCCGCGCCCAGCCGGACGCGCGGCGGCGGAAGAGGGAGGGAACACATCATGATTCGGCTGGCCGACACGCCCATGACCTGGGTGGCGACCGGAGACAGCATCACCCAGGGCGTGCTGCACACCCATGGTGCACGTGGCTGGGTCGAGCATGTGCACGAGCGGGTGGGGTGGCAGCTGGGCAGGATCACCGATGTCGTGATCAACTCTGGTGTCTCCGGATGGAGCGCGGGTGAGGTGCTCGGAGCACATGAGTGGCTGATCGGCCGCTTTCAGCCCGACGTGCTGTCCGTCTCGCTCGGCACGAACGACTGCCTGGCCGGCCAGGCCGGGCTGCCCGCCTTCCACGACGCGATGCGCAAGATCATCGACGGCGTCGGTGAAGGCACACAGATCGTGCTGCACACCCCTGTTCTGGTCGGTTTCTCGGGCCGCGAGCGGCGTGCGGCCATGCCTGCGTACTGCCAGGCGGTACGGGAGCTCGCCGCGGAGACCGGCGCGCTGCTCGTCGACCACGAAGGGCACTGGCTCGCGCACCATGGCACGGCGGATCCGATCTCGTGGCTGGACGACGAGGCGCATCCCAACGCGACCGGTCATCTGGAGATGGCCAACCATGCGCTGCGGGTGATGGGTCTGGGCGAACTCGAACAGCCTTGACACCGGTGACGATTCCCTCGAGTGGCTGTCCGGGCCGCGCGGGCGGTCGCAAGCCGTTCGAGGAGGAGCGGCAGAGCGCGCCCGTCCTTGAAGCGGAGGAGTCGGCGGGGATCACCGTCTAGAGCCGGCCGCCACCGGACCCCGCGACCGCCGCGTCGAGGCCAGTAGTTCTTCCACGCCTGGAAGTACGTCTTCAGCACCGCCTGTGCGGCCTGGGCGGGGAGGGCGGCGAGCCAGTCGATGTCCTTGCGGGCCTGACGGATCGCGGTGTCCCTGCGGCCAGTGTGCGCTTGTCCCTGGGGAGCATCGTCCACCAGTCGTGCAGCAGGTTCCACGTGGTGCGGGCAGCGTGCGCCTGGCCGTCGATGAGCCGGACCTGGGCAGGGGTCAGCGCGAGCCGGGCACCATGCCCGAACCACAGCTTCTCTGCACACGTTCGGTGGTCATGCGATCACTGTAGCGTTCGGGTCCTGACACCACGCTGGAATCCGATCACGAGGTCCCCACCGGCCGCCATGTCGGCCATAACCCGCACGTCCACTTGGTGTTCGTCACCAAGTACCGGCGTGACGTCTTCACCGACTCCCCTGTGCCGCGCTAGCCGCCGCTCCCGCCAGACGGGTCCTGACCCCACCTTCACCGGCCTTGCCTTGACGCCGACGTCAACGCCTACGGTCGTACCCATGCGAATCGGCGAGCTGGCCGCGCGGGCCGGGACGACGACACGGACGCTGCGGTACTACGAGTCGCGGGGGCTGCTGCCCGCGCGGCGGGACACCCAGGGGCATCGCACCTACGACGAGCGGGACCTGACGCTGCTGCGGCAGATCCGCACACTGCAGGACTTCGGGTTCGACCTGGAGGAGACGCGGCCCTTCGTGGAGTGTCTGCGGGCCGGGCACCCGGAGGGTGACTCGTGCCCGGCGTCGCTCGCGGTCTACCGGCGCAAGCTGGACGAACTCGACGCGTTGATCGGCGAGTTGCGTGCGGTGCGGGAGAAGGTCGGCGAGCAGTTGGCGAAGGCGGAGCGGGCGCGTGAGGCGCTGGCGGCCGAGGCGGCGGTTCCGGGCGGTCCGGAACCGGTGTGCGAGCTGGGAGGGCGGAAGCTGTGATCAAGGCGGCAGGTGTGGCCGAGGTGACGGACGCGGACTTCGAGGCGGAGGTGATCAGGGCGGAGCTGCCGGTGCTGGTGGAGTTCACCGCCGACTGGTGCCCGCCGTGCCGGCAGATGGGGCCGGTGCTCAGCGATCTCGCGGCCGGGCAGGAGGGCCGGCTCAAGGTGGTGCAGCTGGACGTGGACACCAATCCGGCGACGACGAACGCCTACAAGGTGCTGTCGATGCCGACGTTCATGGTGTTCCGCGGCGGCGAGCCGGTGAAGTCGATGGTGGGGGCGCGGCCCAAGCGGCGGCTGCTGGAGGAGCTGTCCGACGTCCTCTGAATCCACGCAGTACACAAGAAATCCCCCGAGCAATTGCGCTCGGGGGATTTTTCTGCGTATATTCGATGGTTCGCGATTCCAGATGAATAGAGTCGCGGAGAAGTTCACTGAGCAGAGTATATCCGGGCGGGAGTGGAATTGTCAAACACCGAATTTCCAGACGATGAATTGCGCCGGGAGCAGGAATTCATCGACGGGCTGTACGCGCGCGTGGACGCACTGCGCGGTGACACCGAGGCATCCGTCACGGGCGCGCTGGCGCAGGGCGACAAGCCCATGCAGGCCCGGCTGGAGCGGGACATTCTCGTCGCCGAACGTTCCGGGCTGCTGGCGGCGCTGAACGCCGTGGAAGGTTCGCTCTGCTTCGGACGTATCGATCTCACCTCCGGTGTGAGCCACCACATCGGCCGTGTCGGGCTGCGTGCCGACGACGCGGACCGCACGCCGGTGCTGATCGACTGGCGGGCCGAGGTCGCCCGTCCCTTCTACCTGGCCACCGGCCATACTCCGATGGGCCTGCGCAGACGCCGGCACATCGCCACCGACGGACGCCGGGTCACGGCGCTGCACGACGAGATCCTCGACCTCGGCGACCGCGAGCGCACCGGCCACGAGGACCCGTCCGGTGACGCCGTGCTGCTCGCCGCGCTCAACTCGGCGCGCACCGGCCGGATGGGCGACATCGTGCGGACCATCCAGGCCGATCAGGACCGCATCATCCGGGCGCCGCACCGGGGCGTACTGGTGGTGGAGGGTGGTCCCGGTACCGGCAAGACGGCCGTCGCCCTGCACCGGGCGGCATACCTCCTCTACGAACACCGGGAGCTGCTCGCCCGCCGTGCGGTTCTCATCGTCGGCCCGAACCCCGCCTTCCTCGGCTACATCGGCGAGGTGCTCCCCTCGCTCGGTGAGACGGGTGTGCTGCTGGCGACGGTCGGCGAGCTGTTCCCCGGTGTGAAGGCGACCGCGACCGACACGCCCGAAGCAGCCGCTGTGAAGGGCCGCGCCGACATGGCCGACGTGCTTACCGCCGTCGTACGGGACCGGCAGGCGCTGCCCGACCCGGTGATCGCCATCGAGCACGACCGGGAGATCCTGATGCTCGACGACGGCCTGGTGAGCGTCGCCCGCGAGCGAACCCGGGCGGCCAAGCTGCCGCACAACGTGGCACGCGAGCACTTCGAGGGCCACATCCTGAACACGCTGACGGACATGGTCGCCGAGCGGATCGGCACCGATCCGTACGACGGCTCCAACCTCCTGGACGCCAGCGACATCACCCAGATCCGTGACGAACTCGCCGAGAACCCCGAAGTCTGGTCGGCGATCGACCGGTTGTGGCCGCGGCTGACCCCGCAGCGGCTGGTCGCGGACTTCCTCGCCGACCCCGAGGGGTACGTGTCCGACGAGGACGCCGGGGCGATCCGCCGCCGGGTCACCCGCGCCTGGACAACGGCCGACGTGCCGCTGCTCGACGAGGTGGCCGAACTCCTGGGGGAGGACGACCGGTTGGCCCGTTCCCGCGCGGAGCGTGAGCGTGAGACGCAGATCGCGTACGCGCAGGGCGTGCTGGACGTGTCGTACGCGTCCCGGACCTACGAGTTCGAGGACAAGGAGGACGGTGATCCTGACGCCTCGGAGGTGCTGTCCGCGCACGACATCATCGACGCCGAGCGATTCGCCGAGCGGCACGAGGAGGCCGACCATCGCAGCGCGGCCGAACGCGCGGCGGCCGACCGCACCTGGGCGTTCGGGCACATCATCGTCGACGAGGCGCAGGAACTGTCGCCGATGGCGTGGCGGCTGCTGATGCGGCGCTGCCCGACCCGTTCGATGACCCTGGTCGGTGACCCCGCGCAGACGGCCGAGGCCGCCGGGGTCGGCTCGTGGTCGAAGATCCTCGCGCCGTACGTCGAGGACCGCTGGGAACACACCCGCCTCGGCGTGAACTACCGCACCCCGGCCGAGATCATGGAGGTGGCGGCGAGCGTGGTGCGCGCGCAGAACCCCGGCTTCCAGCCGCCGAGTTCGGTCAGGTCCACCGGCGTACGGCCCTGGGTGCGCGCCACCGACGACCTGCCCGCAGCCGTGGCCGAGGCGGTGGAGGAGCTGACCCCTTCCGAAGGCCGGCTCGCGGTGATCGCGCCGCGCGAACTGCACCGCTCGCTCGCCGCGCGACTGGAGGGGGTGACGGCGGGCGCGGAACCGGACCTGACCCGGACCGTGGTGCTGCTCGACGCGCGTCAGTCCAAGGGGCTGGAGTTCGACTCCGTGCTGGTGGTCGAGCCCGGCCGCTGTGGCACGAGCGACCTGTACGTGGCCCTGAGCCGGGCCACGCAGAGGCTGGGCATGCTGTACACCCGTGACCTGCCGGAGGCGTTGGCGGACGCCCTCGACTAGGCCTGTCCGGAGTTTCCGGGTGCTCGCTGGAAGGGCGGGCATCGGGAATCTCCCCAGGGTGGCCTCATCCCTACACGAGTGCGCCGGTCGCCGCGCGACCGGGGAATGAGTTCGCCACCGACTGCGCGTTCGGCGCGCCGGACGGGCGCGAGCCGATCTGGACGGACAGTCACCGACACCGAACGTCAGAACAAAGCCGGGCTCAGCCACACCGTCGCCAGTGGCGGCAGGGTCAGCCGGATGCTCGACGGGCGGCCGTGCCAGGGGGAGTAGTCCGGTTTCAGTGGGTCGGGGTTGTGGACGTTGCTGCCGCCGTACTGTGCGGCGTCGGTGTTCAGGAGTTCGTGCCAGGTGGGGGTGGTGTCGGGGACGCCGAGGCGGTAGTCGTGGCGGACGACGGGGGAGAGGTTGGAGACGGCCAGCAGGGGTGTGGCGTGTGCGTCCAGCCGTAGGAAGGCGAGGACGTTGTCGTCGGTGGCGTCGCTCACGATCCATTGGAAGCCGGATGGTTCGGTGTCGCGTTGC